>JALYRR010000251.1:1411-4816 GCA_030855265.1 Bacteroidota bacterium | reverse complement strand
CTGCTGATCTGATCACATCTTTATCCGTGAAAGCGATCCAAAAAATACTGGCAACAGAAAACAGTTTAAGATTAGAATCAGTTGGGTTTAATTTTTTTACTTCACTGAAAATATTCTTGATCAGAAATTGTGTTTTTCTTTCAAGCTCTTCATAAAAGCCCGGCTTTAAACATTCCGTCAATTGGGCAATCCCAGCTGCCATCGCTACCGGGTTGCCGCTCAGTGTACCCGCTTGGTACACATCTCCTTCCGGAGAAATACAACTCATGATAACTGAACTTGCTCCATACATCCCTACCGGCAATCCTCCTCCGATAATTTTTCCATAGGTTATGATGTCGGGCTGAATTTTATAATAACCTGCTGCTCCTTCAAAACCTACTCTGAAGCCATTGATCACCTCATCAAAAATGAGAAGCGTTTTATTTTCAGTACAGATCTCACGCAGAAATTGCAGATATTCTTTTCGCTGAAGCAACAGTCCGTTGTTGGCTGGAATCGGTTCAATGATCACACAGGCGATCTGATCTTTGAATTCTGCGAAAGCCTGTTTAACAGCTTCTTCATTGTTCAGAGAAACAACGATGGTTTCATTTACAAAACTTTCAGGCACACCTGCGGAAGATGTATTACCGAAAGTAACCAGTCCGGAACCGGCTTTCACAAGAAGTGAATCACTGTGTCCGTGGTAACATCCTTCAAACTTCAGAATCTTATTTCTCTTTGTAAATCCTCTGGCAAGACGGATTGCGCTCATCACAGCTTCAGTACCTGAACTCACAAAACGAATCTTTTCAATGTATTTGTTGTTACTGAGGATCAATTCTGCAAGTTCATTTTCCAGCGCTGTGGGAGCTCCGAATGAACTCCCGTTCTCTACCGTTTTTTTAATCGCATCCACAACATTCTTGTTCGCATGTCCGAGGATGAGCGGGCCCCAGGAGCCGCAATAGTCAATGAATTCATTCCCATCCGCATCCCAGATATGTGAACCTTTTCCTTTTTCAATAAATAAGGGAGTACCACCAACGGAACGAAATGCACGTACCGGAGAGTTTACACCACCGGGAAAATATTTTTTTGCCTTCTCAAACAAGGCTTCGGATTTTTCTCTCTTCATAAGGGCCATTTAAAGTGCAAATATATATCTTTGAAGGCAACATTCGGCTCTCTAATATATTTCACACGAAAGATAAAAATGTGTCACGCAAAGGCGCAAAGATCGCAAAGAAATTATGACCGAAAATGAGATCTCAAATGTTCTGATTGGTATTTTTATAGATATTCATTCGCAACTTGGACCCGGATTGTTAGAGAGTGTTTATGAGGAAGTTATCTGTTATGAACTAAGAAAACGGAATATTGATTTTGAAAGGCAAAAATCAATTCCACTTGTTTATAATGAAATTAAAATGGAAGTTGGATTCAGAGCCGACATTGTAGTGGAAAGCAAAGTTATAATCGAAATTAAATCAGTTGAGACAATTGCTCCGGTTCATCACAAGCAACTACTCACATACTTAAAACTGACTGAAAGAAGATTAGGGCTGCTTGTAAATTTTAATGTTAACCTTGTCAAAGACGGCGTTTACAGAGTAGCTAACAAATTATAAACTTTGCGTGCTTTGCGTCTTTGCGTGGAAAAAACTCTGCGAGATTAAATATCAGCGTAAAAAAACTTTGCGAGAAAAAACATCAGCGAGAAAAAATATTAGAAAAAATCATGACCTACGAGAACACATTAGAATTCGCAAAGAAGCAGGATGCTGCTGATCCTTTAAAAAACTACAGAGAGAAATTTTATTTTCCGATGATGCATGGTCGCGAAACAGTTTATTTCACAGGAAATTCACTCGGACTGCAACCAAAAGCAACACAGGATTATGTGCTGAATGAACTGGAAGACTGGGCTACATTTGGTGTAGAAGGACATTTCCATGCACGGAAACCCTGGCTTTCCTATCACGAACAATTCGCTGAACCACTTGCAAAGATCGTTGGTGCAAAACCAGTTGAAGTTGTGGTCATGAATCAGCTTACGCTTAATCTGCATTTGTTGATGGTAAGCTTTTACAGGCCGACGAGCAAACGATATAAAATCCTTTGTGAAGCGAAAGCATTTCCTTCTGATCAGTATGCTCTGGAATCGCAGGTAAAATTTCATGGGCTTAATCCTGATGAAGCCATTATTGAAGTTGCCCCGAGAGAAGGTGAATATTGTATCCGTCATGTAGATGTTCTAAGCGCTATTGAAAAGAACAAGGATCAGCTTGCACTTGTTATGATAGGTGGAGTAAACTATTTCAGCGGCCAGGTGTTCGATATGAAAGCGATCACAGAGGCCGGACATAAAGCCGGAGCTGTTGTGGGATTTGATCTTGCACATGCTGCAGGAAATCTCAAACTGGAACTTCATGACTGGGATGTAGATTTTGCCTGCTGGTGCAGTTATAAATACATGAACTCTGGTCCGGGTGGTGTATCAGGAATTTTTATTCATGAAAAACATCTGAATGATAAAACCACACCACGTTTCGCTGGCTGGTGGGGACACGACAAAGCTTCGCGGTTTAAAATGCAGAAAGGTTTTATTCCTATGGAAACAGCAGAAGCCTGGCAAATGAGCAATGCTCCTGTATTGTCAATGGCAGCACACAAAGCGTCAGTGGATATGTTTGATGAGGTTGGAATGGATGCCTTGGTGAGCAAAACTGAAAAACTAACCGGCTACCTGGAATTTATGATCGATGAGATCAATAAAGATCTCGAACAAAAACTGGAGATCATCACTCCGCGTGATAAAAAACAAAGAGGTTGTCAACTTTCAATTGTTGCTCATGGCAGAGGAAAAGACCTGTTCAATAAATTAACTGAAGCAGGAATTATTTCCGACTGGCGAGAACCGAATGTAATTCGTTGCGCGCCGGTACCTTTCTACAATTCTTTTGAAGATGTATTTCGTTTCGGGGAGATCCTGAAAGGAGCCTTGTAAACAAATTAAAACGTATTACATGACAAAAAAAATAAACATCATCGGAGCAGGATTAGTCGGCTCATTGCTCTCTATTTATCTTGCGAAAAAAGGATATAAGATCAACCTGTTCGAGCGAAGGCCCGACATGCGAAAATCAACTGTTTCTGCCGGAAGGTCTATCAACCTGGCATTGAGTGATCGTGGATGGAAAGGTCTGGAAGGAGTTGGAATAGCGGATGAGATAAAAAAGATCGCGATACCCATGTATGGCCGATCCATCCATCACAAGGATGGGACAATTGCCTATCAGCCTTATGGGAAGGACAACCAGGCCATTTATTCTGTTTCCCGTGCCGAAATCAATATGCGTTTGATGGATCTCGCGGAACAGCAACCCGGAGTCACAATAAAATTTAATGAACGTTGCACAC
>JALYRR010000251.1:0-1401 GCA_030855265.1 Bacteroidota bacterium | reverse complement strand
GCACACACATCGATCGTTCAAAAACAGAAGCTCATTTTGAAAATGGAGAAACACATAAAACCTCCAGTGAGACCAGCGATTTGTTGTTCGGTTCCGATGGCGCATTCGCTTCTTCACGTTTGAATATGCAGCTCAGCTCCGATCGTTTCGAATACAATCAGCATTACATCGAAGCGGGATATAAGGAACTAATAATTCCTCCCGGCAAAAACGGCGAATTCCTGATCGAAAAAAATGCATTGCACATCTGGCCACGCGGCAGCTTTATGATGATCGCATTACCAAACATGGACGGCAATTTTACCTGCACCTTGTTCCTTCCTTTCGAAGGGAAGTATTCCTTTTCAAATTTAAAAACAGAAGAACAAGTGAAATCGTTTTTCGAAACTGAATTTCCGGATGCTGTTCCACTGATGCCTACGCTGATCAGCGATTTCATGAATAATCCCACCTCTTCCCTTGTCACTGTAAAATGTTTTCCATGGACATTCGATCACAAGATCGGACTGATCGGCGATGCAGCGCACGCAATCGTTCCCTTTTACGGACAAGGGATGAATTGCGGGTTCGAAGATTGTGTGGTATTGAATGATCTTATCAGCAAACATAAAGAAGACTGGGTTAAAATATTTGATGAGTATCAAGCGTTACGTAAGCCGGATGCGGATGCAATTGCTGATCTCGCGATCATGAATTTTATTGAGATGAGAGATAAGACAGCAGATCCTAAGTTTTTGTTGCAGAAAAAAATCGAAGCAAAATTCAGCTCAAGGCATCCGGATAAATGGACACCCTTGTATTCGATGGTTACGTATAGTCCGCATATCCGCTATTCTACCGCTTTACGCGAAGGACAAAAGCAAGAAGCGATCATGCAGAAAGTGATGGCGATGCCGGATATTGACAACAAATGGGACAGCGAAGAAGTAGAAAATGCGATGTTGCAGGGAATCAGCGCCTGAAAATACCCGATATTAAAATGAAAAAAACTCCATCTTTCAAATTGCTTTTTGCCTCTTCTGAAGGCTTAATTTAGAAGATGGTCTATCTTAAGAAATATCTCAAGGTGAAATTCCTGCTTGAAAACCTCAGCAAGTATGAGCTGATGGGCATTTATCGTCCGCAGGCATCAGTAAAAGGAGGTAAAAGCTATTCAACAGAATGTCAGTTTGAACTGTATAAAAAACCCATCGAGCCAGGAGAAAGCGTTGTTATAACGGGCGTGCTTTTTGCTCCGCATGGATTTGGTGAGCATTTAAAACCGGGAAGTTTAGTAACTTTACGTAACGGATTGGAAATTGAGGCAAAAGCTGTTGTGCTGGAGATCCTGGGCTACTGAGATAGATGTTGGTGTTGGATGTTGGATGTTGGATGTTGGATGTTGGATGTTGGATATTAGAT
>JALYRR010000250.1 GCA_030855265.1 Bacteroidota bacterium | reverse complement strand
AACCAGTGTGATGATCTGTAGATTTTTTGAGAAATATTCTTCAGCCTTGAATTTTTTGTAACTTTTTGTTTCAAGACAAAAAGTTAGGGAGATAAAAAGTATTCCTATTTATCTTTTACTTTTTGGCAGCCAAAAAGTAACAACCTGCCTGCCGGCAGGCAGGAAACCCTTTTGATCTTAAAAGGCGATTTCTAGCTCCGCTATCGCTCGCTAGAACCGCGGACATGTTCAGCATTCTTATTCTCCCAGCATTTCCCTTAGCCATCATTTTTTTCTTGCGATGAAAACTTCGCAGCCGAACATTTGCCGCTATCGCTTCTTAAGATCAAAAACGTAACATTTGAGCTGTATCGCTTTCAATTATATTATGTTTTGTTATGGTAATTCAGGATGATTCTTTCCTTGCATCGTCATTCCGGACTCGATCCGGAATCTCACATTTTGAATAATCGTAATATTATAGAGAACGGGGTCAAGCCCAGAGTGACGCTTAGCCCATTGAACGGTATCGCTTTCAATTATATTATGATTTGATATGGTAATTCAGGATGAGTCGGCTTATAAAAACATGAAGTACGGCGGAACGTAAAGGACAGGCCTAAGAATATTTCTCAAAAAAATCAAGGATCAGAACAAGGGAAGGCTTGCGCTAGGGTCTGTAGTGTTTGAGCCTCCTTCAAGCATTAAATTCAAATAATCTTCAAGGCGAGTTTACAGAACCAGTGTGATGATCTGTAGATTTTTTGAGAAATGTTCTTCAGCCTTGAATTTTTTGTAACTTTTTGTTTCAAGACAAAAAGTTAGGGAGATAAAAAGTATTCCTATTTATCTTTTACTTTTTGGCTGCCAAAAAGTAACAACCTGCCTGCCGGCAGGAAAACCTTTTGATCTTAAAAGGCGATTTGCCGCTCTGCTACCGCTCGCGTCAAACACGGTAAAATGATCGCCTTCTTGTTAACGCAGCATTTTCAATATATATGAAACTTTTCTGATTTGAATCTACATGAAGCAGCGATCCTTTTCCGCTATCGCTTCTTAAGATCAAAAACGTAACATTTGTGCTGTATCGCTTTCAATTATATTATGATTTGATATGGTAATTCAGGATGAGTCGGCTTATAAAAACATGAAGTAGAGCGAAGTAGAATGTTTGTCACCCCTCTAATTCGGAGAGGGGCAAGGGGTGAGGTATTACTTCTTCATCAACCTACTGATATACTTACCAAGAATATCAAATTCAAGATTCACGATCGTGCCTTCTTTAATATGCTGAAAATTCGTGTTCTCAAACGTATAGGGAATAATACAAACAGAAAAAGAATTCTCTTTCGAATCGACAACAGTCAGGCTCACACCATTTACACAGACGGATCCTTTTTCAACTGTGACATTACCCTTCGTTGCATCATACTCAATTGTAAACACCCAGCTGCCGCCACTTTCTTTAACGGTTTTACAAACACCTGTCTGATCAACATGGCCCTGAACAATGTGTCCGTCCAGGCGATCACCCAAACGAAGACAGCGCTCTAAATTGATCTGATCATTCAGCTGAAGAGTATGAAGATTGGTTTTTTTAAGCGTTTCATCAATGGCAGTTACTGTGTAAATATCATCCTCGATTTTTACCACAGTCAGGCACACACCATTATGTGCAATGCTCTGATCGATCTTTAATTCGCTTGTGAATTTCGAGCGGACAGAAATATGAAGATTGTCCTGCTCTTTTTGCAAATGCGTTACCTGCCCGATGTTTTCTACGATTCCGGAGAACATAAATTATTTGCTGGTGCCTCCGTTTTCTTTGATGAGTTGAACAAAGCCTTTGAGAGTTCGTGGAATGATGCCTTGAAGGCGGATCTCATTGACAATGCAGACATAGAAATAAGTGCCGTTTGAACACATCATGCCTGAGTCTTTATTGGTCCCATCCCACATTACGTTAGGGTCACTTGTTTCGAACATCAGCAGTCCCCAGCGGTCATAGATCTTGATATCTACATCCTTCACATAACGGTAGCCAGGAAGCGGAGTAAAAAATTCATTGTTGTTGTCGCCGTTGGGAGTAAAGACATTTGGCAGTTCATATTCAGGACAGTTGTCGACACAGATAATGGTCACCACCGGACTTTCATTGGCGAAGGAATCTACAGCAGTAACGGCATAACATCCCGCTATAGAAGGAACACCTTCAAATAAATAATTATGTGAGTAGGAAGTTTCTGACATATCCGTTGTGCTGTGGATCAGCAGCAGTTCACTTTCGGGAGTAGGAGAAAAGTATATGTTGTACTGGATTGCATCATCGCTGCAATAGCTGTTCGGATTGGTCCAGGAAAGAACATTTGTATTAATCCCGCAATCATTGTTCACTACAAAGTTAGGCTGACACGGCGGAGTTGTATCCACCGGACGGTCACATTTAATTTGTGAGGAATTGTAAAGTGGAGCAGGCAATGCAGTGTCGGAATATGAACCCACACTTACAATCTTATAGCAATACAAAACGCCGTTCACCAAACCGGTATCAGTGTAGGTTTGACCTGTGGTGCTATCAAGGAATGCAAACACGGTGGATCCTGCAGAGGTTTCTTTGTAAACATCATAACGATAGTTTGTCCATGGCACCATTTCCTGCCAGCTAAGAACAATTTTATTGTCGGTTGGAGCAGTAGTCAGGTAAACAGAAGATGCAGTATGCGTTGAGCCTTTTAACAATCCGTTCGAATAAAAATCAACACGATATGTATAAGCGAAATCCTGGGTATTTAAAGATGTGCTTACGAAGCCGGTGTCTGACAATGCCGAAAAAGAAGGGTACACATAAGCCGCCACCTGTGTGAATGTCAATGGGCCTGTCATTCCCTGAGCCTGCATCAGCCGGTATTCATAAGGTGGAGGATTGATAAGGGTATCCAGATTGCCTGAATTTCCGATTGGTTTCACCCAGTGTGTCCAGATGCTTCCGTTTGCAGCATCGGTTGAAGTAACGCTGACATTTGTAATGATAGGAACATCGCGGACAAGCTGTGCACACACATTTGAAGAAGCATAACTTTGAGAACCATCTATATATTCTGCAACAACAATGTAAGAGTAATCAAGTCCGTGCGTTAATCCGAGTCCTCCGTTGTTATCAGTAAAGGTGGTTACACCGAAGCTTGTTGATCCGATGAGGGTGTATCCGGTATAAGCAGGAACTCCTGTTTCGCATTCACTGTGTATCCATGGATCGCAGGTGTTTTTACGGTAGATGAGGTATTTTTTCAAGCGATGACTTCCGATTGTATCCGCACAAAGCGGAGCCAACCAATTGAGCACCATGCTTGCTCCGCTTGGAGTAGCGGTAAGTCCGGTAATTGCAGGAGCAATAACACGAATGAACATCGATTCAAAATTCACAAGAGGAGTAGAAGGATGGTTATCGGTTACTTTAAAAGTTACGAGGTATGGAAGTAGTTGTACCTGATCACAGGAAGGAGTCCAGTTGAATGTCCCGGAAACAAAACTTACGGCCGGCGAAGAAGAGAATGTAGCTGATGGAGTAAGGACGAAAGGCCCGCCATTAGCTGTTAAGGTCAGGGTATTTGGATTAGGGTCAGTTGCCGTTACGTTGAAATTCAGGTTGGTTCCTGCGGTTACACACGTGTCGCGAACAGGATTGATCTGAGGGCCATTGTTGGAACACGCGACAACATCGATCTGCATATCTCGCAAAACGGTTCCAACGAGGTAACGCACTCCGCCGAATAATTTCCATTCTTCAATGAGGATGGCAATATTATACTGACAAATTAGTGGAGGTGAGCACCAGACAAGATCTCCGGTAAAGTGATCGATGCTTTCTGTTGTCATGTTCGGAGGAAGTGAATAGCCCGGGATGGGTGCACCGTTCGCATAACAGGTAGTAAGTGTATAGTAAAGACTGTCTCCATCAGCGTCATAGGCTCCCGGATTGTGCTCAAAACATTCTCCTACGCAAGCTTCATCAAGGGGAAGATTTAAAAGGATAGGTGAACTGTTAGGCGTAAGAAAAGGATTGATCTTTAATTCTGTGCGGATGAAGAAAGAGGTATTCACTGAGTTTCCGCCAAGGATATTACAGATTCCGTCATTGCGGTTCTCGTCCTCCATCGAGATAATATAATTACCGGGACCGGAATAGGTATGTAAAACTTTATAAATATTGACCTTCGTAAAAACAACACCGATTACCGGCTCACCGCCATTAGGGCAAGGTGATGTTCCTGTGATGGGAGGTCCGTTAATTCGGGATACGAGAGCGCTGTCGCCATCACCGAAATAAACATCGAGCTCGCATCTGTCAGCCACGATAGAAGGGGCAATATTGGTATATGTTGTTACGGTAATTTCATAGGTATACCCTGAAATGTGGCGATATGTGATCTCTCCTGCCCTGTTATGGGTTGCGAAGGCTGAACCGATACAGGTCAAAAATACAAAGAGAGATAATAAGTGTTTTTTCATTTTAATTTACTTCGGCCCACAATAGAACTCTAAATTACGAAATTTATTTTACTCTTACTAAGAGAATTCTTTCGAAAAATAACCTCTTTCGAAAAATAACCTAAAAAGGATGTGTAATCTGTCCATGGTGGATCCAAATTTTTAAATTATCTTACACAAAATTTAAATTGAAATTTTCTAAATTTTGTGTATAAATCAAAGAAAATATTTAATTAAGTAAAAAATATCACTGTTGTCCGAGATAAGTTTTCAAAAAGAGCCGTTTGAATTTCTTCATTCGGCTCTTTTTTTATAGTTTGGTTTTGCGAACATAAACTATATGAATAAAAGTACACACTTTTTTGGTC
>JALYRR010000065.1 GCA_030855265.1 Bacteroidota bacterium | reverse complement strand
GCACCAATGGAGGAAATGAGAATAAACTTTTCGACACCGTTTTTTTTTGCAACTCCGGCAAATTGAAGCGGATAATATTAATCCACTTTACGGAATGCTTCTTTCGAACCAGCTACCTTGATTGTTGTTCCGAGACAGCAAAAAACTACATCTCCGATTATCGCTGATGCTGAAGCCGATATGTTTTCAAAATCAAGAACGTGTTGAATAATTTTCTGATCTTCTGTCTCCAGTTCTTTTCTTACGAAAACTTTCACTTCAGAAAAACCGGGATCAAGACAAAGCTCTTTGATTAACTCAGAACCAACAAGTCCGGAAGCTCCGATCACGAGGGCAGTTTTTCCCGTCATTGCCCTTTCGCCCTGTTAACAAGTGAGTTGAAAGCTTCGGACATTGAGGTTTTGAATTTCCCCCTATTCAATGCTGTGGAGTTTTTTGTCACTTTATTCAATTCATAGGAGAATGGAAAAGATTCATCAGTACCGTCCCAGCCACCGGTTTGTCCGAAACGAATGTCATTAAAACTCACCACAGTATCCTCCTTCGTAATTACATAATGACCTTTGGAGAATTGCTTCAGGATTTTTACAGATTCATCTTTTTCGAAAGGGATCAGAAGAGAATCATTTCGTTCCACACGCTTGAATTGAATGTCTTTGCTTTTATCAAAAATAGAATAGTAACCAATCCATGCGCCTTTATCATCGCGGGTATAAGCCATCCAGAGAAAATTGTTCAAAGGAGTTGGCGTGGTAACAAATTCATCGGCCTTTAAATCCTGCTTCTCAAAAGATTCTTCCATCGTGCTGTGTACATGCCATTTATTGATGAAAGTAAAAAGGAGGTACAGGCTACTGATCCACAATCCTGCCTTGTTCCATCTGATTCGTTTTGGTGATCCGTTTTTTGCAATAAGAGCAATCAATACACAAATTAAAAAGGGTACAGTGTAAAATACATCTGCAACAAAAATGGTATTGAATGATACACGGTAACTGCTGAATGGTTCGAACCAACCTGTACCATAAGATGTAAAGGAGTCAATCAATACATGGGTAAACATTCCTAAAAAGAACAGCAATGTCCATCTTTTCCAGCTTACATCAGCTTTTTTAAACCATTTACTGAACAGCCATCCCAGCAAGGGAGACATGATCGCGATAAAAAGAAATGAATGAGTGAATCCGCGATGCACAAGTAACTGTTGTGCTTCACTAACACAGGGAGATGCGAAGACATCAAAATCCGGAATCGTATCAGCCAGGGCGCCCCATAACATTGCTTTCCTTCCAATCTTTTTACCCAGGACAGCCTCGCCGATCGCAGCCCCTAAAACTAAATGTGTTAATGAATCCATGCCCGTAATTTGAACAAATATACGACTGAAAAGGTTTTATCTCTTCAACGAACTGTTCTGTTATTTAAAGCAGGCTTTCGCTTAATGAATGTATAGCGATGCGACAGAAACACATAA
The DNA here is from genome assembly GCA_030855265.1 of Bacteroidota bacterium. Lineage (GTDB taxonomy): Bacteria > Bacteroidota > Bacteroidia > 2-12-FULL-35-15 > 2-12-FULL-35-15 > 2-12-FULL-35-15. The sequence goes on along the minus strand of JALYRR010000065.1, from coordinate 14,658 downwards.
ATTAGTAATGCCATAAATCGCTTTCATAGTTAAAAATGTCTTCCTTGATCAGTTCCGATTCAAGCAAAGCATCCATACCGGTTTTGTATTCAGCAATAGAGCGATTGTAGACATTTGATTCTTTATAAACATAACTCGCGAATTTTCTTTTGGCAAACAATTCGTCATAGCTCATTCTTTCGGAATCATTGTGAGAATTAAAAGAAGCTGCTTTGGCAAGATACTGACGTGCATCCGGGAAATACACCCAAAACAGCGGTTTCACGCCAAGGAATTCTCCACTTTCAGAAACCTTTTCTACAAGCGGACAAATACCTACAATTCGCGCTTCCAGAACCGAACGCTGTTTATCAAAAAACCAATCCTCTTTGATCCAGTATTGCCTGACTTTCTCGGAAGTAATCTCAGTTTTCATTGGAGTGATTATATACTGGCCAGGATTATTTACATCTTCTGACTGATGGGTAGAATCCCAGGAGATCAACATAGCTCTTACCTCCTCTTTGGTCATGACGGTAGTAAACTCATCATCAAAAATAGGGTTGGCGAAGGCATTCAGATCATTCTCAAGGATGGCACATTTCAATACATCAAACAAACTTTTCATACACATAGTTTGCTCAACAGGATAATACAGAGGATGATTCATTTTTTCACGCATATCGAGCACCCTCCATGTTCTTTTACTCCACATAAGATCAGAAGGACGAACGAAAGCCGTTCTCATGGGGAATGGACGAAGGATACGATCCTGATCACATGGATCCGGGATAGAGGGAGATTTCACATCAGGAACGATGTTACATTGAGAGACTGCATCATTGGCAATCAGGAAGGAAAGGGAAAGGGCGAAATAGAATGAACGAAACATCATGGGGTCCTCCTTTTTCCTGTTTAGAACGGAGGAGTAAGTTCGAATATTGTTAAGGATCAACAGGAGGTGCTGGAGACCGATCAAAATCAGGAAAAACAAAACATAAAAAAATCCCGCTCTGCAATGCAAAGCGGGATCTCAGTAAAAATTTTTTTTAGAAATGGAAAAGATCGTGTTCGTATTTGAAGATGTCTTCCTTTACACGCTCAGCTTCTAACAATTGGTCCAGACCGGTTTTGTAGTCGAAAATACCTCTGTTATAAACATTGCTTTCTTTGCGGACATAACTAGAAAACATACGTTTCCAGAAAATATCCTCCAGTGTTCTTCTTTCAGCATCGTTGTGACGCATGTACACTTCCTGATTAGCGAAGATAGGACGAGCCTCCGGGAAATATACCCAAAACAAAGGCTTATCAGCACCGGTTGATTCACCTGTTTCAGTTCTCTTTTCAATCAAAGGACAGATTCCGATGATACGAACATCAAGAACAGAACGCTGCTTGTCAAAAAACCAGTCTTCTTTCACCCAGTATTTCCATACCTGAAGAGTAGTGATCTCATTTTTTGTAGGAGCTGAAATATAAGTTCCCGGATTTGAAGGATCTTCTGTTGTTGCAGTAGAATCCCAGGATACAAGAAGCTTTTCAATTTCGCTTTTAGTCATATCGAAACGAAACTCATCATCTGTCAACGGCTGATCGAACAAGGTAATTGTTCCATCAAGCATAGACGCATCTTTGATCACGTCGAATAAACTTTTCCTGTCAAGGATCGGAGCATCCGGGTAATACAAAGGATGATTCATTTTTTCGCGAAGGTCGATCACACGCCAAACACGCTTGCTCCACATAACATCTGCTTCACGCAAATGAGGATATGGAATAGCTCTCCTGGTGCGGGTGTTTTCTTTGATATACACACCGTCAGGATACTTTGGTGCTTTAAGTACTTCCTGTGCATTGTTTTCAAACGTTACAGAAGCAACGATAAGAAACAACAAAAGAAATTTTAACATTTTCATGATATACCTCCTATGATTTTTATTTCACTTTTAAAACGCAACCGGTGATCTTTCTAACACCATCCGGAGCCTGAACTCTTACTTCCTCGATCAACACTTTTTGTCCGGGTTTCACTTTACCTAACAGATCTTTCATCTGTCCGGTAGCATTTGGACCCTGAGCAGTATAATCTGCATATGCACCATTGATAAAGATGGACATATTCCAGGAAATAACAGGGAATTTCAAATCGAACACGAAGTCATCCAGTTTAGGAATCACACCACCTGCATTCATCAATTCACCCTTACTTACTTTTCCGTCACCTTGCACACCAGCAAAAGACGCCTGAGGACTTGGTACTTTCTTAACACGGAATTTCATTGCTCCCATTGATTTGCTGCCGGTTTTTGTTTTCACAGAAACATTGACAGAACATTCATTTCCTGAAGCTACCTTCACAATGTAATGACCTTGTCCTTTGTTTTGGATGCTTCCACCTCCGCCGGTAACAGTAGCAACAACATCAGTTGGAGCAGCACCAGCAACAGAAATATCAACAGGATTTTCAACCCCGATGTAGAACACATTCATTTTAGTTGGAGAAATAGCCATAGAAGGACGAGCCACCATGTATTCACCTCTGAATGGATATGCTTTCACAGTACCATCCGGAGCCTTTACATTGATCAAACCAGAATATTCCTGAACACCTTCAGCACCTGTTTTAACAACATACTTTCCTAAACCGCTTTCAACAGGAACTGCAGTTGAAGTACCTACGATCTTTTTAGAAATTGTATCAACATTACCGATAAGAATCTCAGGACTCTGAGTTGAGCTGTAAGCAGCGATAAAGATATCAGCAGTGTATTCCTCACCTGCTACAATGTAGCTTGTAGGAGCAACCACTTTTGCAACAACGTTATCAAATTTAAAGTCGCCTTCATCAATTGATTTTAACAGAGTTGAAACCACATCACTTTCTGCATTCTTAATATCATTCTTTAATTTTGCAAGAACGCTGAATACAGCAGCAGCAGGCTGATGAGCAAACATATTACTTGCCCATGAAACTACTTTTTCATCTCCAATGGAATACATCGGATCTGTGCTCAAACCAAGCTTAAGATTTGCTCTTTCCTTTTCAGGAACAAGAGCAGTCATATCTTTTTTAAACTTCTCGATCTGGTCCTTCAGGTCTTTTGCTTTCCCGGTTGGATTTTCAGGATCAGCACCCGCACCGATTAAGATTTCGGTTGGGATGTTGTTTTCATCCTTACTGTCAAGGTTCTTCAATTGGAAAGTATCGGCAGTAACAGGTTCAACCTTTTGAATACGCTGATATAATTCGCTCTTTATATCATCAATGTATTTGCAAAGATCATTGGCATGTTTTTTTGCTTCCTGAGCTTTTTTATGCCATGGGCCAGTTTTAACTTTATTCTCCGCCAGAGCTTTGTCAAATTTGGAATATAAGATTCCATTTTTGCCATCAAAGTTGACGTTGGTTGTATTCAAACCTTCTTCAATAATTACAAAGGCATTCAGAATTTCCTTGGATACATTTAGTGCCAAAAGTGCTGTTAACACCAGGTACATCATCCCGATCATCTTCTGCCTTGGGGTTTCTTTTCCGCCTGACATAGTTCTATATTAGTTTCTACAGATTAATAATATTTGTACATCATATGAAGAAATGAATCTCCATATAAAGAAAAATAATTCTTCTTGCGAAGAATTATTTTCTCATTGCGGTAAGCATGTTACCGTAGATGGTGTTCAGTGATTCTAAGTTAGAAGAAAGCTGAGCGATTTGTTCTTTGTAACGTTTTGTATCGTCAACAGAATCATTCAGATTTTTCATCAGGTCATTTAACCCGCCATAGAATTTAGATGTCGCCTGCAGATGATCATTTGATCCTTGCAATTGAAGCTCATAGGAAGTATTCAAAGCAGTCAGGTTTTTAGAAACCTTCACGATTTGCTCTCCAAGAGTTGTGCTGTCATTGCTTGTAACAGCTAAGCCCATTAAAGATTCTGCTGCCTTAGAATAAGAATCAGATAATGAATCTACATTTTTAGCTGCAGATTTCACACTTGTTACGTACTCATTAGTTGCAACTGAAGCATCTGTAATGTTGTTCAGTTTACCAGCCTGATCGCTGAGGCTACGCATACCTTCACCAAGACTAGCAATTAGCTCGGGTCCGATCTTCGCATCTTCCAACATTGTATCTAATTGTTCTGTAATAGAACCTTTGTCTTCTTCAATTTGTTTGTGTTCGCCTTCTTCACCGTGCATACCAGCCAACTCAGGGTATACTAAACTCCAATCTACTTCTTCATGTGGTGGCTCAAATGCCGAGAAAAAGAAAATCACCGCCTCTGTAGATAATCCGACAACCAACATCGGACCTGCACCAGGCCAGTGCATAATTTTAAACATCGCTCCGATAATTACGATCGCCGCACCAAATCCGTACAATTTGGCCATGAAACTTTTCCATTTTTTACCACCCATTTTTTTTAAAATTTAAAAGTTAATAATTATTTAGTTTAGAGATTACAAATTAAAAAAGCACAAAAATATTTTAAAGATCATCGCCTTTAGCACGACCCAGATACGTTTGAACACAACGGAATCCAACATAACATTTTGCTGTATCCTGGTATTCATAAGTTCTTGTGCTGGTTTGCAGATAGTATCCAACATCTTTCCACGAACCGCCTCTGATCACTTTACGCTTTAAAACATTTGCTTCATTATCCTGAGCTTCGTACACATAATCAGGATTCAAATCATGAGAAAAATCATAAGCTGACTCGTCAAATGCATTGCTGGTCCACTCTGCAGCGTTTCCAGCCATACAATATAAACCGTAATCATTCGGATTGTAAGATTCAATTTTTACAGTGTGGAATCCACCGTCATCGATATAGCTTCCGCGCATAGGCTTGAAGTTTCCAAGGAAACAACCCTGAGCATTTCTGATATAAGGGCCACCCCAAGGGTAAGGACTTAATGAATTTCCTCCGCGTGCAGCATATTCCCATTCAGATTCTGTTGGTAAACGGAAATCGTTCACATAGGTCTGGCCATTTCCTAACAACCAGTTATTAAACAACTGAGTTCTCCAGATACAAAATGCACGTGCCTGTTTCCAGCTTACTCCCACAACAGGATAATCATCGTAAGCCACATGCCAGAAATACATATTGGTCATTGGCTCATTGAATGAATAAGTAAAATCATGCACCCAAGCAAGAGTATCAGGGTAAACATTGATAACATCTTTCACGATAAATACACTTCTGTCTTTATCCTTTCTTTCACGTGTGCTGTAATTACCGTTTCCATCAGAAACGCCATCCTTCACATCATAATGTCCGAGTGTTTTGTTGTCGCCGGTACTTGTAGACTGATAACCATTGATAAAATCCTGGCCATTAGTATCCGGTGATTTAGAAGGCTTGAATCTATTAGATTTCTGAGCAGCCATACGAAGGTTGATCCAGTAATACTCGAAATTTAATTTACGTGTATCCACTTCTCTTCTTTTATAGTAGCGCTCTTCAACAGGAAGATACATGAATTCAAGAACCTCTCTTACCTCCTGCTCGTCGTAAGCAATCTCTTCGTCGAAGTTCACTAACGGCGGCTCGATCGGCTGCTCGTAATCATCAGTTTCTACTGCATGCTCGGCGGTTCCGTTTTCAAATAAAGCGCGGTGTGCAATTGAGTCTCTCACCCAATAAACAAACTGACGGTACTCATTATTAGAGATCTCTGTCTGGTCAATGTAAAACGCCTGAACGGAAACCGTTTTGGATTTAGTGGTGTGTGAATAAGGAGCATCCTCATCACTTGGCCCCATATTATAACTTCCCATAGGAATGTACAACATACCAAACGGGTCGATATCGAACCATTCAGTACGGGGATGAGTACCTACAAGCTCTCCGGTGCTCTTCACACAACCTGTGCTTAGAACCGCAATAGAAGAACCTAACAAGAGCAACTTTTTCATATTTGTTGTTTTTATATTAAACCCCTTTTTGTCAGAAAATCATCACACGCAAAGTATGATGATTCCGAAGACAAATAGAGTAGCTTAAACGATACTAGTGATTTAAGGTTACAAAAAATGTTAAAATTACAGGAAACGCACGTTCTGGTGCGATTGACGCTTAAGTGGCTTCACAAATTTGTGGCAATATCCAAGCATCATTTCATGTGTTCCGCTGCTGTGATTCTTGATCGCAGACAAAGTGAAATCATAAGAGTAACCTAATTTGAAATTCTTATATTCCAATCCTACAATTCCAACTGCAGCATCCGTTAGACGGTAAGAAACACCTGCAAAGATCAGGTTATTCACTTTCGCCATCAGGTTGATGTCCAACTGTGTGGATGATGCATCCGATTTTGTTAGGATAGATGGTGTCAAAGCAAAATTAGGTGAAAGATCAAATCTATATCCTGCCATTACATAATAGTGACGAGCCACCTTGTAATCAAAACTATACACTGTTGAATTGGCTGCTGAACCTCCGCTTTGTGATAAAGTTTGTTCAGGTAAATGCAAAGAAGAAATACCTACATATAATTTATCTTTATTCGCTGTATAATACAAACCAAATCCTACATCATAAGTTGTTGCTGAAGTCCCTGACCAAGGAATAGCCTGATCTGTTCCACCTGTTGAAGAGGTACTTCCATCAGGGGCAATAAAATTCCCTTTCAACGATTTCTGAATCATTCCTGCATCCAGACCGATACCCAAAACTCCATTGCCTAAAGGCAAATGAAATGAATACGCCAGTTTTGCTTTCAACGTTTTATCAAACCCGATCAAATCCTGATCAACAGTGATACCTAATCCACCATGAGCAATACGACCGTAATCCACACTGATCAAGCCGGTTTTAGGAGCTCCGGGGAATTTATCCCACTGATCACGATAAAGAATCGTCGCACACAAAGCCTCATTTGTTCCGGCGTATCCCGGATTAATGGCCAAACGGTTGAACATATTCATACTGAACTGCGCATCCTGCTGAGCAAAACCTACAAGTCCGGTAATCGATAAAGCAATGATAGTAAGGGTTTTTTTCATGTTTTTTTGTTAAAAAAATAACAATTAATTGCTGCTTTCTTATTCTGTTAGGTCGCTAAATTAGGTATTTACTTTATAAAAACAAATTTTTCAAACATTTTATTGTTCATAGCCTGAATTTTAACATTCTCGCTTTTATCCAAGCTTTTGATAGGTCTGCCACCACCTGTCGGGCATTTCATCGTTACACGCTGTTTCATAGTCGCTGTAGGAACACGGCACCATGTGATGTCTTTCATATTTGATTTTATGATTCAGCGGATAAGGCACATCCATCCACCAACGGTCGCTCTTATTGCTTTTGTAAAAAACGATCTCATGTTCATGATCGCGAATTGAGACGCGGTATTTTGTATACTCTGATTTATCTACGATAGGATAATCCTTTTTCCTGTTATAAAATCCGTCAATAAAATACCAAATCATCTGTGCGGCAAGATGGGCCGTCTGCTTGTTTGTATCGAATGCCGGATTGATCTCATAAAAACCGATGGAGCTTAGTTTGTCGCTAAGGCCTGCGTAGCGAGCGATCTGACAAGCTTCTTCTCCGTAAAATCCATTTGGTGATGCATTCCCGTTTCCAGGAGCATCACTGGCTCTCACGGCAGAGATATCAAAACTCAACACATCCGCATTTCGAACGATCGGCTCTACATCTTCCATTTTTTTCCTGACCTGCCCGAGACGGTGTGAGTCAAAATACAATTTGTCCATCAGTCCGATTGAACTCTGCTCAACGAAATAAGTTTGGTAACCTACATTGCTGAAATTAAAAAGTATGTTCGGATTGTGAAGAATGATCTTACTCAGATAACTCTGGGAATTTAATTCTTTGTCGCCGTCACCAATATCAAACCCTGAATCCACAGCTACGATATTGATCGTTTGTTCCGACTGAAGATACGCGAGGTAATTGCAATATGTGAGATCCTGTCCTCCACCGATCATTACCGGTACAATGTTTTTCTTCAACAACTGAGAAAGCACATCGGTTACCGCAAAATACGTATCATCAATGGTATTCCCTCTTTTTATGTTCCCAAGATCAATGATCTTCGATTGATAATTTCCCTGGAAAAGACGATAGAAATTTTCTCTGACATAATTTGCCGCAAGTCCGCAACCTTCATTATTCAAAGAATTCCTGTCCTCCTCTACACCGATGATCGCTATGTCTGCATTTTCAAGTGAGGGAAATTCTCCTTCGCTAAGAAATGCATTTATAATTTTTCCATAGGATGCAGCGGTATACTGGGCAATTCCTGAAAATTGTGAAATGTTAATCGCTGAAAAATATTCCTGCATGTATCAGTTTAAAGTTTTTAAAGTTTAAATTTTAAAGTTCAGGAACATTCTTATTTTTTCTTAACCGCTTTCTTTGCTGCTTTTTTCGGAGCTGCTTTTTTCACTGTTTTTGCGGCAGTTTTTTTGGCTGCTGCTTTTTTAGGGGCTTTTTTCGCGGCTGCAGGTTTGAATGGTTTTTTAGCAACTTCCTTTTTCCGGAAGCGGTTTCCTTTACTTGCATTTTTCGGATCCGCAGCAATATCAAGGCAATCCTGAAGAGTTAATCCTGCAGCATCTGTTCCTTTCGGAATCTTGAAATTGTTTTTATCTATCACCAGATAAGGCCCCCAGCGTCCGTTCAACACAGCTACAGCAGGATTCTCCGGGAAGGTTTTGATGTATTTATCAATGTCTGCCTGGCGTTTTGCTTCGATCAGTTCAATGGTTCTTTCTGCGCTTACAGTCATCGGATCATCTTCTTTTTTCAAAGAAACAAATATGCTGTTATGTCTTACATAAGGCCCGAATCTTCCAATGGCAACTACCATTTCTTTGTCTTCAAACATACCGACCACACGTGGAAGTTTGAACAGATCCAGTGCTTCTTCGAAGGTGATTGTATCAAGTCGCTGATCTTTTCTTAAGCTGGCAAATTTAGGTTTATTGTTCTCGTCATTCCCTTCTCCCATCTGTGCCATCGGGCCAAAGCGTCCGATACGTACATAAAGGTTTTTTCCGCTAACAGGATCAATTCCTAACAACCGTTCACCGGAAGCACGCTCAGAATGTTCCGCAGTTTGTTCTACATTTTTATGGAAAGGAGTATAAAAATCTTTCAGCATTTTCGTCCACTCAATCTTTCCCTCTGCGATCTCATCAAATTCTTCTTCCACCTTTGCAGTGAAATTAAAATCCATGATCTGCGGAAATTCTTTGAGAAGAAAATCATTTACAACCATTCCGATATCGGTCGGAAATAATTTTGATTTTTCTGCTCCGGTACCTTCTGTTCTTACTTCATCACTGATCTTTTCATCTTTCAGAATGATCACATTAAAATTACGCTGCACTCCTTCACGATCTTCTTTCACCACATATTCTCTTTTCTGAACGGTGGAAATTGTTGGAGCATATGTAGAAGGACGACCGATACCAAGTTCTTCAAGTTTCTTCACCAGACTTGCTTCCGTGTAACGTGCAGGATGATGCGTGTATCTTTCAGTTGCATTTATTTCATTCATCTTCAGCTTCTCTCCTACTTTCATCGGAGGAAGCATTCCTTCTTTATTTTCTTCATCTTCGTCGTCAGAGCTTTCCATGTAAACTTTCAGGAATCCGTCAAATTTCAGCACTTCACCCTGAACAACAAAGCGTTCAGTTGTACCGGATGCATTGATAACAACCGTTGTCTTTTCTAATTCAGCATCACTCATCTGAGAAGAGATTGTCCGCTTCCAGATAAGGTCGTACAAACGCTTATCAGCAGAATCACCATCAATGTTCTGGTTTTCGATATAGGTAGGACGAATCGCCTCGTGAGCTTCCTGTGCGCCTTTTGATTTGGTTTTATACTGTCGGATATTCAGGTATTTTGCACCGTAATTTCCAGTAATCGCTTCCTTCGCCTGATTGATCGCCGTTTCAGATAAATTAACTGAATCGGTTCTCATGTAAGTGATCTTTCCGCTTTCGTAAAGGCGCTGAGCAACTACCATGGTTTGTGCAACCGAGAACCCCAGCTTCCGGCTTGCTTCCTGTTGAAGAGTGGAAGTGGTAAACGGAGCTGAAGGTGATTTTTTTGTAGGTTTGGTTTCCAGGCTATCAATTGTGAAATCGGCACCTGAACATTTTTTCAGAAAATCCCGGGCTTCTTCCATTGTCTTGAACTTAGTACTAAGCTCAGCTTTAACTGTTGCATTGCCTGTCGTAAAATGTCCTGTAACTTTATAAGAAGAAACACTTTTGAAATTCATTACATCCCGCTCGCGTTCAACGATCAGACGTACAGCCACTGACTGAACCCGGCCAGCAGACAAGGACGGACGAACTTTTTTCCATAAGATTGGAGAAAGTTCAAAACCAACTAAGCGATCAAGGATCCTTCTCGCTTGTTGAGCATCTACCAAATGTTTATCTATTTTTCTTGGATTGGCGATTGCGTTTTTGATCGCCGATTTCGTGATCTCGTGAAATACAATGCGCTGAGTATTTTTTTCATCCAGTTTTAAAGCTTCCGACAAATGCCAGGAAATTGCTTCTCCTTCGCGGTCCTCATCCGTTGCGAGCCAAACCATGTCGGCCTCCTTCGCTAATTTTTTCAGTTCAGCCACCACTTTGGCTTTATCCGGTGACACCTCATAATTGGGAGTAAATTTATTTTCGATATCCACCCCAAGGCCTTTTTTTGCAAGATCGCGAACATGTCCGAAACTTGATCTGACAGTATAACCTTCTCCTAAAAATCCTTCAATTGTTTTTGCTTTTGCGGGGGACTCTACGATCACCAGATTTTTACTCATATATGTAGCCTTTTTTTATTTATGAAATTCTAAAATTGAATTGTCAATGAGATGTGTAAATCTCACAATTCGTTGCAAAGAAAATTAATTGAAACCGACATTTCCAAATTTAATTTGCGGATGTCAGTTCCTATATATATAAATATATATATAACAATTTCCAAATTTTTTTTAAAAATGGTAAAATGCGCCATTTTGTCACCCGTTTAATTTAATTATCTTTGCATCCCGGTAAAAAACAAAAATTTCAGATCTGAACTGAAAACCTGATTTCCGGGATCAACAATCAGGAATTGTAAGAGAAACCCTTTTCGTAATGAAAGAGAATAAAGAGATAGATGAAAGCAAGCAGGGCGAGGCACTGGTCCTTGAAGCCCCTGTAGCGCCCAACGGAAAGAAATTATTCCTGGAAAGTTATGGCTGTGCGATGAATTTTTCCGACAGTGAGATCGTTGCATCCATTTTGAAGGACAAAGGATTTACAACAACCACCGATTTTTTTGAGGCAGATGTGATCTTCGTCAATACCTGTGCAATCAGAGAAGGCGCGGAACAGCGCGTGCGGAAACGCTTAACGGAATACAACAAAGCAAAAAAGAAAAACCCTGATCTGATTGTCGGTGTGCTTGGTTGCATGGCCGAACGATTGAAATCACAGTTTCTTGAGCAGGAAAAACTCGTGGATATTGTCGTAGGACCGGATGCTTACCGCAGTCTGCCTGAATTGATAGAGATCGCTGAAACCGGACAGAAAGCTGTAAATGTGCTCCTTTCCAAAGAAGAAACATACGCGGACATTGCTCCGGTAAGACTTGGTTCAAATGGTGTGACCGCGTTCATCAGCATCACCCGCGGATGTGATAATATGTGTGCGTTCTGTGTTGTCCCGTTTACACGCGGACGCGAACGCAGCCGTGATCCTGAAACAATTGTAAATGAAGCTGCGCAGCTTTTTAACGAAGGATACCGTGAAGTAACGTTGCTTGGACAGAATGTGGATTCTTATCTCTGGACAGGCGGAGGTTTAAAAAAGGAAAGCCCTACAGCGGATGATTTACAAAATGCCACAAGTTTTGCTCAATTGCTTGAAAAAGTCGCGTTGATAAATCCTGACCTCAGGGTGCGCTTCAGCACTTCACATCCGAAAGATATGGGGGACGAAGTTTTACATACCATTGCAAAACACGAAAATATCTGCAGTTACATTCACCTTCCTGTTCAATCGGGTAACACAAGGATTCTGGAAATGATGAATCGGGGCTATACCAGAGAATGGTATTTGAACAGGATCGCATCCATACGCCGGATTCTTCCGGAGGCTGGAATTTCCATGGATATCATTACAGGATTTTGTTCGGAAACAGAAGAAGAACATCAGGATACAATTTCGCTGATGGAGGAAGTCAAATATGATTTCGGATATATGTTTGCTTACAGCGAACGCCCGAAAACCCTTGCAGAAAGGAAGTACAAGGATGATGTACCGGAAGAGATCAAAAAAAGACGGCTTCAGGAGATTGTTGATCTGCAGGTAAAACATTCTGCAGAGCGAACAAGAGCAGGTGTAGGAAAAGTTCACAGGGTGCTGGTAGAAGGCGTTTCAAAAAAATCTGCTGAGGAATTATTCGGAAGAAACACACAGAATTGTGTTGTGGTATTTCCGAAGGAGAATTTCAAAAAGGGAGATTATGTGAATGTGCTTGCGCATACATGTACCGGTGGAACACTGATCGGCAAAGCAGTTTGAGGCTCCAGACTAAGTCTTGCTACTAAAGACTTGAGACAAAAGACTTGAAAATGATATTTACATTCAGAGAAAGAGTTCAGGATCATTAGGCCATAGCCTTGATTCTTTTTTCTTGTCTCTTGACTCTATATTAAAATGGGTATACAGGAAATTAAAAACCGGTTTGGAATTATAGGCAGTTCACCTGCACTTGACAGAGCCATTGACATTGCCAAACAGGTAGCGCCAACGGATCTTACCGTATTGATAACAGGAGAAAGCGGAACAGGAAAAGAAGTTTTTCCACAGATCATTCATGCACTCAGCGCCCGGAAACACGGCCAATACATTGCGGTTAACTGCGGAGCTATTCCGGAGGGAACGATCGACTCTGAACTATTTGGACATGAGAAAGGGTCTTTTACAGGAGCACATGAAGCACGTAAAGGATATTTTGAAGTTGCAAACGGAGGAACAATTTTTCTTGATGAAGTAGCTGAAATGCCAATTGCAACACAAGCGAGATTGTTACGTGTACTTGAAAGCGGAGAGTTCATTAAAGTAGGATCCTCAAAGGTTCAGAAAACAGATGTGAGGGTTGTTGCCGCAACGAATGTGAATGTGCAGCAAGCCATCGAAAAAGGGAAATTCAGAGAAGATCTTTATTACAGGCTCAATACAGTTCCTATCACAGTTCCGCCATTGCGTGACCGAAAACAAGATATCTTTTTAATGTTCCGGAAGTTCGCTGCTGATTTTTCAGCCAAGTACAGAATGCCCGGAATCAAACTTGACAGCGAAGCAGAACAATTGCTGACCAATTATTATTTCCAGGGGAATGTCCGCCAGCTAAAAAATATCACAGAACAAATTTCAGTGATCGAAAAGGTACGGGAGATCAATGCAGATATCATGCGTTCTTACCTTCCTCAGCAACAGACCTCTCAATTGCCTGTGATCGTTAATAATCAGAACCAGGGAGCTGATTTCAGTGAAAGAGATATTCTTTACAAAGTTCTTTTCGATATGAAGAAAGACCTGATGGATCTGAAGAAAATTGTGGTGGATCTGATCGATAATGACCACCAGCTGAATCAGGATTTTCATCCGGAAAATGCATCGCTGATTAAAAAATTATATCAGGAAGTGGGATCTGCAGAAACTCCGATCCAACTGGGTTACAATACAACGACTCAGATCAAGCAGCAGGAACAGATCCCGATGACAGTGATCACAGAAGAAAGTTTATCACTTCAGGAAATCGAAGAAGATATGATCAGAAAAGCGCTGACGAAATACAAAGGCAAACGAAAAAATGCAGCCAAAGAACTTGGGATCTCCGAACGCACACTGTACAGGAAGATCAATGAATACAATATTAAATAATAAAAAAGGTAAAAGTAAAAAGGTAAAAGACAAAAGTTAGAAAGTTGAAAGTTGAAAGTTGAAAAGTTGGAAAGTTTAAAAGTAAGAACATACGTTGCAGGATTTTGCCTGTTGGTTTTATCCGTTTCCGGCTGTAAAACGCATTACGGATTCAGCGGAGCAACCATTCCGCCTGAAGCTAAAACTGTTTCCGTTCAGTATTTCCAAAATTTCGCATCTCTGGCTCCTCCTACTTTGAGCCAGTCTTTTACCGAAGCGTTAAGGGATAGGCTCAGTTCACAAACCCGCCTTGCACTGGTGAATAAGGGTGGCGATCTTAATTTCGAAGGAGGAGTTACCGGGTACATAACGGCTCCAATTGCAATTCAGAGCACGGATCAGGCGGCATTAAACAGGCTTACGATTTCTGTGAACGTGAAATACAGCTGCGCATTTGATGAAAAGAAAAATTTCGAACAGACCTTCACCCGTTTTGCAGATTATACCAGTTCGCAAAGTTTTTCCGCGGTGGAGGATCAGCTCATCAGGGAAATAAACGAGCAGCTTACGCAAGATATTTTTAACAGGGCACTTAACGATTGGTAATGAACAAAGCCCAATTCATATCTTTCATGGAGGAACCCGGTAAATTATCGGGTTCGGAGAGTGGTATGATCGCGGATTTATTAAAAGAATTTCCTTACTTCCAGACGGCTGATCGAGAACGCGCTGAGCAGTGCGGGCACGGCTCCCTCGGGAGCCAACC
>JALYRR010000249.1 GCA_030855265.1 Bacteroidota bacterium | reverse complement strand
TAGTTTAATCTTCCATCCTCGTAAACACCTACGAGCAATGCGCTGAATGCTTTCCCGGAATCATCATTGAGCGTGTATCCGCCAATGACCATTTCCTGTCGAAGGTTGTGTTTTATCTTTAGCCAGTCATTATTTCTTACACCTTCACGGTATGGGCTGTCTTTTTTCTTGGCGATGATTCCCTCCAGATTCATTTTTTTCGCCGCTTCAAAAAATTCAATTCCGGATTCTTCAAATGCTTTACTGATCCTAATGATCTCGTTTTGCACCGGTAATATCGCTTTCAAAATTTCCTTCCGCTGAGAAAGTTCCAAACCAGTAAGATCTTTCCCTTGGTACCAAAGAATATCAAAGGCGTAAAACAATATCTCACCATCGGATTCACTTCTCCAGTTTTGCAGAGCGCCGAAATTGGAAACTCCATTTTCATTGACAACCACCACCTCTCCATCGAGGACAACATCTTCTCCCCAAGCCTTGAAGGCATCGCTAACGGGATAGAATTTGGTTGCAAAGGATTTATCATTCCTGGATTTCAGATCAAATTTTCCTTTGTTTAATAATGCGACAGCTCGGTATCCATCCCATTTCACTTCGTAGATCCAGCCTTCTTCATCAAAAGGCTTATCGACTAGTGTTGCGAGCATAGGTGTGATTGTTTTGGGCATTGCGCCCTTCGGAGCCTTTTTAAGAATTGCACTTATATCGGTGGTGGTCTCAGGAGCGTTCTTTTTTTGTGATGAGGAAGCAGATTTCCCTGATTTTTTAACGGCCTTCTTTGCCGCTTTCTTCACTACTTTCTTTAAGGACTTGACACGACTTACATTAACGGCTTTTTTTAAGGCCTTCGAAACAGCAGCCTTCAAAGTGCTCTTCCCTTCTTTCTCAGCTTTGTTCTTTGCGGAAGCTTTCTGAACATCTCTTCTTTTGTTCAGGCTAACTTCCTTTTTACTTTTAGAACTTGATTCCTTTATTCGTTTCGAGCCATAGAAGTTCTTGGTGGTTTTCTCAACCTGCTCCAGCGTCTTTTTCGAGATCACGGATTTATCTTTCTTTGTAATATCCTCAGTTGAGGCGTGTTCATCCTTTACTTTAAACAACAGCCAGGAATTTTCTCCACGGCCATGTGTTTTAACCAGCGCGAATTCACCTTTCAGCTTTTTTCCCTTGATGATAAAATGCAGTTTGCCGGCATGAATTCCAGCGCGGAAATATTTGTCCTGCTCCTTTTTGTTCTTAAAATCACCTTTTGCCGGTTCATAGAAACCTTCATCCCAGATGATGACCGTCCCGGCGCCATAACCACTCGGAATGATTCCTTCGAAGGTGCGATAGTCGTAAGGATGATCTTCCACCATCATGGCAAGGCGTTTCACAGAAGGATCGGTAGAAGGTCCTTTCGGAACTGCCCAACTTTTCAGTACACCTTCCATTTCAAGTCGGAAATCATAATGCAAATGAGAAGCATGGTGTTTCTGAATCACGAAACGCAATTTTTCTGAATCGGATTTTCCGCCGGTTGGCTCCGGACTTTCTTTAAAATTCCTTTTTGCTTTGTATTTTACGAGGCCCATATTGTTTTTTATTACCGGGATGTAGAACTAAATTGTTTATTCAGACATGAAAAGCAAAAGTGCTGCCGATGAAATTTGAAACAAAGGATTTGAAAACACATCCGCGCTGACAAAGAATTATCCTCTTTTTAATTAGAATTTAGCGTCGTAACGAGTCTTATCAATGGAAAGCCGGTAGAAAATCTGTGGCAGATCTTACCCTATCAAACAGCGAATTACTCAAAATTCCACACTTGAAAAACCAGCCATTTCCGAAAAACCATTGATTTTATTGAGTTTCCGACAAAACCTCCTATAACACGCCACAGGCACATCGTTTGAATTGCATTCAGGAAATAATTTGATTCTAATGGAAGCACGTTTGGAAATGATTGAGGCGCTGAATGACCTGGTTACCATAAATACCGAAAGAGCAGAAGAATATTTGAAAGCAGGGGAAGAACTTTCGAAAGAGGACCGGGACCTCAGACTTTTCTTTCGTCAGTTTGCTTCAGAAAGTGATCAGCATGTTTTAGCATTAAATGAAGTTCTTGATATTCTTTATGCCGAACCGAACGCAATTCACGGTAAAACGTATGGGATCTGGAATCAGATGAAATATCCTGCAGTTGAACATGACCGCGTTTCCATTCTGAACACGTGCGATTTTATTGAGGAAGCCATCGAGAAATCTTATGACTACGTGATCAATGAAATCACTTTACCCAAAGAGATCCTTGGAATCCTCACCAATCAGGCGGTTTCACTCTCTTTGGCACATGATGTAATTAAAAAATTCAACGATATACCATCAATAATAATTAACGACAGGAGGATGACAGCATGATCACAACACGATTATTTAAACCGCTCAAAAAAGCAGCGGCACAGGGAAAAACTAATAAGGATGCTCCGAAACTTGTCCCGATACGGACATTTAAACAGATTAAAAGAGCGGCATAAAACTGCCCTTATATCCTACACTACTTCCGCTACTACGAAAGTACTTCCTCCTACAAAGATGAGGTCTTTTGCAGTAGCGTTTGACGTTGCGGCCGCGAGTGCATCAGCAACACTTCCAATTACTTTCCCTTTTAATCCGGCAACAGCTGCCTTTTCATAAAGCTCTTGTGCATCTAGCGCTCTGGGAATATTTGCTTTGCAGAAATAATAAATAGCTTCCTTCGGCAACAGTGACAATACTTTGCTGATATCCTTATCATTCACCATTCCCAATACGAAGTGTAATCTCTCATACGTGATTGTTTTCAACTGCGATACAACTTCAGTAATTCCGGCTTCATTGTGTGCCGTATCAGCTATGATCAAAGGTGATTGTGACAATGTCTGCCAGCGACCAAGTAACGAAGTTTGTTGAATCACTTCCTTAATTCCTTTTCTGATATGAACTTCCGTCAACCCAAATCCAATTTCATTCAAAACATCAATCACCGCAATCACAGTTAAAACATTTTTCTGCTGGTAATATCCTCTGAGTCCTGAAATTACATTTTCATAAAATGTCGCTTCGTGTTTCCGTACATCCATGATTAATCCATCCGAACTTTCACCTTTCAGAACGGCTTGATAAATTTTATCGGCGAAGATAATTTCTGCATTTTCTTTTGCTGCCTTATCAATAAAAACGGAAGATGCTCCTTGCTGTGTTTCACCTATAACAACAGGCACTCCCGATTTAATGATCCCTGCTTTTTCCGCTGCGATCTTCTCAATCGTATCCCCTAATAAAGCTGTATGATCAAAACTGATATTGCTGATCACAGAAAGTAATGGCCTGATCACATTCGTGGAATCCAGTCGTCCGCCCAGACCAACTTCAATCACCGCGACATCCACCTTCGCCTCCGCGAAATATTGAAAGGCCAATCCGACTGTCATTTCAAAAAAAGAAAGATCGATCTTTTCAAATGCTTGTTTATTCGACGCAACAAACTCCACAACATAATTCTCCGGAATTTTTTGTCCATTGATTTTTATTCGTTCACGAAAATCTTTGAGATGTGGAGATGTATACAATCCTACTTTTAATCCGGCAGATTGTAAAACCGAGGCCAGCATGTGTGAGGTAGAACCTTTGCCATTGGTACCCGCCACATGAATGGAGCGAAATTTTTTTTCAGGATTGTCAAGCAATTGACAAAGGGCAATGGTATTGTCGAGGTCGGCTTTGTATGCAGCAGAACCGATTCGCTGAAACATCGGGAGCCGGCTGAAAAGATAATCTACTGTTTCCTGGTAATTCATTTTATTTACGATGCGGTTACCTTTGAGATAGAGGATAAAGGAGTTCGCAGAATTTTATTTCTGCTTATTTTATCAGAAGAATAATTTACTCCAATGTAAATACGAAAGTATACGTACCTACTTGTTCTTTCACACCTTCCGGACTAGGATCAAACTTTACCGTGAGTGCAGCTTGTCGTGCTTTCGCAAGAAGGACAGAACTTGTCGTGGTTGAACCTCGTTTTCCGGGAACAGCTTTAATCACTTTTCCTGTTTCATCCACAGTGATCTCAACAACTACAACACCTTCCTCTGTTGCATCCGTTAAACGATCCGGTTTCTTAATTCTCTTTCTTCCACCTAGATCATAACTTCCCTGACCACCGGAACCTCCATTGGGTCCGTTCCCCTGTTGATCTGCATTTCCATCTCCAATACCCTTTCCCGTTCCATCGCCGGATCCACCTGTATTGTTATTTCCCTGGCCAGCACCTTTCTTTTTGTTTCTTGCTTTTTGCAAGGCTGCCATCAATTCTTCGCTCGCTTTTTCTTCCTTTGCCGTCTCTTCTGTTTTTGGATCAACCTTGCTGTTGGGATTTGTTTTTACAGCAGCTTCTGTTTCGGTATCATCTGTTATTACATTCGGGGCCGTATTGTTTTCCGGAGTTGGATTGCCTGAATCTTCAACTGATTTCGGAAGGTTATCATTGGCATCGCTGGAACCACCGGCAGCAGGATCACCCATGCCTTCCATTCCGGAAAGCCCGATCTCTATTTCAGGTGGAGGAATTATTTCGAAAGGTGGAATCGGTGTAATAAATACGATAAAAATAAAAGCCAGAAACAGCGCGGCATGAAATCCGATTGCGAATAGTAATGCGAATGCCCTGTTCTTGTTATTATCTGCCTGCGCGTCCATAATTATTTGGTTGTTGCTTTTGTAGCCAGTACCATTTTCACTTTCAGATTATATCCCACCTGCATTACGTCAGCAAGATCCTGGATAGAAAGGGTATTGTCGAGTTTCAGAATCACAGTTGGCGATTGCGTTCTTGCCAGTTCAATTCTCAATGCATTTTCCAGATCTTC
>JALYRR010000064.1:11343-16407 GCA_030855265.1 Bacteroidota bacterium | reverse complement strand
GCGTTACTCTGATACCCTGGAAGTTTTAATTGTAAATTTGTGGATAAATACAGAAATATGAGTGTCGACTTGCAAAAGCTTTGCCATGACGTATGCACTTTATCCAGGCATGCAGGAGATTTTATCCGAACCGAGAGAAATCGCTTTACCAGCAGCAAAGTTGAGGTTAAAGGAAAAAATGATTTTGTCTCCTACGTAGATAAAACATCAGAAAAAATTATAGTTGAAGGCCTTGCTCTCCTCTTTCCGGAAGCCGGATTTATTGCGGAAGAAGGGACATCCAATAAAAAAGGTGAAGTCTATAACTGGATCATTGATCCGTTGGATGGCACCACCAATTTCATACACGGTATTCCCTGTTTCGCCACATCAATTGCCCTTATGCGAAACAATGAGCTGGTACTTGGTGTGGTTTACGAAATCAATCTGAATGAATGTTTTTATGCATGGGAAGGCAGCAAAGCGTTTCTCAATGGAAATGAAATATCTGTTTCCGGTGTATCTAAACTGAGTGAATCACTACTGGCCACAGGTTTTCCATATTATGATTATGGCCGCATGAAAGAATATTTACAGCTATTCGAATTTTTCATGCAAAATACCCATGGATTACGAAGACTTGGCTCTGCGGCTACAGATCTTGCCTATGTTGCCTGCGGGAGGTTCGAAGGATTTTACGAATACGGACTTCAACCATGGGATGTGGCTGCCGGATCCTTTATTGTAAAACAGGCCGGAGGAAAAGTAAGTGATTTTAAAGGGCAGGACGATTTTGTATTTGGTCGGGAACTGGCTGCCGGCAATGGAATTGTTTTTGACGAATTTCTTACAGCCATTCAAACGCATTTCAAATAAGATGGGCAAAAACAGATCAGCCTGGGAGTTCATCAAGACCTATTTTCCCGATGTTTGGCAATACCTGATCATAATTTTCATCATGATCATTGCAGCAATATTTATTCTCTGAATTATTTATGTGCAATAAAAATCGGAAAGGATTCCAGTTTAACCAAATCCTGTCCGACACTCGGCCATAATAATTTCGATAAAAATCCTCTTCCAAAACCAGCCATCACAATAATAGGAGATTTTTTATCGGTAGTAAATAAGAACAATTGCTCGCCGGGACTACCCTTTAATTCATGAATTGAAAGATCCGGATAGTGTGCCTGAGTCAGCTCTTGAAGGAGATCAGAATCCCGAATATGAGAACCTTCTGACTCCATTACAGAAACCAGATATGTTTTACTGCTCCGGCATTGTTCAGGAAACATATAGGCAAATTGTTTAATCGCATGGGCTGCTTCCGCTGTATTATCATAAGCTAGAATTATTTCACCGGGGCGATCAGTAATTTCCGGGATCACCATCACGGGACATAAGGCATCTGATAACAAATAATTGATCGCATCCCTTTTACTCCTGTCGTTTCCGGAGGCAAGAGAATTATAACCAATTACAAGCAGATCGGCATATTCGCTTTGTCGCAATAATTCGGATAACAATAATCCATCTTCGGAATGAAGTTTATATTTTAATCCTGCCTGTTGGCATTTTTCAATAAATCTGTCTTTATAGGTGGATTCTGCTACGTCTTTTACTACCTGATAATTTACCTCGTGTCGGGCTTTGCTAAAAACACCCAAGGTTTCCCCTCCAATTATCTCAGCTTCGGTAGTGTGCACATTTTCATAGATGAAATTCTGTACATACACACCCACATAAAGATTCGGTTCATTTTGGGATAAACGTAAAATGTATTCCAGAGCAACTACTGAGTTACCTGAATAACAATCTATTGCAATCAATACCTTTTTCATGGGAAAGGGTTTTGGTTCACAATTAAATTCGCAATATTTATACCATAGGAGTGTTCTTGATCAGGATGGAGGCAATCTTATTTAACTCTTCGTCATGGCGCTCGGCTGTAGCGATTCCGGCTTCCTTTAAGGACTTTAGATTCTTCTCAGAAGCATTGTCCATCTCGGTATCTGCTTCCCCAATTTCGGGGTTGATTCTGAAATAATGACCCTGACGGTCAACGGCATCAAAGATCTGTTTTAACTGAAAATCGATTGTATCGGAGGCTCCCGACATCATAACATCCAAAACAGGGTGGATCCAACCCAGGGAACCCCAACCGGCAGCTTTATCATAATCATAGCTTTCTTTAACTGAACCTGTTCCGACAGACAGAATGAACATATCCACGGCAGTAACATTCTTATCTAAACTTCCACGTTTGAATTGCTGACGCGCCTCCGCATAAGCACACATGGCGGGATTATTTGCAAATACACCTCCATCTACAAGCGGGTAAGAAACACCCGACATAGAGGTGACTCTTGCAGGCTCAAAATAAGTTGGAGCCGCAGAAGTGGCTCTTGCTACATCTCTTACATAATAATCATATCCTTCTTTTTCCCTCGCATCATGTTGGGTAAAAAAATGAGTATTGCGGCTGAAAATATTGTAGGATGTAATAAGACAAGGTTTCAATAATTCACTTAATTTTTTCTCACCAAAGTAGTTCATTAACAATGATTCGATATCAGCAGAAGGATATTTTTCCTCAATAAAGCCGTTGAGGGAAACTAATTGCTGACGAAGATCTTCCTTGAAAATCCCACCTCCGTTTTTAAGGTAAATGTCGACAGCTTCTTCCGCGGTAAATCTTGGACGACCATCCTTATCAGGAAATAAATAAAGGCAAGTTAGGATTCCACCGGTGCTGGTTCCAGCAAAAAGGTCAAAATAATCTGCTAAGCGGGAATTCGGATTTCCTGAGAGAATCTGAAGTTTTTCTTCAAGGGCCACAAGGATCTGTCCGGGAAGAATACCACGGATTCCACCACCATCAATCGATAAAATTCGCAAAAGATTTCCCATAAAATAATTCGATCTGTGATCCGTTTATAAAGATAATCTAAAACTCCTATGAAGCAATTTACATTCCTTTTACTTGTATTCTTTCACTCCGCTTCCGCTCAACCAAAAGTGATTCATGCTTTTGTTGCCTTATGTGATAATAAAAGCCAGGGAATTGTCCCTGTTCCGGAAAAGATCGGAAATGGTGATGATCCGGATAGTAATTTATACTGGGGATGTGGCTACGGAGTTCGTACTTTTTTTAAAAAATCCCAGGAATGGAAACTGATCAGCAAAAGAAAAAACGTTTCATCGGTAATCCTGGAACGATGTGTTTTCAAGCGCATTTCAATGGATGCCTATTTTGTGGCTGATGCTTACAAAGGTGATAAGATCAGGATCTGTAACGAAAAGTTTTTTGAAGCGGCCTCAGGAAACTCGGCAGATACGATCATGGTCAGCGAAAAACCCATTCAGCTAGCGAATTCTTCACTGGTATGTTATGTAGGCCATGACGGGCTGATGGATTTCACCATTGATATGTATCCAAAAAAGAAAGGAACGGATAAAAAGGATGTTATCATTCTTGCCTGCTCAAGCAGATCGTATTATAAAAAAGGAATTCAGGAAGCGGGCGCGAATCCTATACTCTGGACCACCAACCTGATGTGTCCGGAAGCCTATACGCTGAAAGCTGCAATGGATGGATGGTTGTTGCATGAATCCGGAGAACAGATCCGGACACGTGCAGCGGAAGCTTATCATAAATATTTAAAATGCGGAATTAAAGGCGCAAGAGGACTGCTTGTGACAGGCTGGTAAAATTTCAGTTAGAGTAACTCTGTACTAATTGATTTTGTTTTCGAAACGATAAGCAGTCCGAGGAAAGTGAAAAGCCCGTTTAACAAAAGTAATTCATATCCGAATTTATATCCATTCAGCCAGGTTTCCGAATTTTCACGAAGAAAATAACAACTCAGTACCGACAATACCGATATAAGAGGAACCCATTTGTCCTTAACGATTCTCGTTGTAAACAATCCGAATGAAAACAATCCTAACAGCGGACCATAGGTATAGGCAGCGACAGTAAAAATTGCATCAAGGACAGAAGTTTTAGGAACAAATTCACATAACAAAATCGTTATTAAAAGGATGACAGAAAATCCAATATGAACCAGATGACGGGTATTCTTTTTCTTCGCTTCAGTGACATTTGTTTTTTCATCCATTCGCAGAAAATCTATACAGAAGGAAGTTGTGAGAGTTGTAAGTACAGAATCCGCACTTGAAAAAGTAGCGGCAGTGAGACCAACAATAAATACAACCGCAGCAAACATTCCCAAATGATTCAACGCAAGAAAAGGAAATACCTGATCTGTGATAACTTTACCGGTTTCAGGGTTCACAGGCAATGCAATTCCGGTTTTCTCAGCATAGATATAAAGCATTGCTCCAAGTGCAACGAAAAAAACATTCACTAAAACCAGCACAATACTGAACCAATAAATATTCTTTTGAGCGTCGCCTAAACTTTTACAACTCAGATTTTTCTGCATCATGTTCTGATCAAGCCCTGTCATTACAACAGCTATAAAAGCTCCGCTGAAAAATTGCTTAAAAAAATAATTCTTCTCTTTCCAGTCCCAGAAAAACGTTTGAGAAAATTTACTTTCCTGTACCTGAGTGATCACATCACTTAAACCAAGATCCAGCTGCGACATGATCGCAACAATTGAAAGAATGACACCGAGCAACAGCAATCCCGATTGAAGTGTGTCAGTCCAGACAAGCGTTTTGATCCCGCCTCTGTAAGTATAAAGAAGCATGAGGACAATGATGACAGCAACAGTTACTGAGAATGGAACACCATATTGTCCGAACACAAACATCTGCATTACGCCTGCTGCAAGGTACAGCCGAAGCGCTGCACCGATGATCCTTGAAATTAAAAAATAAAAGGATCCTGTTTTCTGGGAAGATCTTCCGAAACGCCCGTTCAGGTAACTGTAAATGGATGTAAGATTTAGCTTGTAATAGAGAGGCAGCAATACGTTGGCAATAATCAGGTATCCGAGAAGATAGCCAAGCACAAGTTGTAAATAGGAAAATTGATTGGTTGCCACAGTTCCCGGCAATGAAATAAAAGTAACACCTGAAAGCGAATCACCAATCATTCCAAATGCTACAGCATAC
>JALYRR010000064.1:0-11333 GCA_030855265.1 Bacteroidota bacterium | reverse complement strand
CCAGGGGGAAGCTTTGTTTCCAAGGAAATACGAATCGTTGTTGGCATTACGGGAAGTGTACCAGGCGATCATCATCAACAAGGCAAAATACCCAACAATACTTATTATGATCACAAGAGGCGACATAGAATATTTTTATAATTAGTTAACCGCTCTTTTCATTTTTGCTTTTTTCTGTTTTCCGAAATCAAGGATACGATCAATAAAATCGTAGGGTTTATAACCATTGATCGCTGTCTGATGGAAGATACACGTGGCCGGTGTCATTCCCGGAAGCGAATTCACCTCAATAAAAACCACTTCCACTCTGTTCACATCATAAATTCTTACGAAAGCATCAATGCGCGTATATCCGTTTATGTTGAGAAGTTTTGCTGCAGCGCCAAGTGTTTGTTTTACTTTTTCTGAGATCAGCTGACGTTCGTTGGCATCTCGCGAATACCTTGCAGGAGTAATATTTTGTCCCTGACCAGCAAGAAATTTCTCTTCGAGGGACAACACTTCTCCTTCGCTCAATGCTTCAGAAGCTTCAAACACTTCGTAAACGACTTCTCCGTTTTTATCATAACTGGTCAGCATCCCACCCGTCACTTCAAGGAAATGTTTTGCATCCCGTTTACTGATCAGCTCTTCCACAAGGATCTCTCGCTTTTGAGGGAATTCTTCTTTATCCTTAATGTGCAGCAATTGTGCGGAAGCGGGATCAAGAAAATCCTCTTTTCTGAAAATCAATTTTGCGAAAGCCTCAAATTCTTCTGCGCTTTTTATTTTCTTTACCGCAGATGAACAACCATCATCTACCGGTTTTGCAATAAACGGATAGTGGATCTTTTTTGAAAGGGCATCATGAATTGAAGTTCTGTTCATTAACCAGTCTTCTTCCCTTACGAGTAAATGTTCTGCAACGAGAAATCCATTTTCTTTCAGAATTTCATTCGTGCGATATTTATCAATCGTAATTCTGGAGCTCTCCACACCGGAGCCATTATAAGGCAATCCCACTCTTTCCAAATGAACCTGAACAGCACCATCTTCACCCGGCCGTCCATGCAAAGCAATAAAAACAGCGTCCACTTTTGCACTCAGATCTTCATAGCTGATACGCGTAGGTTTTGCAAGACTATCGGAATTTGAATATTTAGTAGTAATGCTGTTGCATTCAGCAATTATTTTTTCTACCAATGGATGAATCTTGTAATTATTTATTTTGTCGCGAATATCATCTGCATTATCCTTCAATAAAATATTCACAGGGATCTGATACATGATATGATCTTCGGCATTACCTGTAAGGAAAACAGGAATCGGTTCATACTTCACTGAAGAAGCAAGTTTCTCGTAAATATTTCTTCCGCTTTCAACAGAAATATGTCTCTCGGATGAATATCCACCAAGAATCACCGCAACTTTTATTTTCTGAGATTTAGATAGTTTGTCTTCAGCAATTTCTTTATCCAGATCATGAAGTAGTACTTTATAAGACTGATTATTTCCGGATGCTGAAATTCGACAGGCAAGGGATGTACGGATAATATACGTAAGAAATTGTGAAGGATTTAGTCCGATCTCCGCAGCCTGATGAAAGAAAAAAGAGGAAGGCATCATCCCTGAAGTTGTATTCGGATCATTTAGGAAAATCTCTCCTTTCGAGGAAAGAAATCCATCGATCCTGGCATACACATCAAAATTTAATGCATAAAATAAACGCTCACATTCTTTTCTGATGTCCTGAATCTGGCTATCCGGCAGATCGATTGGTGTAATCTTTCTTGAGAGTCCGGGTAAATACTTTGACCGGTAATCAAACAGTTCTTTCCCTTTTCGGATTTCTGTTGGCGGCAATGCGATGGCTTTTCCATTTTCATCCTGAGCGACGATACAGGAAAATTCACGCCCATCAATAAACCCTTCTACAAGAACGGTGCTTTCACCATCCAAAGCAGCAAGGATCACACCTTCTGGTTCGGATTGGAAAACAGAATCGAGCTGAGTGATGAGATCAGATGGATGATAAACAAGGGTGGTAGATTTATTTTTATCACTTATAACTTCAACAGGCATTCCGATTCCTTCCCTGATATCGGCCAGTTCACGCACATAGGATGTTTTTTCCTCAGACGAAAATCCCTTCCATTGAGCAGCATCCAGCCATTTCGTAAAGAATGCCTTTTCAATGGCTTCCATAAATCGATGATTGTCCGCTTCATTAATAATGGAAACGCCAATAGATGAACCCTGATGGGCTGGTTTGATTACAAGAGGAAATCCGATCTCTTTTTTAGCCTGCTCAAATATGTTTTTGCATGTTCCATTAATATAGCATTCGCGATCAATGGTAAAAAATTGCGGGCTGTTAAAACCCGAATTCACCATCATTCTTTTTTGTACACTTTTGTCGATTCCGATAGCCGAAGGAAGGATTCCTGAACCTGAATTAGGAATTCCCAGGTATTCGAATAAGCCCTGGATCTTTCCATCTTCTCCGAAAGGACCATGCAGACAAAGAAATGCGAAATCAAAAACAGATTTCAATTCATCGGTGGCGATCTTTCTTCCTATTTTACTGATCATAGAAAGTTGATCGGTTTCCGCCATTGCACCTATTTGTTCTGCATACAATTGAAAATCACCTTTGTTTTCGGGGATAAATTCGGCAGGAGGATAAAAATCACGGATGCTTCCTTTGTAAACAAATTCCCAGTTAAGTAAAACGAAATTTCCAAAACTGTCGACAAAAACCGGTACTGCTTCGAACAGCGATTTATTTAAATTATCATAAACAGTTCTGCCACCGGCAAATGAAATTTCACGCTCTTTAGAAAAACCTCCGAAAATGATTCCAATTTTGATCTTCATAAAAAGCAATGGATTTTACAGGAACAGAACTTCTGTTTCGTCTTACAAAATTAAAAATCTGACAGGGCGTAATCAGGTAAGTGTATTTAAGTATTCAACAAGTTTATTAACCGCTTTGGCACGGTGACTCATCAGGTTCTTTTCAGTGATACTCATTTCCGCAAAGCTGAGTGAGGAGCCCTCCGGACAAAAGATAGGATCATATCCAAAACCCTGATTGCCACGTTTTGCATCCAGAATAGTTCCGTTAACAACTCCTTCAAAAAGGGTTTCATTCCCATTGATCACAAGCGAGATCACCGTCCGGAAACGAGCTTTCCTGTTGCTGATTCCCGACATTTCAGAAAGGATCTTTTCCATGTTGAGGCGGGCATCCTTAGATTCTCCGGCATAGCGGGCAGAAAGGACTCCGGGTCTTCCCTGTAGTGCGTCTATTTCGAGGCCGGTATCATCAGCAAAACAGTTTTTGCCATACTTTTCAAATACATAAAATGCTTTCTGGGAGGCATTTCCTTCAATTGTTGGTTTTGTTTCCGGTATCTCTTCTGTGCATCCGATATCGAGCAGTCCACCGAGTTCAATGAAGGACGGGATTAAAAGGCGGATTTCATTTACCTTATTGGAATTTGCGGTGGCGAAAATCAGTTTCATGGTTGGAATATTTCTGCAAAATTAAGCATATTCCTTATTTGAAAAATTTTTGTTATTTTTATCAAATAAAGCCCCGCTACTCTGATTCTGGCGGCAACATGACACGCTTACCTTAATTTATGCATAAAAAGATTGATGTGATGATCGTTGGTGCGCAGAAAGCAGCTACGACTTCTTTGTTAAGGTATTTAGGTGAGCACCCGCAGTGTATCAGCCATCCGCAGAAAGAATTCAGCTATTTTACTGACGCACGGGAGTTTAGTGAAGGATGGACAACTACCCTCAGAAAGTACTTTTCTCACAAACCATTGTTTGAAGGCATCAAAATAGTTGCTAAAAATGCCAGTTTATATACGAATCAAAAGGGACTTACCAAATTAAAGGAAAACAACCCGAAATGTGAAATCATCCTGCTTTTAAGAAATCCGGTAGAGCGTACATATTCATCTTACCTGATGGAAAAGAATTATGGCACTGTCAAATTTGAATTTTGCGAATTGCCTGATCTAATCAAGAAGCATGAAAATGAAGACGAAAGCTGGGGTTTTAATTTCTTTATCAATTATGGCTTATATTCAGAACACCTGAAGAACATTTACAATTATTTTCCAAAAGAACAGGTGACTATCATTCTCTACCGCGATCTAAAAAAGGATGCGCTGAAGGAATGTCAGAACATTTTTAATAAAATAGGCATTGATCCTGAATTTGAACCTGAAGTAAATGTAAAGCACAACGTCACCCGGAAAACCCGTTCCCTGATTTACGCCAGGGTTATCAGAAGATTTTTGCAAAACGACAACCCTATTAAAAAGGTGATCAAACAATTTATACCGGGACATAAGGCCTATAAATATGGAGATCTTCTCCGGGATGTAAACAAAACCGAAGAGAAGCATGAAGGGATTGGTCCGGAGGTAAGAAAATTCCTTGTGGATTTCTATAGACCTTACAATGAAGAGCTTCAGGCAATGATTGGAAAAGATCTCTCTGATTGGAACAAATAAAGATGGAATACGAAATAAAACCAAAGAATAAGCTCACACTGGGTATTGACGAATTATGGCAATACCGTGAATTGTTCTATTTTTTTACGTGGAGAGATATCAAAGTAAAGTACAAGCAAACCACACTTGGTTTTTTATGGGCTGTACTCCAGCCATTCCTGATGATGATCATTTTTACCGCCGTTTTTGGACGTATGTTCAGTACAGGTGAACTGGGTATCCCTTATGAGGTTTTTGCATTTTCAGGACTTATTCTCTGGAATGTGTTTTCATCCGGTTTAACCACTTCAGGAAACAGTATGGTTTCAAATGCCAATATCATTAAAAAGATCTATTTCCCACGACTTATCATTCCTATTTCGGCTGTACTTGTTTCATTATTTGATTTTGTGATGGCCTTCATTGTTTTTATTGGTCTGCTTATTTATTACAGAGTACCTATCCATCTTGATTATTCTTTATTTCTAGTCCCAGTCGCATTGTTGATTACAATTTTTTCTACCTTCGGCACAGGTGCGTTACTGGCCGCATTGAATATCAAATACAGGGACTTCCGTTACATCATTCCTTTTTTTGTTCAGGCACTTTTGTTTATTACCCCTGTAATTTACCCGCTTTCATTCCTTGGGAAAAGCTGGTTAAAATATCTCATTGCAGCAAACCCGATGTACTCAGCCATTGAATTATTCAGAGCAGGATTATTCGGTAAACCGTTAGAAACAGAACTTATCTGGTTAAGTATTTTATCAGCTATACTTTTATTTATTACGGGTATTTATTATTTCAGAAAAACTGAATCTTACTTTGCGGATCTTGCATAGTTTATTATGGAAAATTTTCAGCCTGAGGGAAAACTAAATTATAAAGCTCAAAGCACTAAACATTGACGATTGAAACCGATAGTAGAAATATCACATTTATCAAAAAAATTCAGGATTCACCAGCAAAGGATTCCCTATCTGAGTATCCGTGATTCTTTTTCTTCCCTGTTTAAAAACAACAAGGAACGATTTGAAGATTTTTATGCGTTGGATGATCTGTCCCTAAATGTATTTCCTGGCGAAAGCATCGGTATAATTGGAAAAAATGGCGCAGGCAAATCCACACTTCTAAAGATTCTGTCCAAGATTACCCCTCCTACCTCAGGAAATATTATCCTCCGTGGACGAATTGCTAGTTTATTGGAGGTGGGAACAGGTTTTCATCCTGAACTTTCCGGCAGAGAGAATATATTTTTGAACGGATCTATTCTTGGGATGAAACGAAAGGAAATTGCGCAAAAATTTGATGAGATCATTGATTTTAGTGGCACAGAAAAATTTCTTGACACACCTTTAAAACATTACAGCAGTGGGATGCAATTGCGCCTTGCTTTTTCTGTTGCCGCATTTCTTGAACCTGAGATTCTGATCATTGATGAGGTTCTTGCCGTAGGAGATGCTGAATTTCAGAAAAAATGCATGGGTAAAATGGAGGATGTGAGTAAAAGTGGGAGAACCATTTTGTTCGTTAGCCATAATCTAGGCGCAGTAAAACAACTCTGCACAAAATCCATCTTCTTATCCGCAGGAAAGCTAATAGCTGAAGGACGTTCAGAAGATGTTGTAAATTTATACCTAAACTCTTCCGGTAAGGACTTTTCAAAAAAAATAATAAATGATACTACTAATTCTTTTATTGAATTTCACTCAATTGAATTAATTAATGCTGTTGAAAATTGTTTCTCAATAAAATTCGACGAACCGATCAAAATGACTATCCAATTCACTACAAAACAAAAACTCAATAATGTTTCTTTTGGAGTGGGGTTAACTACATTAGAAAACATTCCTCTCTTCACAACCAGGAGTATGAATTATGGAACTCTGAAAGAAAACACTACATTTTCTGTGGTAGTTGAGATCCCACATAACATAAGAGCAGGTTCCTATGTAATTGCACTTGGAATTACAAGTGGCTTGTTCAACTACTATCATAATGGATCTATTGCTCAACTGGAAGTGCTGAATTATGGAACCGCAAATTATCAGGATCACGATAACGGACTGATCAACTGCCAATCTGAATGGACTTTAAACAATTCTAATTAAGAATTCTGTGTCGCAAAGAAAAGAATATATTAATTCTACCATTTCGATTAAAGACGAACTTTTATCCCTCTTTGATCCAGGGGCTGCTCTAACGATTTTTGACATTGGCGCTTGCGAAGGAGAGGATTCAATCCGCTATTCAAACCTGTTTCCGCAAGCCCACGTTTATTCATTTGAACCAAATCCAAAGAATGTGGCGTTGATCAAAGAGCATTTCAAACAGTACGGAAAAGAAAAAATCCGGATTATTGAAGAAGCATTATCGGATAAGATTGGGACCACTGAATTCCATATATCCAGCGGAACTCCTGAAAATGAGGGTAAAACCAAGGATTGGAATTTCGGCAACAAATCAAGTTCTTTACTGCCTCCGGATAAAATTCAGTATACGCATAAATGGTTGAACTTTAATGAAAAGATCGAAATCAAAACAAATACTATTTTAAATTTTTGCGGGCAGAACAATATTAAAGAAATCGACTTTATACACATGGATGTACAAGGTGCTGAATTAAAAGTTTTGAAAGGTTCAGGCGGCTTTATCAGCAAGATCAAAGCGATCTGGCTGGAAGTTTCATCTGTTCCTTTGTATAAAGACCAGGCTTTAAAAAAAGACATTGAAAAATTCATGCAGTCAAATGATTTTTCGCTTTTAAAAAGTGAGATCAGCAATGGTTCAGGTGATCAGTTTTACATCAACAATGCGTTCTTCGGAAAGAAGCAATCCATACAAAAACAACCTGGCCTTTTTAAAAAAATATTTTCGCTTAAAAATAATCCACAAAATAATTTCAGAAAAGAATCTTTCTCCCAGTCAGGTGAAGACCTGATCGTTAAGTTTATTTTTGATACAATAGGTATTCAAATGCCAACCTACATTGACATTGGAGCCCACCACCCTTTTCACATCAACAATACAGCAATATTTTATAATACAGGAAGTAAAGGAATCAATGTAGAGCCGAACCCGGAGAATTTTAATTTGTTCCCACAGTACCGGGAGCGTGACATCAATTTAAATTTAGGCATTGCTGAAAAAAAAGGCATGATGGATTATTATCGCCTCAATGCCTCTACTCTCAATACGTTCTCAAAAGAGGAAGCAGATAAATATGTTTCTGAAAAAGGCTACAGGATTATAGACAGTATCCGCATTGAAACCGATACACTCGGTAATATTTTAAAGAACTTCAACAACGGAGTCTTCCCTGATTTTCTTTCACTGGATGTTGAAGGAATGGATGAGCAAATACTGGAAACGATCGATTATGAGAAAAATGCTCCCATCGTAATCTGTACCGAAACGATTTCTTTTTCCGAAACCGGCGAAGGTGTTAAAAACACAAGAATCACTGACTTTCTCATAAGCAAGGGATACATCGTATATGCTGATACTTATATCAATTCTATCTTCGTAAAAAGCACAAAATGGAAAAAGAAATAATGCAACCAGGTGCTTCCATTAATGAACAAGGCAGAATTCAATGGCTGGAAAAGACATTAAAAAAGATCCCTGCAAATTCACGCATTCTTGATGCAGGTGCCGGAGAGCAGCAATTCAGGAAATTCTGCACACACCTGGATTATATTTCCCAGGATTTCGCACAATACAAGCCTGAAGAGACAGGAAATGGATTGCAGATGCCTTCATGGGATTATGGAAAACTGGACATAGTTTCAGACATCACCTCCATACCTGAACCAGCAGGAAGCTTTGATGCAATCATGTGCACCGAAGTTTTTGAACATATTCCGGATCCGATATCCGCCATTCGTGAATTCAGCCGTTTGCTAAAGCCGGGAGGTTTACTCCTCATCACTGCGCCATTTTGCAGCATGACACATTTCGCACCCTATCATTTTTATTCAGGATTTAACAGATACTTTTACGAAAAACATCTAAGTGACCAAGGTTTTATGATCAAAGAACTTAGTCCGAATGGTAACTATTTCGATTATGTAAAACAGGAGATCAGTCGAATTTCGGGAATCGCAGACGTGTATAATAAACAAAAACCTAATTTGATTGAACGTCGCGCACTTGCAATAATACATAAGATGCTCACCAAATTCTCTAAAAAAAGCAACACTTCCAGTGAATTGCTGAACTTCGGATTTCACGTATTCGCACAAAAAAAATGATTACAGTTCGGATCCAAGGTGGCCTGGGAAACCAGTTGTTTCAATATGCGCTGGCATTGAGCTTACAAAAAAAAACAAACACCAAGGTATTAATTGATGTTTCATTTTTTAATTCGGATTTTAATGATGGAGGGCCGACTAAACGTAAACTGGATCTAGACAATTTCTCTGTTTCTGTTGAAAAAACAGGCTCCGAAAAAGTAATTTTAAAAGGAGATTTATTTTCAAAACTACGCCGGCTTTTTGAAAGAAAATTTTTGACCTATTATAAGAACTCATATGTTAAAGAAAGAAACATAGGGTTTGATCCGCATATTTTTTTGGTAAAAGATGGTTCATATCTCGATGGTTACTGGCAATCTCATAAATATTTTGAAGACGTGCTTGAAACTTTACAGGAAGATCTTCAACTTAATTCTCCATTATCCTCAGGTGCTAAGAAATTTCTTGATGAAATTAAAAATGCACAAACATCAGTTAGTCTACATGTCCGCCGCGGTGATTATATAAGCAAGTATAGCGATATGTATGTGAATCTCACTCAAGATTATTACCAGAAAGCTTTAGACTTGATAAAGAAGAAGTCGGATGCTGCAATTTCAGTATTTGTTTTTTCAGATGATCTGGATTGGTGCAGAGATAATTTGAAATCAGATTTTAAAACTTTTTTTGTTTCCGCAACAGGAATGAAAAGTTCTGAAGAACTGGTATTAATGTCGAAATGCCAGCATAACATCATCGCTAACAGTTCATTTTCCTGGTGGGGAGCGTTTCTTAATTCTAACCTTGAAAAAATTGTTGTTGGACCGGATCAATGGTTTTGCAAGTCAGATCCCCATTTTGATTCAAACATATACCCGCCAGAATGGAATCGCCTTTAGTTTCTGTAGTAATCCCTGTATACAATGCTTCGGCCTACCTTAAAGATTCGGTCGACAGTATAGTGCAACAATCCTACAAAAATCTGGAGATTCTAATTATCAATGATGGTTCGACTGATACTTCTTCTCAAATTCTTTCAGGTTACTCTGATGAAAGGATCCGTGTGATAACACATTCTGAAAATCAAGGAATAATTATTTCCCTTAATACCGGAATCAAACAGGCAAAAGGAAAATACATCGCCCGCATGGATGCAGATGATCAGAGCCATCCGGAAAGAATAAAAAAACAAGTAGAATTTTTGGAAAACAATCCTTCAGTGGGAGTCCTTGGAACTTATATTCAAAATCATCAACGGTTCTCTGTTTATTCCTCCAAATGGTTTACTTCCAAGGAAATAAAATCCAGATTGCTTTTTGACAATATTTTGTCACATCCTACAATCATGTTCCGGACTGATGTGATTCAAAAATTTCAGAAGCTCTACAGCCCGGAATTCATACATGCTGAAGATTATGCATTCTGGCTTGCCAGTTTGGACAAAACAGATTTTGCTCTCATCCCGGAAGCACTGCTCAACTACCGTGAACATGCAGGACAGATCTCAGTTAAAAAACGTGAGCAGCAGATGGAATCTGTAAAGAGAGCTCAGATGATGATCTTTAAAAAATTAGGGATTGATCCTTCAGCAAAGGAACAGAAAACCCATGAAAGGATCTTCTTTCTCAATTACGATTATTCGGCAGAGTTCATATCTTCGGCAGAATCTTGGCTCTTAAAACTGAAGTCCGCTAACGAACAAGCCGGAATTTTTGAAGTAAAAAGTTATGAAAATATTCTTTCCTGGACCTGGTTTGAAATCTGTACAGATTTTGCATCAAAAAAATTTAAATGCGGAGAATTACTAAAAAGGTCCAATTTGTACCAGGCTAAAAGCATTTCACTCTTTTATCGTATCAAATTTGAACTCAAGAATAGTTTGGCAAAAAAGTCAATCTGATTTAGAAAACAACTCCAGAAAATTAACGTAATTTTATAAAAGATCTCTTTTTTTCAAGATATAAGTCCCGTTCAAAATGAATTTAACCGTCATTATTTCAACATATAATCGTTTTGAAAAGTTATGCCTCACGCTGGAAGCCCTCAATAAACAGACAACCCTGGATTTTAAAGTGATTGTTATGGACGATGGCTCTAGGGATCAAACGGTTGAAAAATGCCTTGGTATTGTAAATAACTTTAAATACCCGATCGAGGTATATACCCAAAAAAACGCGGGTGCATCAGCTGCTGTCAACCATGCTGTTTCCCTTGTAAAAGAAGGGCTTATCGTCCTGTTTGATGATGATATACTTCCCGCACCTTCCTGCCTTCAAAAACATTTAAATCACCACCATGCACAACCACGAAGTCTTCTTTCCGGAGCGGCATACACAGATGAGGCTGCGGTTCTCAGTGACGTGGAACGATACAAAGTAAGCATGGAAAAAGAATGGCGCAAGATATCCGACAACGGTGAAGAAGCTTTAAGAGTGAATTTTCAAAATTTTGTTATCACCACGGCAAATATGTCCATGAATAAAGAAACTTTTGATAGGATAGGTGGATTTGATGAAAGCCTGAGAGACGGTTATGATTATGAATTTGGCCTCCGTGCCCTGGTTAAAAATGTTACTTTATTCTATGACCTGAACATTGAAGCGAT
>JALYRR010000063.1 GCA_030855265.1 Bacteroidota bacterium | reverse complement strand
TGACAGACCTTGGTCGGCAGATATTCCACCCATTTTTACTGCCCATTTAAAATACCCTAAAGAATCTAATTTCAAAATAAATACATCGGCGTCCTCTGATGTCAAGCTAAAAATCCCCGGTCCCGAATCAAAATCGACCAAGCCTCTGAAATGTCCAGTTGCATATACATTCCCAGAAAGATCCACTTCAACAGATGTACCATAATCACCGGAGTAGCCACCGAAATTTTTCGCCCACAAAAAGTTACCATTAGGGTCTAGTTTTGATATAAATACGTCCTCATCGGCAGATCCGGTTGATGCAGCACTTAAATAATGGATTCCAGGACCTGGGTCAAAGTCAGCTGTGCCATTAAACGAACCTGTTGTATATATATTACCTAATCCGTCCAAAGCAATCGAGCGTCCTATATCGTAGGAATTACTGCCGAAGCTTTTTACCCATAAAAAATTTCCGAGCGAATCTAATTTTAAAATGAATGCGTCATAATCATAACTGGCTGATGTCGATGTCAGATTATATGTTCCCGGTCCGGGATCAAAGTCTACAACTCCGTTTGTATAACCGGTAATATAAAGATTCCCTGATCCATCCAAAACTATGGAATTTGCCTCGGGATGACCGCTGCCTCCAATGTTTTTTGCCCAAACAAAATTTCCTGATTGATTTAGTTTTGAAATCCAGATATCGTCACTTCCCGCAGATGTTAAATTGAATGTTCCCGGACCTGGATCAAAATCAATGGTTCCGCTGAAAAAACTTCCTGCAGAATATACATTACCCGTAGCGTCTATGCCAATATCAGTCGCTGATATAACAGACATGTTTTTTGTCCAAATCTCAAGCCCCGATGCGTTTAACTTTAAAATAGTCGTTCCCCCTCCAAATCCCCAACCTATACCATATATGTTACCTGACGCGTCAATTTTAATACCTGTGCCGACTTCAGCTGCATTTGTTCCTATACTTTTCGCCCAAATAAAATCCCCTTCGTTGTTCAGTTTAGATAGAAATATATCGCACATTCCAACTGAAACAAGGTCGAAATTTCCCGGTCCGGGATCAAAATCGACCGTTTCGTAAAACATACCTATTGTATATATATTTCCCTCGTCATCGGACGCTAAGTCGCATCCTATGTCATCAGAATGACCGAACGTGGTAGAACCTCCACCCATTTGCTTTGCCCAGGAATAATTCATTTGAGACGTGCAAATCGAAGTAATAAAACAAAAGATAAATATAAAATAGACTCTCATTTGAAACATGAACGAAATAATCACTTTTACTTACAAATTTATTAAATCAAATACCAGCCAAGGGTCAATTTTCGATAAACCGTGATTGTTTATAGGTCAATGAAACTTTTTTTTGGCTCAGATCTGTATATTTTTTCGAAATTGTTTGGTTTTAAAAACTTTTGGTTTATTTTAGCTTTACTGTTCCCGCTATACTCATTTAAAAATTATGCAAATATGAAAAGAAAAATTAATTTTTTTGTGTTGGTGTGCATTATGCTTTTTTGCAAAGCAAAAGCTCAACCTATCAGTCCTAATTTTTTTGGACAAAACGCTTGGTATACGGTTTATACAGATATCGATATAATTCCCGATACTGATAATCCCTTTGTAAAATATATAAATGAAGTTAAAGCTTCGGGAGCAAAATTTTGCAGAATCGGAGGAGCAAATGCTAATATTTTAGGTAATTTTTCAATGGGAGTTCCTAGCAATATCCCCATCACAAAAGAGCAAATTCTTTATTTAGTAAAGAAAATACGTGCTGCGGGGATGGAGGCGATTATTCAGGTACCTTATCTTAATCCCGGGAACGATAATATGAATCTGATTTCCGAATCGCAGAATGCAGGAGTAATAGTAGATTTTATTAATAATGTTAATTTAATAGCTATTGGTGGAACACCAGTTGAGAATTGGATCATAGCTAACGAACCTGATAAGGACATGGACTCTGGCTATAGGATTGGGTATAATTATAATGAGTTTGCTGTGACATCGCCAACTGAGATTGCAGAGTATGTTAAGCAGTTTTCGATAGAAATGAGAAAAAGCGACCCTACCATTAAAATAATTGGTCCAGAACTGGCTTTTCCATGGATGCACTTTTTTCGATCTGGTCTTTATCCCGCATTTGACATGGTAAACTCATTTGACGGTCTGCTTGACGGAGCTACGAACGATATTTCTGGACTTATTCCAACTAACGACCCTTATGGCGCGTCTACAGGCGCAGGTTACAACAAACCATACGTAGATTATATTTCTTTCCATTACTATGGAACTTCTACAACTCGTTCGACTGTTATAAATAATATTCATAGCACTTTACCAAATAAAATCAAGGATGTTTTGACTAGTTTGAGTTCGGATTGTAACGCTCCTTCTATGCTGGCCAAAAGGAACAACGGTACAATGACCTATCCTTTAAAAATAGCATTGACTGAATCAAATTTAGTTGCGACAGGGGCAGACCCTGATGCAATTCCAAACAGTTTTTTAAGGGGACAATGGTGGTGTGATTTTATGGGTGTATGCCTTTCAAAAAATACTGACATCAGTAATTTTTGGAGCTCTACAGAAACCTCCTTTGGTGCAATGGAGTCAGATGGCACAATCCGACCAACATACTGGCATTACAAGTTAATGGCAGATTATTTTAAATCAGGTACGGCTGGTCCAGGATATACCAATTCTTTTTTTGAAGGCACTGAAAGCGTAAACAATTTTAAAGTCTTTGGAGCCAATGTAAACGGAAAGTCCCAATCAGTCGTTATGCTGCTGAATCAGGAACATTCTACAATGTCTCCTGTTACATATGATTATACAATTAATTTGAATGGGACCGTAAGTGGTTCAGGTGCTAATACACCGATAACAATCGGCTTCTCAATGGGGATAACCGGGACAGTTCCTCCTGCACAATCAGGGACAATTGCACCTGAAACAACTCAATTGCTTGTATTTGACTGCGGTGGGAGATATACTGGTATGTGGGAGTACAATATAACTGATGCGATGGCCGGAACTCCTCCTCGTTGGATCGATAATCCCGCTTTTTTCGGGGGACTCGGGATAACGAATAACTATAGTGGTGCAATAATTCCTCCTAACGGGACTGTGAATATTGCGTTTTATGGTGCCACTACTTTTACCTGGATGCCTCAGACCGGATTAACTATTAATTATAATACTAATACAGATGGGAGTGACGTAACATTAACTGCTCCAGGGACAGCAGGACAAACAACTTACTATATATATACTGCTACCGCACCTGATGGATGTATGACCACAGAAGTTATTGGAGTGACTGCTAACGGATATGTTGTTGGACTTGCACCTGAAGGGACTATTACTTCTGTCAATTCTACCTGTGCGGGCGCATATGCTGACGGATCGGCCAGCGTTACGATCACAACATGTCCGAATTACCCAGGTTGTTATGTGACTTGGGCAAATGCTGGAGGAGTTTCCATTGGTAGTGGCCTATCTATTTCCGGCTTGATACCCGGAATATATTATGCAACAATTCATGATCCGGGAAATAGCTTTGACCCACCAACTTCAACCGTATTGAGAACTACGATCAACAGCGATTTTAATCAGTTCAACACTATAACTGGAAATTCCGCGCACCCAGACCCCACTTGATCGCTAAAAATTGACCCCTTGCGTTTTCCTTTTCACTCCTCTTAAAAATGCTACAAATAATGGCTTTCAACCTAAAATCATCCAAAATTTTGAGGGGTCTGAATATTCCGAAAAGAAGGGGTCTGAGTGAGCGAAATTTCCAATCCGGTTATCGGAATCGTATTCATAAAAATGATAAAATGCATCGGCCTGTCCGTCCTGGTAGCGTACGGCATTTACTTTCCCGCTGATCAGGTCGTATTCATAATCCACTCGCTTCAGCGCCTGTCCTGCGATTGTTCCTGTAAGCGTAGGATTTTGCTGCCACAGTGTTTTTACATTCCCGTGAATATCATAAGTGTAATGTGTAGCATACTGGTAAGTAAGCGGGTTGGTATCTCCTACATCTTCAAATGCTACGGTTGCTACGCGCTTGCGCAGGTTATTCTGCACAATGCCTGAAGGCAGCCCTGTGATCGCATCATCGTAATACGTGCTGGTTACTTCTCTCCTAGGGCCTCCGGCGATCCAGGACAACAGGTTGGCATCATTGATCACGTTCGGGTTCAGTATGCCATTTACATATTCACCAAAGACTCCCTGGAATTTAGTGCCGGATGAATTCTCTGTTTTCTCTCCTACTTCCTTGATTCTTCCTAATGCATCATAGAGTGTATAGCTGAAATCACTCCTGTCGATCTGCATGCTTAGTAATTTGCGCCTGAACTGTTTTGTATTCTGGGACACGACCATTCTTCCGAGTTTATCATACCAGAACCTGGTTGAGAACACATCGGATTCATCTGTGATGAGTCGGGCATAATAAGGCGTTGCAGTTCCTGTATTGAATAAACCGCCAATAAATCCTTTGTACCTGTCGGGAAAATCAATAGATGATATATTGGCCTCGCTTTGTGTAGTTACACCATTGACCCCCGTCAACGCTTTTGCCTGCCACAATCCGGAGGTCGTGCCTAACGTCCAAATGTCTGCTGTAAAAACAACTTTTAAAAGGGTTCCGTTATCCCCTGCTGCATAGCCTGTACGGTCGTCATGAAAAAATACATCCCTTAAAATATTCGTAGTTGCTGGACAATATGTTTATCAATCCAACATTGTTTCAGGTGAATTGTATACCGACATGATTAATTCAACCATTTATTATTCTAATGCACCTTATTGGATTGTAGAAACTCCAAGCTTTGATTTTACGGGGTAAGCTATTCGCGACTAAATAAAACAACCATTCTTTTTTACATTCTAAAAAACTTCACACCTTCACCCCTATCACCAGTACATCATCCGTTTGTTCAAGTTCGCCCTGCCAGTTGCTGAATACATCCAGAAGGATCTTTTCCTGTTCTAACATGGGCTTATCCTGTATGGAAAGGATCATCTCCAGAAGTTTCTTGTACTTGAATTTTTTTCCATGTTCGCCTCCAAACTGATCCGCATAACCATCCGTATAGATGTAAACCGAATCGCCTTTTTGCAATTCAATTTTATGATTCGTAAACGGCACCGGATTTCCCAGATAATAACCGATTGGCTGCTTATCCGCATCTATCTTTCTCGACACACCATCACGGATATGCCACATGGGATTGTTTGCACCGGAGTATTCTACCAAGGAATTTGAATCATCAAATGACAAAATAGATATGTCCATTCCATCTTTGCTTTGTCCGTCGAATCCAGTTTGTTTCAACGACTTAATGATCATATCACGCAATTCATTTAGGATCAGATGAGGCTCAACAATCCCTCGTTCATTTACAAT
Source organism: Bacteroidota bacterium (assembly GCA_030855265.1). Taxonomy (GTDB): domain Bacteria; phylum Bacteroidota; class Bacteroidia; order 2-12-FULL-35-15; family 2-12-FULL-35-15; genus 2-12-FULL-35-15. Next base: position 11,045 of record JALYRR010000063.1, on the reverse strand, counting down.
CTCATTCAAAAACGCATTACCGATCATGCTCATAAATGCTCCCGGAACTCCATGTCCGGTACAATCCACAGCAGCAATCAAACGTCTTCCGTTCTTTTCCGAGAACCAATAAAAATCACCGCTCACAATATCTCTCGGCTGAAAAAGTACAAACGCCTCAGGAAAGATTCTATACTTGATCTCTTTATCGGGAAGAATAGCTTCCTGTATCCTGCGCGCATAATTGATGGATGCAGTTATGTCCTTGTTCTTTTCTTCAATGATCTCTTTTTGTTCCACCACTTCTTTTGTACGAAGTGCCACATTCGCCTCCAGAATCCTTTTCTGATTTTCCAGTTGCTTCACGCTGTATTTAATGTAGAAGTATATCGAAGAAACCAGCAGAACAAACACAAGCCCATAGAACCAGATCGTTTTATAATATGGTGGTGTGATCTCAAATGCATAACTCACAGGTTTACTCCAGGTTCCTTCCGCATTGGCTGCACAAACCATGAATGTATAATTTCCATAAGGGAGACTTGGATAAGAGGCGATCCTGTTCTCTGTTGCCGGCGACCAATCCTTCTCATATCCCTCCAATTTAAAGCGATAACGCACTCTATCGGGAGTAGTTTGATACACACCCATGAATTTAAAAACAAACTGATTGTGTTCATAATCAAATTCCGGTTCTGATGAAAGCGGATACTCTTCCAGCATCACCTGCATTCCTGTCAATTGAATTCGTGGCGCTAACTGATCCAGAGAATCCAGCGAAGCACGAAATTTCACCATCCCGCTTTCGGTACATATCCAGATATTTCCTGAAACATCTCTAAAAAAAGCATTCTGCCCCGGCACAAATTCCTTGTCCGACTCATACACATTGTAATGACGAACCATCAATGATTCAGAATCATTCAGCACATCAATGCCTCCTGGATGAACGATCACCACATCATCGTTATTCCCCATGGTAACAATAGCAGGCGACAAATCACGAAGACCCGAATCGGTGTTGTAATTGGTGAATGTTTTTCCGTCATATTTATACACACCAGCTTCCTGGTTGCTGAACCAGATGTTTCCTTTTTTATCCTCCGTAATGGAATTCACAACATCTCCTTTGATCTTTTTATTGATGCTGTTGAACGACTGAAAAGTTTTGCCATTGTAATACGTAAGTCCGCCACCGTCTGTCGCAAACCATGTATTATTTTTACTGTCGTTGTACCCATAATAAACATAGATGCTTCCGGCTCCTCTCTCTTCACCGAAATTCTCCACAGTGAATTTCCCTTTGTAATCGGGTTGTAAAAAAGAAATTTTAGAAATGCCACCACCCAATGTACTCAGCCAAATGTTCCCCGATTTATCGTCGCATACTGACATAATATTATTATTCGACAAGCCCTGCATTTCTGAAAAAACACGATAAACACCTGTCTCCGGATCCAGCACAAAAGCGCCTAATCCGTAAGTGCCTAACCAGATTGCGCCATTCCTGTCTTCAAACAATGAAACGATGCTGATCCCGGAAGAACCATTCAGTTGAAAATAATTTTTTGTTTCTGCTTTTCCATTTTCATTAAAAGAAAATCTGCTGAGTCCAGCTGTTGTGCTGATCCAATAATTCCCTTTGGAGTCGATCAAAAATGCCTTCACACTGTCGGAAGGCAACCCGTCTTTCTTGCCAAGGAATTCAAAGCGGCTGCGGTAAAATTGTGTAAGGCCTTTCGGAGTGCCTACCCAAACGGAGCGTTCGTTGTCTTCATACAATACATTGATCTTTTCATTGATCAGTGAGTTTGTGCTGCCGATGATACGTAACTGTACTTTATTATTTTTATCAATGCTGCATTTGATCAATCCTTTTGATTCTGTTCCAATCCAGAACGAGCCTTCATGATCTATCATCATAGAACTGATGGATCCATGGCTCCAGCCTCCGTTTACCAAGGGACGTGTGATCAACTTTTTTAATTCATCATATCTGCAAATTCCTGAATCCAGAGTACTGAACCAGATGTTGCCTGATTTATCTGAAGTGATTTTTTTAATGATGTTATCGGGCAAACCGTTTCGCGTACTCAGGTAAGAGAAATTTTCTTTTTTGATGTTTGCCTCGTTCTTTAAAATTGTGATCCCGGCATCGGTGCCCATCCAAATTTTGCCTTTTACATCTTCAAAAAGTGTGTAGATATAATCATCGCCCAATCCATTTTCCGAATTGAATTTCGTAATGGTATTTCCGGATAATTTATAAACGCCCGAACCGTTTGTTCCAAACCAGACCGAAGCGGAATGATCACATAGAATACTGTTGATGGCGGTGTTGTCGGTAGAATCTTTCTGAAGAAATGATTTAAAGGAAAGATTTTTTCCTGATGAAATTTTTCCATTCGCATGTCCGATCCAGAGTGTGCTGTCCTTACTCAATGCCAGGGCTGTGATACTATTGGACGCGATCCCATCCGCCTCTCTGAAGATTTTATAACTGATCCCGTTAAAGAGAACAAGTCCCTGGTCGGTTCCGATCCATATAGAACCATTGGGATCGTTGATGATGGCTTTTACGTTGACTTCCTTTTTTCCGGAGAGAAGGGAATGTGTGCGGGAATTCTGCTGTGAAAATAAATTGGTGGAAAAAAATAACAGGAGAAGGATCCCCGAAATAAATACGGAGTGGTAAAAAACATGGAACAACTTCCGTAATTGCATTAACCGGGAATTAGATTAATCTTCACATCTACAGCAACGGTCTTGGAAATAACGATGGAGTTCATCGAAGAGATTTTAATTCCATGATCTTCCAGCAGGATAGAGAATTTTGAATCGATAGCGATCTTGCCATTCTTTACAATTGCTTTTGTTTCAATGATCCTTTCTTTATCAACGCCATGAACGGAGAGGATTCCTTTGCTTCGGAAAGAATAGGTTCCCGGAACGGAAAGGTCAATGTCCTCAATGATTTTTCCTTTAAAAGAGGCAGTCGGATATTTTGCTCCTTCCACATATCGCTCGCAATAATGTTTTTTCTGAAGAGCATTTAAAAATCCTTCGAAAGAGCAGATCGGGATGGTGATCGAATAAGTCCGTTTTTGAATATCAAGGCTTCCTTTCAATTCCTTGGATTGTGCAACTATCGTTTCCAGGTTGGCTTTTGAAACAAAGGAAACAATCGCGTTCTCTGCCACAAATGTGTTGGCAAAAGGCCTGTTGAAGGACGTGAATAGAAATACCGTAAACAGTAATAGAAGAGGTTTATGCATAATCGAAGAAATTAATACGACCAAGTTAAAAAAAAACCGGAGTATCTCCTAAAATTTCATCCGAGAAGGATCCCCATTACGGCCTTACTGCTTGAATGGAGTTAATCTTAAAAATATTTTTATCAAAAACTGTTTTCCGTATTTGCTGGACAAAAAATTGTTGCTCTGATCAAACACTCTGAATCCTTGCTATGAATTTAACTTTACGTATCGCCGCTTTTCTTCTTTTGTCAAACCCATGCCTGTCGCAGATCAACACATTGAAATCAGTCGTTTACGATTTTGACGGGCTGGACATTGGCTCAGTTAACCTGCCCGACGGGGATTACAGGAACAATGATCTCTTCTACCAGGTAAGCGCCACACCTTTCGCGAGTAGCGAGGTATTGGGAGACAGAACTCTTGAATTAAATATAAACTGGAGTGTGGGGAACGGCGAATTCGGGAAAGGAATTTCCCGCTTTATCGATCTCAATGCTGGAAGTGACTATATCAATTTCTATTTATATAATGCCCTCTCGAACGGACCAGATTCTTTGTTGGAAATTGTGATCACAGAGGATGATAACAGCAACAACATTTATGAAATCGGGGCAGATGATAAATGGAGCCGCACCATTTCCTATGTGCGATCCGCTGGTTGGCAGTTGATCTCCATTCCATTGAACAGTTTTACAGATTCAAATCCGGGAGGCAACGGGATCTTTGATTGTGGCTATTCGGGAAGTGGAAGCATGTTGTTTTCACTGAGTTTTATTTTTCAACGCACTTCCTTACTTACCTTTTCCGAACAATACTATATGGATATGATTTGTTTTTCCGAAGGCGTTCTTCCTTCTGGAGCGAGCATTCTCGACCTTCCTCAGAAAGATCCCGGAGATCATTGTCTGCTTGGTGCCTTGTCCTCCAATGAACTTCCCGCCACCACACCGGATACAATAAATGGTTTGTTTACAGAACCTAACCTGAAATTTGTGAACTGGTTCATGACCTATTCCAAAACGGATACCGTGCCCAATCAATTTCCGGGAACGGAAGTGAGCGCGCTGAATTCAGCCGGATATATTCCTATCATCACCTGGGAAATGATGTATGATTCTTTTGCACGTCTGGATCCTGTTCAGCCAAGGCTTTCAGAAATCCTGAATGGTTCCTTTGATACTTATATTGATGCCTTTGCCGACCAAATAAAAACCTACGGTGATACTGTTATCCTGCGCATCTTTCATGAATTTGAAGGCAACTGGTATTCCTGGTCGTTAACTGAAAACGGATCAGATCCTGCAACATTTGTTTCCGCATGGAAGTATGTCGTGGACCGTTTCCGGAACAGGGGAACAAACAATGTAAAATGGATGTGGTGCGTGAATGCGGAGCCGAAACCCTATGTAGACTATAACTGGATCATTGATTCCTACCCGGGTTCTGCTTATGTGGATATAGTGGCCACCGATATTTACAATCATCCCGATCTGGGAATTCCTGAATGGAGATCGTTCAGATTTACGATTGCAGAATCTTACTATTACCTGAATAAATATTTCCCTGACAAGCCACTATATATTTGCGAAGTGGGATGCCGTGAACGATATCCGGGCGAACCGATCATCTCTCAATCGAAAGCGGAATGGGTTTGCCAGATGAGCAGGGATCTTAAAACCTATTTTAACAATACCCGGGCGCTTGTTTTTTTTAGTCTTCTGAAAGAACATGATTGGCGGGTAAATTCTTCTGCTGCAACGCTGAATGCTTTTACCAGCTGCATTTGGGAGGATGATCATTTCATAGACATTAACACAGGAACTGAAAACATGGAACAACAACATGCATTGTTTGCTTATCCGAATCCTTTTCTGGATGAACTGCAACTCGACATGAGTACTATTCCGAAAAGTTCGGGAGGTTATATTCTTTCGCTGTATAATATGAGAGGTCAAAAAATCCATTCTGAATCCGGAAAAAATTTACCCGATCAGTTGAAATGCGGAAAACAACTTCCTCCCGGCGTTTATTTTGTTGAACTGATCTCTGCAGATCAACGTTTTCAAACCAGGATCGTAAAAATAAATTAAGTTGTTTCGACTCAGGATAATGATGTAATTTTAGCAATCAGCAATCAATAAAAAATCCCAAAACGATGAAATATCTTGCTCTTATTTTCCTAATTGTATTTTTGTGGTTCGCTTACTTACAGATCAATGATCCTGATCCAATCTGGTGGATCACTGTTTACCTTGTTGCTGCTTATGTTTCCTACAAAGCATTCCGTAATGAATATTCCTTTGAATTGTTACGCATCCTGATCGTACTGTATCTTTCCTATGCACTTACCTCATGGCTCGGCATGACAAAATTCGAAGGTTTTTTTACGGAAGGAGAAGGAATGGAAATGAAGACAATGAATCAGGAACTTGCGCGTGAAGCATGCGGACTGGGAATTTGTATTTTCGTGTTCCTGATCTATACCGCTCAGTACTTCAGAAAAAAAGTCTGATCCATATTATAAAAAAGAAAAGCACCTCTCAACGAGGCGCTTTTTTTTATATCATTTTGATATTCCTGATTTGTATTTGCATTATACTACGAGGAAACTCCATCTTTGGGATCGATTTTTTGCTGTTCCGGTGTCAGGTGCACACCCACATGGTGTTTCTGAACAAGGCTCCAACCAAGGAAACCAGCAACCAATGTAAGTATAAAACCCATCATGGTCATAATCACGGCCGGACCATCATCCGGTGCCGATTCTTCTAATTTCGGACAAAGGCTGAAAAGTGTAATTCCGTACAACGCCAATGCAGCAAGGTTGCAGATCATGTGTAAAAGTCCAATTCGTTTGGCTCTTTTTTCCTTTGGAATATAAAGCCAGTCGATGAAGCCGGGGATAGCCGCAAGAGCAGCGGTGGAAACTCCTGCACAATTCGCCATTACAGCAACCCGAAACATAAAGGCATCTCCGTTAAAACTATAACAGATATAACAAACAACTGTTGCAGCATAAAAGGCAACCGGAAAAGGAACAAGCATCGCATGAAGCGGATGTCCCAGAATTTTGACTTTACTATACATGGTTTAGGTTTTTAGATTAAAGTTTGTATGTTTCCCTGCAAATAAATTTGTTTGGGCGCATTTAATCTTCAATCTCTATACCCGTATATCAAATCAGCGGAGCAGCAGGCGATCTCGCCAAAAAGGCCAGAATTTAAGTCGAATGCATTGGGGCAATTATTACTCAGTCTTTCGACAAATTCCTCATTAGATGAGTCCGGAGCCCATCGCGACAGCGAACAGAAGAAGCATGATCCCTACGATCAATTGAATGGTTTGGATGGTTACTTTCTTTAAGAGTTTATTGCCAATGAATGCACCTGTGAATGCAGACAAGGTCGCAGCGATCACCAGCCAGAGATCTGCATGAAGTCCAACCATTAGAATGGCTGTGCTGTAAATGATCAGTCGCGCAATGTCAACCATACATGCAATCACTACACCAGTGGCGATAAAACTTTCTTTCGGCAGCCCTGATCTAATAAGAAACATACTTCGTAATGCTCCCTGATGTCCGGAAAGACCGCCAAGAAAACCTGTGAGCAAACCACCTGGTATCATGAATTTTTTATCAATGGTGATCTTAGCTAAAAAGGGGATAAGATCAAAAAGGGAAAATATCACCATCAGCAAAGCGATGAGCAATTTCACGGGAAGAATCTCCATAGTTCTTCCAAACAGGGAATAAGTAGCAATTGGCTGAACATCAGTCAAAAACAAGAGACAGGCTGCTCCCGCAAAGGAAGCGATCAATGCCGGAAGGCCGAATTTTATTACAACACCTTTATCGGCGTGACGACCTAAAAGAAAAAGTTTAAATAAATTGTTCAGAAAATGAACCACGGCGGTTAAGGCGATAGCCATATCTATCGGAAAAAAGGCAGCGAAAGCAGGCAATAACAAGGTTCCTAAACCAAAGCCGGAAAACAGGGTGAGTCCTGATGCGGCGAATGCTACCAGGCAAATAATGACATATTCCATAGGCTAAAAGTAAATAATTTTGACTGAAACAGGAGGATTTTCTAAACGAGCCATGTGTTCTTTATGTGTATTTTTACTCCATGTACTCAGCACCTAAATTGTCGCGCCCACTCTTCTGGTTTTACCTGCTCGTGGCGTATGTACTGATCCAGTTCATCTGGTGGGGATTGCTGATGGTTGAGCTGAACAATGAGATCTACCGGTTGAAAACGGAAGTGAATCTGTTACAAGGCGCATCCGCTGAGGAGATCATCAACGAAGGAAACTTGCTGAATGCAAAGTTGCAGAAACGCTGGATCATGATCGCCGGAGAAGGAATCGTATTTTTAGGAGTTCTTATTCTCGGAATTTTTCAGGTCAGAAAAACTTTTCGAAAGGAAAAACTTCTTTCTCTTCAGCAGAATAATTTTTTACTTTCTGTAACCCATGAATTAAAATCACCGATCGCTTCCACCAAGCTGCAGTTACAAACTCTTCAGAAACGTGACCTGGATCGAGCTAAGACACTTGAAATTCTTGGTAATGCGATCAGCGATACCGACAGATTAAACAATCTCGTTGAAAACATTCTGCTTGCTGCAAAAATCGACAACAGTACTTATCCATTGTTCAAAGAAGAGTATGACTTATCAAAATACATTGCTGAAGGAATGCAGCAAACCATCAGCTCCTTCAATTACAAACAACGCATTCAACTGGATATAGAGCCGGGGATTTTTATGAAAATTGACCGAACCAATTTTCCTTCAATAATTCTAAACCTTCTTGAAAATGCGGTGAAATACTCGGATCCAGATTCAACAATCAGGCTTACACTAAAAAAGAAAAACGCTGATATCGTTTTAAGTGTTTCTGATGAAGGCCACGGAATTCCAGCCGATGAAAAGAAAAAAATATTCCAGAAATTCTATCGCATTGGTAATGAAGAAACACGGAAGACAAAAGGAACAGGACTTGGATTGTACATTGTTGATTACCTGGTAGAGCAGCACAATGGAAGCATTACAGTGAAAAACAATTCACCCCGCGGAAGTGTTTTTGAAGTCGTATTTCATCCTTAGAAAGAATTGTTCACAGCTCTCTCATAAAGGATAGTTATAAGAGAGCATAAAAAAAGGAATATGAACATAGCCATTTTAATCGCCAATATTTTAACACTTTTAGCTTTCCTGCTGCACACTTTTGTGGGAGATAAAGAACTGAAAGTTAATGAACCGGCAGAGGAAAATGATGGGACTTTTCGGAAAAGAGAAAAATGGACAATGGCAAGATGCGGCTGGCATTGGGTTTCCTTTGACCTGCTCTTTGCAACGATCGGACTTGCTTTAATTAATTTTAGCAATTATTTTGAAAACGAAAAGACATTATTGCAAATACTCTGGATTTACTTTTTAGGTTACGCGATAGTCTGGGCTTTGACGGTTACTATCTCAAAACAATTTCCAAAAAATTTTTTGAAACTCGGACAATGGATTTTATTATTGGTAATAAGCGGACTCATTTACTTAGGAACAAACTGAAAAAATTATGTTAAGACTTGGAGGATATTTAAACATTCTGATTGCAATCGGACATATTGTTGGACTTTTCTGGGCAGACAAAATGTTTGAAGTAACTGGCATTGGCAAGGAAATGACAGATCTTTCTAAAACACATTCATCATTACCTTTTATACTTACAATTTTTGTGGCAATTGTTTTTTTTATTTTTGGACTTTACGGTCTTTCAGCTGACAACAGATTCAGAAAACTCCCATTTTTAAAACCTGTGATTTTCATCATTGCAGGCATTTTCCTGTTGCGTGGAGTGGGCGAACTGTTCATTGACATTACCCAGGGAATAAGTTCAGGAGCTGAAATTCTGTATTCATTAATTGCTATCTCGATCGGACTTTTATTTCTATTCGGCGGAATCAAAAAATGGAAAACACCAAGGCTGAAAACCTTGTAAATTATTTTCAGAACCAATTAGACATATTTTTTTGATTTTAAATTCTTAGGATTTGTATTCATAGCATGAAAAAAGTTGCATTAATAATTCTAGACGGCTGGGGGCTTGGAGATGGCAGTAAATCGGATGCCATTGCAATGGCCCAAACTCCTTTTGTTGACAGCCTTTACAAAAAACATCCTCATTCAACATTAAAAACATCGGGGGAGTATGTAGGATTGCCGGCCGGACAAATGGGAAATTCCGAAGTGGGACACCTCAACATTGGTGCAGGAAGAATCGTTTACCAGGATCTTGCACTCATTAATAAAGAAGTTCGTGAAAAAACAATCGATCAGCATCCCGCTTTGTTAAACGCATTTCAGTATGCAAGAGAAAAAGGAAAATCTGTTCACTTCATGGGACTGGTTTCCGATGGTGGTGTCCACTCTTCACAGGATCACCTGCATCACCTCTGCGACATGACTGTGGCGTCAGGACTTAATTCCGTTTTTATTCATGCCTTCCTTGATGGAAGAGATACCGATCCACGGAGTGGACTGACGTTCATGAAAAAACTGGAAGATCATATTCTTGGCAAGCCGATCAAAATTGCAAGTGCATGCGGTCGCTATTATGCGATGGATCGTGACAAACGCTGGGAACGGGTGAAGATCGCATATGATTGTCTAGTAAAAGGAAGCGGCGCTAAAACAGAAAATATTTTAGAGGAAATTAAAAAATCATACATTGAAAATGTAACAGATGAATTTATCCTTCCGGTTGTGCGAGTAGATGGATCCGGAAATGTAATTGGAACAATTCAACCTGGTGATGTGGTAATCTGTTTCAACTACCGGACCGACAGATGCAGGGAGATCACCCAAGTACTTACACAGGCAGATATGCCGGAACAGGGCATGAACACACTTCCATTGTATTATGTGACCATGACGAATTATGATGAAACGTTTAAAAATGTTCATGTAGTGTATGGCAAGGATAATCTCCGGATGACACTGGGCGAAGTGTTGGAAAAAAACGGTAAATCACAAATCAGAATTGCGGAAACTGAGAAATATCCACACGTTACTTTTTTCTTTTCCGGAGGAAGGGAAAAAGAATTCATAGGAGAAAAACGTTTAATGATTCCATCACCAAAAGTGGCAACGTATGATCTTCAACCGGAGATGAGTGCAATTGAAATGACAGAAGCAATCTTGCCGGAAATTAAAAATGCGACAGCGGATTTTATCTGCCTCAATTTCGCGAATGCCGATATGGTTGGACATACCGGAGATTTTAATGCAGTGATCAAAGCGGTGGAAACCGTGGATGCCTGTGCATCACGCATTGTTGAAGCCGGTATCCAAAATGGTTATTCATTTATTATTATCGCAGATCATGGCAATTCTGATTTTATGATCAATGCGGATGGAAGTCCGAATACAGCGCACTCCACTAATCCTGTTCCCTGCATTCTGATTGATGCAGATCATAAATTCATCCGTTCAGGAAAACTGGCCGACATTGCACCCACTGTTTTAACCCTTCTGAATATCCCGATACCAAAGGAGATGGATGGCACAGTGCTAATCTGAAAACAATAAAAAAATGAAAATAAAATTTATTCTTTTCTTTCTGACGGCTATCAGCTTAATCTTCAGTTCCTGTAATTCCACGCCTGAATCTGATGAAACAGTGCAGAGTATCAGCTCTCCCGAATCACCAAGCACTACCGACTCCTCATTGATGGCAGATATCACCTGCCCGGAATGCGGTTTTACAAAGACAGAAACACTTCCTGTTGAAGTTTGCCAGATCAGCTATACC
>JALYRR010000062.1:4450-16606 GCA_030855265.1 Bacteroidota bacterium | reverse complement strand
TTCCGGATGTTTGAAATGCCAGAGTTCAAAATACTTTTGCATCGCTTCATTCATCACACTTTCTCCCAGGTAAGCCATGAGGTAATCAAATGCAATGGCTGTTTTGGAATACACCACACCGCCATAGTTCAGTTGAGTATATTCAGCTGATGGAAACTCGATCGGCTGATCCTCATTCTTTTTAGCAGATAATAAATAGGCCAGTTCGTATTGTGATTTATGTTTATAGCGTGTGAGATCAAATGCTTTTGCAAGTCCGGTATTTCCTTCCAGCAATTTTCTGTCAGGATATTTTGTTTCCACATAACGCAATTCATTAAAGGAGTTGATTCCTTCATCCATCCAGGGGTGAAGTCGTTCATTGCTTCCGAGCATTCCGTAAAACCAGTTATGTCCTACTTCATGAGTGATCACCACATCAAGAGAAAATGCATTTCCACTGGAACCAATCACGGTGATGTTCGGATATTCCATTCCGCCTCCGGCACTTATGGTTCCGTCAACAGCGGTGCACTGACTGTAAGGATAATCACCGTTCCACAATGAATAATAATAGATCGCATCATTCATGTAGGAGATGCTGTTCTTCCAGAGATCGCCTTCCGCATTGGTAAACATCACCCAGGTAGTTACTCTGTTTTTTGTATGCGGCGTTTCAACTTCTCCTTTTAATACATGATAACGCTTGTCGCAGAACCAGGCAAAGTCATGAACATTGCTTTGTTTGAAGCGGATTGTTTTTGTTAAAGAATCGGATGCAGGAAAAGTCAGGTCTTTTGAATCAAAATCGGTTATCGCTTTCGTCGCACTTACTTTTGCATCGAGCCAGGCCATCTCTTCCTCCGCATTGATCATATCGCCCGTCGCACCCAACACATAATTTTTCGGAAGTGTGATGCTCACATCAAAGGATCCGAATTCAGAATAGAATTCTCCCTGGTTGAGGTAAGGCATATAATTCCATCCATGTTTATCGAACACTGCAGGTTTTGGAAACCATTGCGTGATCTGGTAGGATTGTCCGATATGACCCAATCGCGAGATTTCCCCGGAAGGAATCTTTACGTGAAAGGGTGTAGTGATGGTGATTTTTTCTCCGCTCTTAACAGGAGTATTCAGATTGATCCGGCAGATATCGATGCTGTCTTTTACATAATCCCATTTAACACTCTGACCATCTACTTTAAAATCCAGTCCGTCAATGTAACCGCGGTCTTCTTCTTTGGAATAATAGAAAAATGTTTCTCCGTTCTCCAGTTGCTGCTGAGCAAGTGCAGTGCTTTGATCTTTATAGGCATTCGGCCATAAATGAAAATAGAGGAAGGTAAGAGTTGATGGAGAGTTGTTGATGTATTCAATTGATTCGTCCGCTGTCAATTCATGTTTTACATCATCAAGTTTTACATTGATGGTATAATTCACTTCCTGCTGAAAATATTTTTGCGCAGAAGCCACACCCGGGATCAGGGTCAGCAGAAGGAGGGAGGCAATGAAAAAACGTTTCTTCATTTTATTTCAGTACTTCAGCGAGTTTCTTTTCAAGCGCTTCTCCTCTCAGGTTCTTCGCAATGATGTTTCCTTCTTTATCCAGAAGCACATTGTAAGGAATCCCGTTGAAATTATATAATTGAACTACCGGTGATTGCCAGAATTTAAAATCACACACATGGTTAGGCCAGATCAGATTATCTTTCTGAATCGCCATTTTCCATTTGTCCATGTCTTTGTCAAGGGATACGCTGTAAATATCAAATCCTTTTGATTTGTATTTGTTGTAGGCTTTTACCACAGTCGGGTTTTCTGCTCTGCATGGTCCGCACCAGGATGCCCAGAAATCAACCAACACAACTTTACCTTTTAAGGATGAAAGTGCTAGAAGCTTTTCATCCGGAGTATTCATTACGATTTCCGGAGCCGCTGTTCCCATCGCAAGCTTTGATTGTTTTACAACACCTTCATGAAATGATTTGATGTAAGAGGATGTTGGATATTTTTTCATCAGTCCTTCATCCAGTTTTTTGTACGTCGACATATACTCTTCCGCAGGTAATTGCTGAATAGCCGCAAGTGCTGCAAAGGATCCTGTGTTCAGTTCAATAAAATTCTGCAGGTATTTATTATGATCCGCAAGATATTGGTTGTATGGTTTTTCAAGGACATTGCTCATAGAATCAGAACGAACAGAATCAACGCCGGGCGTATTCATGAATGCCTGAAATATTTTCTGAAGGGAATCACGCTTGCGGTAATTATTTGCAGATGCCTGATTTACTTCCCAGAATAATTTTGAATCGGGTGATCCTTCTACCGTATAGGTATTTCCAAGATCCTCAGCATCACCTTTCACAGTCACTTTCTGATCAACATCAAAAATAAAGGTGGCGAAATTTTTCTCAGAGATTTTCAGGCGATAGAATCCTGTTTCTGTGATCAGGGCGTTCATTGTAAATTCTCCTTTTTCGTCGATTGTTGCTGTGTCTACCGGTTTTACACCTTCCGGCGATAATTGTTCCAGGTAAATGGTTTCGCCATGCGCATTTCTCAATTGTCCTTTTAATTCAAATCCAGCGATGGATTCAGGATTGGTATTGGAACAAGCAGCAAGGATAATAATTGAAAGAGCAAAGATGATTTTCGTCAGTTTCATATTTTTTAATTTAATTATTTTTCAAGCATTTCTTTAACAAGATCATTCGTCATTTTCGGATCCGCTTTTCCTTTGGATAGCTTCATCACTTCACCCATGAACAATCCGAGTAAAGTTGTTTTTCCGTTTTTATATTCAGTTACTTTTTCAGGATATTTTGCAATGGCCTGTTTTACAAGTTCTGTTAATGCATTGCTGTCACTTTCCTGGATCCAGTTATTTTCTTCTGCGATCAGTGCCGGTGATTTCGACTGATCCTCCAGCATCATAGGGAATATTTTCTGAGTTGCAATGGTATGACTTACTTTGCCGCTATCAATGAGATCAATGAGTTCAGCCATTCTTGCCGGACTTACTTTGAAATCAGTGATGTGCAATGCATTATCATTCAGGAATGATTTGATCTGAACAGTAAGCCAATTAGATGCAGCTTTTGCATTTTTTGTTTTTGTGATGATCTCTTCAAAGTACAACGCGATCTCTTTTGAATCCGTCAATACCTGAGCATCATAATCCGAAAGGCCAATAGAAGTATATTTTTTGAATAACTCATTCGGCAGCGGAGGCATGGTGCTTTTTATTTTTGCAATGTACTCCTGCGAAACGATCACGGGCTGAAGATCCGGCTCCGGGAAATAGCGGTAATCATTTGCCATTTCCTTGCTTCGCATCACATAGGTTGTTCCTTTTACCGCATCAAAGCTTCGTGTGTCCTGTGAAATTTCTTCGCCGTTTTCAATTGCTTCGATCTGACGTTTTACTTCATATTCAATTGCGCGTTGAACATTGCGCATGGAATTCATATTTTTCGTTTCCGTTCTTTTGCCGAATTCAGCTGCACCTTTCAATCGCACAGAAACATTCGCATCGCAACGTAAACTTCCTTCTTCCATATTTCCATCGCAGATCTCGAGGTAACGAACCAGTTTTCTCACTTCCATGAGGTACTGATACGCTTCATCTCCGCTACGAATTTCCGGTTCGCTTACGATCTCAAGCAAGGCGACTCCTGCACGATTCAAATCGATCAGGGAATCTGCTGGATCAATATCATGGATACTTTTACCAGCATCTTCTTCCATGTGGATCCGGGTGATGTTGATGTGTTTTTCCGAACCGTCTTCTTTTTTTATGCTGATGAATCCTCCAGTGCAAATAGGAGTTTTATCCTGTGTGATCTGGTAACCTTTCGGAAGATCGGCATAGAAATAATTTTTGCGTGCATATTCATTCACCTCACGGATCGTGCTTTTGCAGGCAAGTCCGAGACGAACAGCAAATTCAATGACCCGCTTATTGGTTTTAGGAAGTGTGCCCGGATGGCCAAGTGATATCGGGCTGACATTGGTATTCGGCAATAATCCGAATTCCGTGGAATCACTTGCGTACGCTTTACTCGCGGTGGATAACTGTGCATGGACTTCCAATCCGATTACCGCCTCATATTTATCGTAAATACTCATTTTTCAGCATGCTTATTTCAGGCCGGAAAGATACGTAAAAAAAGGATTGTTTTCAGGCTAAATCCTGCCGTTCAGAATGAAGGTGGATGTATGAAAAATTACTCGTTGGAGATAAAATGAACAGGAAAGTCTTTCTACTAAGGTTGCTTATTTTTTTACAAACTTTCCTGAATAATTTACCGTGCTGCCGCTGATCTTCAGTACATAAATTCCTGCAGCGATTTCTTGACAATTTAATTTTATTGTTGAAGCTCCCTGATTGATCTGTTCAGAACTGCTCTGCACGATTCTTCCTGTGATATCGATCGTTTCAATTAAAACTCTTTCCGGTTGTTTTGTCCGGATGAGGATTGAAATTTCATTATCGGCTGGGTTCGGATAAAGCGAAATAATATTTGCGGAAGCGTTATTCTCACTCACACCAGTTGCAACACTTGCATCCAGAATATACAATCCATTTTGCATATCACCCGCAATAATTAATTTGCTGGGAAGGTCAATGTATGCACCCCAGTTTCCATGGTAGGTAGGACCAGCTAAATTATAATTGTTCGCAGGGCCATCGAGTGTATCTGTATCGAAAAAACCTGTTCTCACAGGGGACAAAGGATTGCTGATGTCATAGATCTGGAGGCCGTCCTGGTAATAAGAAATAAATACAAACTGATTTCCTGAGATATACGGATTGTGAGCGGTTGGACCGTTAGCACTTCTGAAAAGAGCATCCACAGATATGTTTGAAAGGTCACTTACATCCAGAACTTTTACAGCAAGATCCCGGGGAACCTCATCACAAAAAACAAGTGTTCGTCCGTTTGTAGTAAGCGCGCTGCTGTGATTATAACCTTGCTCAGGATAAGCCGTGAGGGAATTGATTGCATTGAACGTATTCGTAGTCGTATTATAATGAAAGAAGAAAAGCCCGTCGAAACCTCCCGATGCATATACCGTGTCGTTTCTTACAAGCATGTCGTGCACCGTAGTTGGCATTGCAAAATCCTGATTCAGCTGTCGCAGCAATACTGGTACTTCAGGATTGGCCAGGCTATAAACAGCCATGGAATAATATCCTCCCGCTGCAGCCAGTGTTACACTTCCGAAGTAGAGTTTATCACCATCAATAAAAAGTGTATGAGCGCGTTCAAAGATCGTTGTGCCATCGTATACCACATGTACAGAATCCGGAAGATAACTCATATCAATAATCTGAAAACTGTTTGGAGAAGCATCATCGCTAATGGCATATAAATACTTGCCGTAGGTTTTATATTCTCTCCAGATACATCCGCTTCTTCTTCCCGGTACATAGTCCTTTTCAACAGGTACTGAAGGATTTGAAAGATCGATGATGTGAGTACCAGATCCTGATCCGAGAATGGCATATTCCTTCATTCCATCCGTTGAATCAACCCAGGCCCAGCATCCGTTGTATTTTATTCCGTAAGTAGGTTCGGCGGTTTGAAGGGGATTGAACCAATGCCCGACAAGTTCAACGTTGAGTTTCGAGTATTGTGCCTTCAGAGAAAAGGAAATAAGAAGTGCGAGAAGAGAAACGTTGAACCTTGTTTTCATAGCATTGGATTGTTCTTATAAAGATAAGATTTTCAAAAGGAATTACAATTGTTTCATCATCTCTTTCATGATGAGGGTCATTTTCTTCTCTGCCTGTGCTGCTACCTGTTGTACTTCTTCATGCGTTACTTCCACGATCTTTCCTTCAACTCCAAGGTCGGTTATGATTGAAATAGCGAAACATTCTATGCCCATATGTCGTGCAACAATCACTTCAGGAACAGTGCTCATTCCTACCGCATCGGCTCCAAGTACGCGTACCATTTTATATTCCGCAGGTGTTTCAAAAGTGGGTCCGGTCAGGCCGAGATAAACACCTTCCTGTACTTTGATTTTATTTTCCGCGGCAATTTTTTTTGCTTTTGCGATCAGTTCCTTGTTGTAAGCATCACTCATATCCGGAAAACGCGGACCAAATTCTTTCATGTTCTTTCCGATCAAAGGATTGGAAGGAAAAAAATTAATATGATCATTCTGGATCATCAGATCGCCAATTTCAAAAGCCGGATTCACACCACCTGAAGCATTGGATAAAAAAAGTTTTTTGATCCCTAGTAATTTCATGACACGCACCGGAAATGTAACTTCCTGCATCGTATATCCTTCATAAAAATGGAAACGCCCCTGCATGGCAACAACGTTCTTTCCCCCAAGCTCACCGAAAATAAGTTTCCCTGAATGTCCTTCTACAGTTGACAGAGGGAAGTTTGGGATCTCGTTATACGGTAGTGTGTGCTTGATATTGATTTCCTGAACTAGTCCGCCCAGGCCTGTTCCAAGTATAATTCCGATTTCAGGGCTGAATGATATTTTACTTTGAATATGCGCCGCTGTGCTTTTGATTTGTTCTGACATAATGTAAAATTTGTTCGTTGAATTCTTCTTTGTCTTTATCGTGAAATTCTATCTCAATTGGAATATAAAAAAGTGGAAGGTCTTTGATAATATCAGCATATTCCTGATCCTTCAATCGCATTGCATCCTTTTCTGTCGTCAATATGATTTTATTTGCGGACGCAATATTATCAAATATTTTTTTAACATGGTCCAGGTCTTTTTTGCTGAACTGATGATGATCAGGGAATTTCGCCCTTTCGATGTTTTTAATTTTGTCCTTTAGGTAGTATTCCAGCGGAGAGGTGTTCGCAATGCCGGTTAGAAGCACGATTGAAAAATTCCTTTCGAAATAATATTCTTTTGTAAAGGGATTTTTTTCACCGTGGATCGGAATCAATTGTCCGTATTTAATGTAAGAGAAATAGATGCGCTGATGTGGCATTGGCTTGATTTCATTGATCAGTCGCTTGCGTTCTATCGGTAAAAGAATTTCGGGACATTTGGTCACGATAATAATATCAGCTCGTACAATACCGGATCTGAATTCACGGAGACTGCCTGTAGGCATCATGAAATCATTCAGGTACAATTTGCTGAAATCTGTTAAAACAACGGAGATTCCCGCTGTTACAGCACGGTGCTGAAAGGCGTCATCGAGCAGGATGGCTTGAAGCGAAGGATAATTGATCAATAGTTTTTTTATTCCTCTTACACGGTTGCCATCCACTGCGACTCTTATTCCGGAATATTTTTTCTTGAACTGCATCGGTTCATCACCGATGTCAGTAGCAGAGGATTGTGTATCGGCCTGAACAAAGCCACTGGACTTCCTGCCATACCCACGGCTCAGCGTGGCGATATAAAATTCTGTTTTCAGCAAACGTATGAGGTATTCGATGTGAGGAGTCTTGCCGGTTCCGCCCACACAGAGGTTTCCGACAGATACAGTTGGGATCTCCACTCTTGCAGAAGGAAGAATTCCAAGGTCGAAAAGCTTGTTACGAAGCATCACGATGCCGCCATACAGTATGGAAACCGGAAATAAAAGGATTCTTAAAAACTTCACAGCGTTAAATGTAAGAATAAAGTGGAAAAAAGCAGCCTCGGGAATAAAAATGACCCTGTCGGAGCTGAATGTGCCAGCAAGCTATGAGGAGGATTTTATTTGTAAATTCGTGCAAAATCGCAGGAATTTATGAAAGTAAAAGACATTACCGCATTTCTTGAAAGCATTGCACCACTTGCCTATCAGGAGAGTTATGATAATTCAGGACTTATTTGCGGACAGCCGGATATGGAAACAACAGGAGCTATGCTTTGTCTCGACAGCACAGAAGCTGTTATTGATGAAGCCATTGAAAGAGGCTGTAATCTGGTGATTGCACATCATCCGATTGTTTTTAGCGGGATCAAAAAACTCAACGGGAAGAATTATGTAGAAAGAGTGATCATTAAGGCCATTCAGAATAACATAGCTATTTATGCCTGTCATACCAACCTGGATAACGTGCACAACGGAGTGAATGCACGAATTGCTGAAAAACTCGGCCTGATCAATTGTTCGGTGCTGGTTCCGCATAAGAACATTTTGAAAAGGTTGATCACGTTCGGACCTGTTGAACATACCTCTGCGATCAGGAAAGCACTGTTTGATGCGGGCGCAGGCGAGATTGGGAATTATACCGAATGCAGCTTTAACTCTGAAGGACTCGGTACCTTCAAAGCCGGAGAAGGAGCAAATCCTTTTGTAGGTAAAGTTGGCGACCAGCATCATGAAAAGGAGACAAAGATTGAAACGATTTATCCAGCCCATCTGGAAAGTCGAATCATCGCGGCACTCATCGCGGCACATCCTTATGAGGAAGTTGCTTACGACCTGATTCCGCTGGCAAACTCTCATCACCTTGTGGGTTCGGGCATGATCGGAGAATTGAAGGAAGCACGGCCGGAGATGGAATTTTTGAAAGAGCTGAAAGTAAGAATGAACACGGAGATGATCCGTTATACAGGATTAAGGAACAAAATGGTGAAAACGGTTGCGGTTTGCGGAGGATCTGGAAGCTTCCTGTTGCCTGCTGCTGTTGGGCAAAACGCCGATATTTTTGTTACCGGCGACTTCAAATACCATCAATTCTTTGATGCAGATGGGAAGATCGTAATTGCTGATATTGGCCACTTCGAAAGTGAGCAGTTCACCATCGACTTATTTTATGAGATTTTAAAGAAAAAATTTAGTACATTTGCACTCCATTTGACGAAAATCAATACAAATCCAATTAAATATCTATAAAAATGGCAAAAACTAAAGCGGACGAAATTTCTGTAGAGGAAAAGTTGAGAGCATTGTTCGAATTACAACAGGTTGACTCTAAGATCGATAAAATCAGAACTGTAAGAGGTGAATTGCCTTTGGAAGTGCGTGACCTGGAAGACCTGGTTGCTGGTCTGGAAACCCGTGTAAATAACTTTACTGAAGAATTGAAGTCCCTGGAGGATTCCATTACTGAGAAAAAGAATGTAATGAAAGATGCTCAGGCATTGATCAAAAAATACGAAACACAGCAAGCGAAGGTTCGCAATAACCGCGAATACGATGCTATCACAAAAGAGATCGAATTTCAGAACCTGGAGATCCAATTAGCAGAGAAGCGTATCAAAGAATACAAGGCGAATATCATTTCTAAAAAAGAAGTGATTGAGCAATCTGATACAGATCTTAAAGACAGAATGAAAGACCTGAAACTTAAAAGACAGGAATTGGATGAGATCGTTGCTGAAACAGAAAAAGAAGAACAATCACTGGTTAAGAAATCGAAAAATTCTGAAACCATCATCGAAGATCGTTTATTGAATGCATACAAGCGTATTCGTTCAAATGTGATCAACGGATTAGGTGTTGTTACAGTAGAGCGTGATGCTTGCGGAGGTTGCTTCAACAAGATCCCGCCACAACGCCACCTTGATATCAAAACACATAAGAAAGTGATCGTTTGCGAACATTGCGGACGTATCCTTGTGGATGCAGATATCCTTACGGGAAAATTAGCAAAAGCATAATAAGTAATTTGCATTTTAAAAAAGCCTTCAGATTCAATTCTGAAGGCTTTTTTATTTTTTAAATGATTCTCGATTCTACCAAACAAAAACGCCCCCTTCACAACAAAGGGAGCGTTCTCATTCACAAACAAACATCTTAGAAGCGTACACCCATCGTGAGCATAAAGCTTGAGTTTTTATAATCATTCTGAACGGTTGATTTCAAAATTTCAGGATCGTAGAGATAACTGTATTCCGTATATTTAGTCAGCACATACGCAAAGTCAATAAAGAAATTCCGGTCGCGGAAACCTATCCCTGCCGTGTAGCTGGAACGATTGGCTGTTTTGTTATCGCCAACTCTGAAGGGACTTCCATAAAGTGCATATCCTGCGCGCAATGAAATCGGATCGAGTCTCACCTCAGCGCCCAAACGAATATTTCCTGTTGATGTGTAATTCTTCCGGATCCCTGCATTTACCTCAGAGAATACATTCGGAGTGGAATGCAATTGTGCATAGCTATAATCAACATATTCATATTCGGCATTTATCAGAGCTAATTTTTTAATCACAAATCCCACACTTCCAATTGCACGAAACGGAGTGGTTACTCTGTAATTGAATGCTCCTTGCGGAGATACAGTATCGTAACTTGCTCCGTCATCAAAAGAGGAGGTTAATGAACTACTGTAATTATCCTTCATGCTAAGTGTCGTGGGCGTGTGGATCGCAGCGCCAACACGAAGCCAGTCAGTTGGTTTAACAATGGCCCCTAGTTTCAGATTGAATCCTCTTCCGCTCGATTCCAGACTCTCAGTATAAGTAAATCGGTTGAAATCAGAAATAGTATCTTTTTCATCGACCTCTTCATAAACTGCATCTTCAGAATATCGTGCGCTTACAATCCCGAGTGTGGCTCCAAGAAATAATTTATTGGTGTAATTACCACCGAAGCTCAAAACAGTTTCTCCCATAGAGCCGCTGGTTTCAATCGTTTTTTTCTGAAGCTGTCCGTAATTCGTAATTACATGATTGTACATATTGGTTCCGCTGGAATCGGGATTGATCAAATAGGTATACCAGGCCATTCCTGTTCCGAAATCATCGAAATCATTTGGGTTATTGCCATTTGCTTCAGCAACATAAGTATCCAGAAGTGAACTCGTTTTGTTATATCCCTGGATCACCTGGCGGTTGTGAAAATTTGATGAGCGGTTATAACCGAATCCAAAATTAAGATTTTGCCAGCCGGAAAGAGTATCCTTCATTTTGAAGGTGGCAACCAATCCGATATTGCCGAGATTGAAATTTAATTTCCTGTCACTTCCGTTTACAGAATTATAGGTGGAAGAAGTTGTTTGTGAAAAAATAGATGGTGTGATTGAAAGTTCTGTCTTACGGAAGATTCCAATACCTGCAGGATTATAACTAAGCGTTGAAATGTCACCACCCAAAGCTCCCATTGATCCCGCCATGGAAGCGAAACGTGCTGTCCCGCCGAATGTGAGTTGTGAATAGCGCATGGCATCAATTTCATTTTGGGAAAATGCTGAAAATGCACATAGGAATCCAGCACTTATTATAAATAATTGTTTTTTCATCAGTTTAAGTTTAGACCAAAAAAGGTATCGTTTGTCAGTTTAACAAACGATACTTAAATTATCTTCTTGGTGGTTTTGATGGGGATGATGAACTCTTGTTCGGTTGGTTCCTTGGAGCCGAAGAAGGATTGTTCTGTTTTGGAGAATCATTCCGGGGTTTACTTTCATACGAAGGTTTATTATTGTCCTTGCGATTATCTTTCGGTGTATTGTAAGCAGGTTTTTCATTGTAAACCGGCTTTTCCCTGTACACAGGTTTGTTTTCCTTTGTATTCGGATTAGGCTGATTTTTTTCCGAATTGTTATTATTGTTATACACCGGTTTATCCCTGGAATCTGTCGGCTTGTTGATTCCGTTATTTCCGTTATTTCCATTGTCTACTGGTCCGTCATTTATATAGATCGGTTGTCCTGCCGGATTGTTTTTGTTAGGCTTTGTTGTGTAATAATCACTTACCGTTGTGTTGAGCATGTGTGGGTTGTTATCTCTTCCCATGGTTTGCTCAAACGGTTTTTGTGTTTCAGTTTCGATTGCACTTACATAACGGCTGGCAAGTGGTTGATTGTTATCACGTCCGTTAGAACCAGTAGTTCTTCTAGGGCCATAATAGTAACTGTTATTGTCGTAACTGTTGAAATAGTTATTGTTTCCACAACCATATCCGTTGTGATATCCATCCCAATAGCCTTGATTATAGCCATTGTAATATCCGTTCATGTAAGGATTGTACCCGTAATATCCGTAAGGATTATAAGGGTTGTAAGAATATGGATTGTACCAAGGGTCGTAACCCCAACCCCAGCTGGAATACCAGTAAAAACTTGGGTTGTAAGAGTATACAGCATAGCTTGGACCCCAGAAATTATAACCCATATAAACACTTGTTCCGTAATTGTAAGGGTTGCCAGTGTACCAATAAGTATTAGTGTAGTAATTATCATAATAACCGTAAGCAGGGGAGCTGCTGTGGAAGCGTCTTAACCTTACTGCATATTCG
>JALYRR010000062.1:624-4440 GCA_030855265.1 Bacteroidota bacterium | reverse complement strand
GTAATAATTATTGATGGTGGTGTTTCCTTCTGAATCAGTAGATTGTTGGGAGGATTTATTATAATAATCGTCGTTGCCGTCTGAATTGCCGGAATTATTTGCAGATGCTGCCTGAGCTTCTCTGTCCTTCTTAGCCTGGGCTGCTTTTTTCTGCTCATTTTCAATCCGGATCTTTTCTTTTTCGGCAGCAGCATCGCTCGAGGAATAATAAACATCATCCTCGTAGACACGCGAACTTGCTCCCTGGGGAGAGTTACATGCCGAGAAGAACAGGGCAGATGCTAATATTAGAAAATAGGTTTTCATTTGAAATTTGATTTTGTGTGAGGGGATGATTCACTGCTTTATTGACAATTTAGTCGCGGAAAGGTTTAATTTCCTTATTTTTGACACCTATCAACAAGATAAAAATACAAATACTATACCAAACAAAAAAACATGAGTAAAGAATTATCTACGCGGGAAGCAAATTATTCGGAATGGTACAATGAATTGGTTGTAAAAGCTGATCTGGCGGAGCATTCTGCGGTGAAAGGCTGCATGGTCATCAAACCCTACGGATATGCGATCTGGGAAAAAATGCAGCAGGCACTGGATACGATGTTTAAGGAAACCGGACATGTGAATGCATACTTTCCTTTGTTCATTCCAAAATCTTTTTTTAGTAAGGAAGCGAGTCACGTAGAAGGCTTCGCGAAAGAATGCGCTGTAGTAACCCATTACCGACTGAAAACTGCAGAAGATGGAAGTATCGTCGTAGATGAAACAGCCAAGCTGGAAGAAGAACTGATCGTTCGGCCTACTTCAGAAACAATCATCTGGAATACATACCGCGGGTGGATCCAATCCTACCGCGACTTACCGATTTTAGTGAACCAATGGGCGAATGTTGTTCGCTGGGAAATGCGTACAAGATTATTCCTTCGTACAACCGAGTTTTTATGGCAGGAAGGACATACAGCACATTCCACTTCGCAGGAAGCGATTGCAGAAACAGAGCAGATGCTGAATGTATATGCTGATTTTGCTGAAAACTGGATGGCAGTTCCAGTAATCAAAGGGATAAAAACCGCCAATGAGCGATTTGCAGGTGCGTTGGAAACCTATTGTATTGAGGCCTTGATGCAGGATGGAAAAGCGTTACAGGCAGGAACTTCGCACTTTTTAGGACAAAATTTTGCGAAAGCATTCGATGTGAAATTTGCCAATAAGGAAGGAAAACAGGATTACGTTTGGGCTACTTCCTGGGGTGTTTCAACACGTTTAATGGGTGCGCTAGTTATGTCTCATTCCGACGATAAAGGATTGGTATTGCCTCCAAAACTGGCACCGTTCCAGGTTGTCATTGTCCCGATTTACAAAGGGGATGAACAGCTTGAGCAGATCAACCAGGTTGCTATGAAAATGAAAAAAGCGATGGAGGCCAAAGGGATTTCTGTAAAATACGATAACAGGGATACTCAACGTCCTGGATGGAAATTTGCTGAATACGAACTTAAGGGAGTTCCTTTAAGAATAGCCATAGGCGGACGTGACCTTGAAAATGGCACTTTGGAAATTGCGAGAAGAGATACCTTCGAAAAAAATACAATTTCACAGGAAGGAATAGAAAATACGGTAGGAAGTTTGTTGGAAGAAATTCAGGCAAATCTATATAAGAGAGCGCTTGCAATGAGAGAAGCAAAGACAAGTACGGCTGACACCTATGAAGAATTTAAACGAATTCTTGAAGAAAAGCCTGGATTTGTTATGGCTCATTGGGATGGAACAGGCGAAACGGAGCAAAAGATAAAAGAGGAAACAAAAGCGACCATTCGTTGCATTCCTCTGGATAATAAGCAGGAGGCTGGAATTTGTATATATTCAGGCAAACCGTCGGTTCAGAGAGTTGTTTTTGCAAGGGCTTATTAATTAAAAAATAAAGTGATGGAGAAACCTTCTACTCATGACCAAATACTGAAGACGCTCAAGGAGAAGTCGAGTATGAAGCAGGATGTGTATGATAACACATTGAAAACCTTTGAAATACTGAAAACTACCGCTAAAACACTGGCAAATGACCTGAAAAAAGAGGCGATTGCAATTGACAAGCGCTTATCGGTAGAGTTCAAAGAAAAGGGAGAGTTTGAATTTGAATTAAGAGTGGCGGGAGATCTTCTGATCTTCTCCATGCATACCAATATCTTCGAATTTGATAAATCCCATCCAGTCTGGAAGAGTTCCTATGTAAAAGAAGATCATACCCGTACATATTGCGGGATTATCAATATTTACAATTTCCTGAATGATTCCTTTAAATATAACCGGGTGAATGACCTGGGATATGTAATTGGAAGGATCTTTATCAATAAAGAAAATCACTTTTTTGTTGAAGGGAAACGCCAGCTGGGCTTCAAATACAACGACCTAGTTCATTCAGTGATCGATGAAGAAGCAATCAGGTCTATTGTTGAAACAACCATCCTTTATTGCCTGAGCTTTGATCTGTATACTCCGCCATTTGATTCCATTAAAGAGGTGAGTGTAAACGATATGCAGGTGGCTAGCGAGAGTATGCAAATCAAAACCGGAAAAAGATTAGGCTTTCGTTTTCAATCTGATACAGATGAAATCGACTAATTTCTCATTAAAATTGCGAAATATTTTTGCAAAAGCGGTTTTTTAAACTACATTTGCACTCCTAAAATATAGGGCCCGTTCGTCTAGGGGT
Organism: Bacteroidota bacterium; assembly: GCA_030855265.1. Classification (GTDB taxonomy): domain Bacteria; phylum Bacteroidota; class Bacteroidia; order 2-12-FULL-35-15; family 2-12-FULL-35-15; genus 2-12-FULL-35-15. The sequence continues at coordinate 1,730 of JALYRR010000062.1, read as the reverse complement.
TAGGACGCCAGGTTTTCATCCTGGTAACAGGGGTTCGATTCCCCTACGGGCTACCAAAAATCGAATAGAAACCTGCTAAGTAATTAGCAGGTTTTTTGTTTTATTAATAGTTGAGTTGTTCCTTCCAACTCTTTTCTCAAAAGGTCAGCTTGAGCGGTTCTTTTTCCCTTACTTTTTGGCGGTCAAAATTAACAAACTGCCTAGAGAAAATACAGACTGAATAAAGCTAAAGTGCGCAGCCGGAACTAAAATACCGAAAGGTGATGTTGAGAATAAGATTATCCAAGGCGTTGTTTTAGATCTTCAATAATCTTAAGCCAATCATTAAATTCTTCAGATTCCTCCCAAAGCTCTTTTAATTCAGAATTGCTTGAAATCCTATCCAGAGCTTTAAGAGATAGCTCAGTCATATCGAGTTTCTTTCCAAACAAGCCAGACTTAAACTGGAGTACATCATTTTTTTTAAGCCATTTCTGAAGATCGTCAGTAAGATCGGTTGGTGCATTCCCTTTGGCAGTTGCTATAAATTCCATGGCTGCTAAAGCTTCAACACAGTCATCCGATTCTAAATAATCGTCCGCATTAGCATTATTAATTTTTAAGATTGCATTTTTTATTAGATTCTTACTGCCTTCCAGTACGTCTGCCGTAAAATCCAACGCTGAATCATTTTCGAAATTCTTTAATCCCCAGGCTCCCATATTTTTGTTTTTGATGACAAATTACATTATTATTTTTTAAATGACGTAGCAACTATCTATGCTTTCATCCTCCGCACTCCAAGGTCCCTTCGCAACTCTCCTTCCTCACATCTCTTAGCTCCTCCCTTCCCTGAATCGATACTCAGTCAAATTTTTCTCTCCTTTTTTTATGAGGATTTTATTAGCGCTCGCTTGTTTGAGATCCCTGCTTGCCGTGGCTGTTGAAAGCTCTTTGAAGTAATTCAGATATGCCTGTCTTGTAAAGCTTTCTTCTCTGATATGTTCTTTGAAGATCTGAATTCGTTTTTCAGGTGTTACAGAAATATTTTGCGAAGCAAGTAATTCTTCCAATGCCACATCCAGAACACCCAGCATGAAAACAATAAATGGAGTCGAGTTTCCTTG
>JALYRR010000062.1:0-614 GCA_030855265.1 Bacteroidota bacterium | reverse complement strand
ACTCAATGCCTGGTAATATTGCTTTTGTTTGCTTTTTATGATGGACTCCACCGGCAGAAATTCGAAGATGGGTGAATACCGGTTCAGGAGAATCGTTTGCCACAGGCGTCCCATTCTTCCGTTACCATCCATAAAGGGATGAATGAATTCAAACTCATAATGGAAGACACAGCTTTTTATCAGCATTACCTCTTCATCCTTTTTTGCATATTCCAGCAGGTCTTTCAGCAAGCCTTTTACCATAGCAGCCTTTGGTGCAACATGTGTCACTTTGCTTCCTGCTGCTATTCCTACATTCCCGGTACGTAACTTCCCTGCATCCTGAATGAGGCCTTTCATTAGCATTCCATGAGCCTTGCAAATATCAACTGTAGAAAAAGGTGAAAAGGTGTTCATTCTGTTATAAGCCGCGATAGCATTCTTCACCTCAAGAATGTCTTTTGCAGGGGCCAGCACTCGTTTGTCTTCAAGAATAGCCGTTACCTGCTCGAGTGAAAGTGTATTTCCTTCAATTGCCAGGGAAGATTGAATGGTTTTAATCCGGTTCTTTTTCCTTAGTTCTGTTGGCGGCCTTTGAAGATGAGCAGCATTGATTCCGCCACTCTTTTCTGAGA
>JALYRR010000061.1:6469-16727 GCA_030855265.1 Bacteroidota bacterium | reverse complement strand
GTTTACTGAGCCTTCAAACCAATAAGGCGAAAGATGATTTTCATAAAAACCTTTTACAGGAATCCCGCAATCGCCTGGAATCCATTTCCACCATACATCAATTGCTCTATCAGTCTAAATCATACGCGACAGTAAACTTCAAAGAATATTTAGAAAAGATCCTGTCGAATCTCAATAACTCGTTCTCGTCTTCCGATAAAAAAATAAAAACCATTAAGAATATTCAAACCATTGAACTTGAGATTTCTGTCGCTATCCCCCTTGCCCTCATAGTAAATGAACTTGTGACTAATTCTTACAAGCATGCATTTCAAAATGTTGCAGAAGGCATAATTGAAATTACACTGACTGAATCCGCTGGAAAAGTTTTTTTGCAGATCCGTGATAACGGCCCCGGTTTTTCTACCACCAAAGCAACTGAATCTTCCATTGGCCTGGATATTATTAAAGGACTGGTAAATCAAATTGATGGTGAGATGGGGCACCGGAATGATGCAGGCTCGGTGAGTTCCATTTCATTCGATAAAGCCTAGTCCATTTCCTTTTTTTATCCCTCAATACCTGTTATATTTGGCCTACAAAATAACGTATGGACACATTTATAAAGACAGAAATGCACGGTGGTGTTCTGAAGATCAATTTGAACCGGCCCGATAAATTCAATAGCTTTAACCGCGAGATGGCGCTTCAGCTGCAAACAGCACTTGACACAGCGGCCTCTGATAATGCGATCCGTGCGGTATTCATAACCGGCGAAGGAAAAGCATTTTGTGCAGGACAAGATCTTTCAGAAGCCATGGATCCAAACGGTCCGGGCATTGATCGTATCGTTCGCGAACATTATAATCCCATTATCATAAAGATCAGAACATTGGAAAAGCCTGTGGTTTGTGCCGTTAACGGAGTTGCCGCCGGTGCAGGAGCCAATATCGCTCTTGCTTGTGATGTAGTAATTGCGGGTTCCTCTGTATCATTTATTCAGGCTTTCAGCAAGATCGGATTAATACCAGATAGCGGTGGAACGTTTTTTCTTCCCCGTTTGATTGGACTAGGAAAAGCTTCCGCATTGATGATGCTTGGGGAAAAAGTTTCAGCAACAGAAGCGGAAAGAATGGGCATGATCTATAAGGTTACGGAGGATGCAGCTCTTCAGGAAGAGGCCTTGAACATCGCAAAAACATTGAGCGAAATGCCAACAAAAGGAATCGGGCTAACGAAACGATTACTCAATCAGTCAATGTTCAACACACTGGAAAAACAATTGGAGTATGAAGAAGAGGTGCAGGTGCATGCCGCCTCCACTTATGATTACAAGGAAGGGGTAAATTCTTTTCTTGAAAAGAGAAAACCTGTTTTTAAAGGAGAATAATATTGATTGATCGTTTTATTAATTATCATCAAACATTAAAATTAGAGTTTAACATATTTCATTGTAATGGCAGACAACAAACAACAATCAACAAAACACCTAATCGGAATTATTGGTTCAGGGGCAATGGGTGCAGGGATCGCTCAGGTGGCAGCAACTGCAGGGCATCAAGTGGTTGTGTATGATACAAACAAAGAAATGCTGGAGAAAGCAAAGTCAAATCTTAATGCTACTCTTCTTAAATTAACTGAGAAACAAAAAATATCAGCTGAGGATTCAAAAGCAATTTTTGATCGGACAAATTTTGTTTCTGATTTAAAATACTTTAAAGAATGCGGGCTTGTGATCGAGGCCATCGTTGAAAATCTGGAAGTCAAACAGAAAGTTTTCGCTGAGCTTGAATCAATCGTATCGGAATCATGCATCCTTGCCAGCAATACATCTTCTCTTTCCATTGCATCAATTGCATCGGCTTGTAAAAATTCAGGAAGAGTGATTGGGATTCACTTTTTTAATCCTGCACCGCTCATGCCTCTGGTGGAGATTATTCCGGCCATCACAACTACTTCGGAAATAACCGCAACATCTAAAAAAATAATTGACAGCTGGGGCAAGGTGACTGTGTTGGCAAAAGATACTCCGGGATTTATTGTTAATCGTGTCGCACGTTCTTTCTACGGAGAATCCATCAGGATCTACGAAGAAGGGATTGCTGATTTTGCCACCATTGACACAGCCATGAAGAATGTGGGCGGATTTAAAATGGGCCCTTTTGAGCTGATGGATTTTATTGGCAATGATATTAATTTCAAAGTTTCCGAGAGTGTCTGGGAACAATTTTTCTATGAACCACGCTTTAAACCTTCACTCACTCAAAAACGTTTATACGAAGCGCGATTGTTCGGAAGGAAGTCAGGGAAAGGCTATTATGACTATTCGGAAAACGCAGTAAAACCCCAGCCTCTGCAAAATGAAGAACTGGGAAAGGCGATATTTTATAGAGTGATTGCCATGCTAATCAATGAAGCGATTGACTCTTTGTATCTTCAGGTTGCTTCAATGGAAGACCTTGACCTTGCAATGACGAAAGGCGTGAATTATCCAAAAGGGTTATTGAAATGGGCAGATGAGCTGGGACTCACAAATATTCTTGATATCCTGAATAATCTGTATGCAGAATATGCAGAAGACAGGTACCGTCCAGCCATCTTACTGAAAAGAATGGTAAAGGAAAACAGAACTTTTTATCCGCCTGCTAATTTTCCGGAAGGCAAAAAAGTAATTGTGTAGATCAATAATTCTTTCATACATTTGCCACATGCAACACAAGAACAATTCATTTCATTATTATTATCCGATGGCCCCCATTGGAATGCTAATGTATTGTTCATAAGTCAGATAAATATCCTGAATCGCAATATTTAAAGCCTGTTCCAACCGAACAGGCTTTTTCTTTTTTAATTGTATCCATCAATAAATCCAACAATGAAAAACAAACCCGCATCACAGATCTACAGTCATTACACAAAACATGATTTCCTTGTTTGGGAAACATTGTTCGAAAGACAAATGAATATCCTAAAACCTCTTGTCTCAGCGGAATATCTGGAAGCGCTGGAAAAAGTCAGGTTCAGCTCCGGAAAGATCCCTGATTTTTCCGAAGTGAATTCTTTATTGTCACCTTTAACCGGATGGTCGTTGGTAGTGGTTCCAAACATCAGCCCTCAGAAAGAATTTTTTCAGTTTCTTTCGGAACGTCAATTCACAGCTACCTGCTGGTTGCGAACAATGAAGCAACTCGATTATCTGGAAGAGCCGGATATGTTCCATGATGTATTCGGACATGTTCCGCTTTTGAGTAACCAGAAGTACGTGGATTTCTTTAAAGGCATAAGTGATATCGCCCTGAAGTACATTGATGATCCTCGCGCCATTGAATTGCTCGGCCGTATTTACTGGTTTACGATTGAATTCGGATTGATCAGGGAAAACGGGGAATTCAAAATTTACGGTGCAGGAATCATTTCCTCCAAAGGAGAAACCGAACATTGTTTAAGTAAGAATTCTGAAAAGCGCGATTTTAATATCTCTGAAATGATGGATACTTCTTTTCAAACAGATGTTATGCAGTCGCTTTACTTTGTGATTGATTCTTTTGAACAGCTTTACAATTCATTGCCGGAGGTGGAAAGTCAGCTGTTGCAGGCACTCAAAAAAGAATCTGTTCTGCTGCGATAAAAGTTCATTTGTTTTGGTAAATTTGTTCAGAGATCCTCATTAACTATGGACAATACTTCATTACCGGAAAAAGTGCTCGAAAAAATGTTTCACAACGACTGGTTTAGTCAGTGGTTGAGGATAGAGCGCGTGGAGGTGAGAACCGGATATTGCAAGCTAAGGCTGACGATCCGGAAGGAAATGCTGAATGGATTCGGGATCGCTCACGGAGGAATAACTTATTCACTGGCCGATAGTGCGCTTGCATTTGCCTCCAACTCACATGGCAGAATGAGCGTATCCGTGGAAACAAGTATTTCACACACTGAATCATTAAAGCAGGATGATGTTATTACAGCGGTCGCTGAAGAAATGAGTCTTTCAAATAAGATCGGTGTTTATCATGTTACAGTAAAAAATCAGAATGATAAAGTAGTGGCTTTGTTTAAAGGAACTGTTTATCGGATGGAGAAGAATTGGTTCGAGGAGAAAGTGTAATTGAGGTGAAATAATGAAAAAGAATTTACCACTAAGTCACTTAGAACACTAAGAAAAGATAAGAATACCTGTTGGCTTGAGTAAAATTGAGATAGCCAAAAATTCAGAAGAATAAACTACTAATACTACTTTGTGTCATTAGTGCCTTAGTGGTAAAAAAAATTGACTATGAAAGACGCATTTATAATTGACGGCATCCGCACCCCGATCGGAAATTTCGGAGGAACATTATCAACCATTCGTCCGGATGATCTGGCGGCTATTGTTCTCAGAGAACTAATCAAAAGAAATCCATCCATTGATCCTGCTCAAATTGGAGATGTGATCATTGGTTGCGCGAATCAGGCGGGGGAAGACAATCGCAATGTTGCACGCATGGCTGTATTGCTTGCGGGTTTACCTTTTACAGTTCCCGGTGAGACAGTGAATCGTCTTTGCGCTTCGGGTCTATCAGCTTCCATGGCGGCAGCACGCTCAATCATGGTGGGTGAGTCTGATCTGATGATTTCAGGCGGAGTAGAGAACATGACACGCGGCCCGTTGGTTATGTCTAAAGCCGGATCTGCTTTCGGAAGAGATCAGCAATTATTCGATTCATCATTCGGCTGGAGATTTATCAATCCGAAGATGAAAGAAATGTATGGCGTTGATGGAATGGGTGAAACAGCGGAGAATCTTGCCGACAGAGATAAGATCTCCCGTGAGGATCAGGATAAGTTCGCATTGTGGAGTCAGCATAAAGCTGCGGCAGCTCAATCAAAAGGTCGCTTTGCCAAAGAGATCATTGCTGTGGAAATTCCTCAGAAAAAAGGCGATCCGAAAATTTTTGATAAGGATGAATTTATTCGTCCGGAAACTTCAATCGAAGGATTATCTAAATTAAAAGGTGCTTTTAAAAAAGAAGGTGGAACTGTCACTGCAGGAAATGCTTCGGGACTAAATGATGGTGCCGCTGCGATTCTTCTGGCATCTGCGGATGCTGTTAAAAAATATAATTTAACTCCGAAAGCAAGGATCGTGTCAAGTGGTGTTGCAGGCGTAGAGCCAAGGATAATGGGGATCGGTCCGGTGGAGGCTGCAAACAAAGCGCTGAAGCAGGCGGGTCTGACAATCAACGATATGGATATCATTGAACTGAATGAAGCATTCGCAGCACAATCACTTGCCTGTACACGAGCCTGGGGATTAAAGGACAATGATCCACGCATCAATCCGAATGGAGGAGCAATCGCTTTAGGTCATCCTCTTGGTATGAGCGGAGCAAGGATCTTAAATACGGCGGCAATTGAGTTGCATGAACAAAATAAACGCTATGCGCTTGTAACAATGTGTATCGGTGTTGGCCAGGGTTACGCGGTTATCATTGAAAAGGTTTAAATTTATTTTACTAAAACGCAAAGTTTTTAAGCTTCTTAGGGCCTTACCGCCTTTGCGGTTAATTAAATAATATGGCAAATATCTACGAATTCAACGGTTACAAACCTGTCATCCACGAAAGCGCATTCATTCATCCGAATGCGACAGTGACGGGAAATGTTCATATAGGTAAGGATGTGTATATCGGTCCGGGAGCTGCTATCCGGGGCGACTGGGGTCAGATCATAATCGACGACGGCTGTAATGTGCAGGAAAATTGCACCATACATATGTTCCCTGGAACAACAGTTACGTTGAAGGAAGGCGCGCACATAGGTCATGGTGCCATCATACACGGCGCTACGGTTGGGAAAAATGTCTTGGTCGGGATGAATGCCGTTGTAATGGACAATGTGGAAATTGGCGACAATTGCATCATCGGAGCTTTGTGTTTTGTACCTGCCGATACTATCATTGAAGATAGAAAGGTTGTCGTTGGAAATCCTGCTAAAGTAGTGAAGGATGTAACTGACGAAATGATCCGCTGGAAAACAGAAGGGACAAAATTATATCAGCAGCTTCCTGCCGATTGCAGAGCGAGTCTGAAGGAATGCGAACCATTAAGAGAAATTGAAGAGAACCGGCCGAAGCAGCAGGATTTGTATAAAACCTGGAATCAAAGTAAATCATAGAGATTGATATTGCCTTTCATCCGAAAGACGAATCTTTTAAAATTTAAAAACACTTATGGATCTGTATTTACATTTTTTGAAAATGAATTCTGAATTTAACCAGGGCATGGCGGATGATCTGCATGGTGGTGAAGAAACAGAGGATAATATTAAATGCCTGTGGGAAGATGAGTTAAAGGTTTCAGAACCAGTGAAGGAATTTAAGATCCGGAACAATGCCTTCTATACGCTTGCGGGCTTATTCCCTGACGATAAACCTTTCAGCTTTGAGATATGGGACATGACAGTGGTAGATTGTACAACAGAAGCCGGCAAACAAATGCAATTCGCCGTTTCAAAAAAGCTCTTAAAGAAAACGGATAAAGTAGTGGATGAAGTTAGCGGAGATACACATTTGTATTTTTATCTGCGTGATTCTCCTGCTCTTGAAAATCCAATGGAAGGGGTTTATGTAGTAAGAACAGATTTCCCTAAGGAATTAAGAAAAAAAGATTAAAAAGAGCATGGACAAATTGAAATTTTTAAGTGTTGAATTTCCACTTTTAGTAAGAAGGCTTGAACCAGGAGCGAAAGGTGTTTGGGGTGTTTTAAATGCTCAGCAAATGGTTGAGCATATGAGTGACTCTATTCGTATTGCAACGGGAAAGGCCAATGCAAGCCTGCATACTCCTGTTGAACAGGTAGAAGGATATAAACGCTTTGCGATGAGCGATAAAGAATTCAAGCGTGAAACAAAGAATGCTTTAATGCCGGATGTGCCGGATCCTATCCGCAATGACTCCATGGCTGAAGCCATACAGGAATTGGAAAGAGAGATCCGCGATTTTATTTCTTACTTCGATAACAATGAACAAGCAACACTTACCAATCCGTTTTTTGGTGATCTGAATTTTCAGGAATGGACGCATCTTTTTCATAAACATGCTGTCCATCATAGCAGACAATTTGAATTAATTGACTGATCATCCGTAGAAATTCCTATTGCCATTTAAAGCAAGTATCCGGATCGGTTTTTATCCATTTTCTTCCTTTGGCTCTAGTGGATTTAATTTTCTTCAAAAACAGAATTCGCTTTAGTTTCACTTTCCTCTTCAGCTTTTTTCCTTTTATTGTATGAGATGGGCCTGTATTGTCGCTGGAGATTATCTTCCTGTGTTTATCTTTTGGGGCTTTGTTAAGAGATGTGTTTTCGTAATTATGAGATTGGTTTCTCCTGTATTCTTCATCAGCCATCCGTTGATACTGATGACATGGACAATCAGGGTTCCTGGGGTCATTCAATGCATATTTGCTTTTTGTTGTATCGCTAACACTTGCTATGGATGTTAAGCTGCAAAAGAAAAGAATAAAAAATGAATACAGAGTCCCTGCAGGGGATGTTTTCCTGCAAGGCTCTGAATTCATGATATGGTTTTTGAAAGGCATTAAATAATTGGTTTTTTGATGGTGATCTTATCAACTCCGCTCCAGGTTTTAAACTCATTTGTGTAATAGAGGTAAGCCGATGAAGCAGGAGAGTCATATACTCCCGGCATTTCTGCCTTCAGATCCAGGTTGATTGTCTTGATCGCATTGGGAGCAAGTCCGCGATAATAAACCGCTATATTGTTTCCCATGATCTCATAGTAATCGATCACTTTTTTCTCCTGAAGTTCTTTCAACTGCCAAGGTTGAACTGTAAATCCTGCCGGAATTCCAATGATGGCCATTGTGCTTGGAACTTCTTCGCTTTTTCTGTTGGTGATTGTACTCGTTAAACGTACTGTTTCTCCCACAAAAGCTGACTTCGTAGCAAGTACAGTTGTTAAACCAATAGCACAGTTTTTATCGCTCACCGGTAAGGTTGTACTCCAGTTCACTGCTACTGAATACGGCAGCGGCGTTTTTACACCAACGTATTTAACTTTTACTGCATGTATACCATCTCCTGAAATAAATTGTTCCAGGCCTTCCACAGAGATCGCTCCTTTGTCGCCGGCTTTGTATTCTTTTTCAGCTACCTTTTTTCCATCAACAAAAATATGAATGGTTCCGTTTTCTGTTGTCTTCTTGCTGAATTTTGCATATTCGGTCAGAGCTTTCAATGCCAGAATAGTTCCCTGTGTGCTGCTGAAAACACCTGAACCATTACGTGATCCGACAAGTGACTGAACTGCGTTTGTCAATTCACCCGCATATTTTCCCTGAGATTTCAGCATGGCCATAATTGCGATTGAAGTGGTTTCAATGGTCAGTGATTGTCCCTGAGAATAGGTGATGGAGTGTGTTTTTCCTGTCCAGCTGCCATCTTTGTCCTGCTTCGCAATCAACATTTCCATGGCTTCTGCTGCCTTTGCAGTTTCTTTTAATTTGAAGGCTGCATTCGCCATCATGGCCAACATGTATGGATCTTTGGTGTCCATCGCTTTTTTGAATGATGTTTCGAATTCTTTTTTAATGTCGGTATAATCAGCTTCTGCAAGAGCATACACGGTATAAGCATTCAGAATATCATCGCTAATTCTTCCGAAATCATGATAAGCATGTTGTTCTTTTGTAAATCCGCCTTTACCGTCCTTGTGGCTCATCAGCCATGTTGCTGTCCGGTCAAGCATTTTCTGATCAACATTTGCTCCTGCTTTTTTCATGTCCACAAATTCCATGATACCGTATGCTGTTAATCCTTCATGTGCAGGACTTGCTCCAAACCATTCATATCCTTTATCTTTTGTTTCGAAAGTTGTCAGGCGCTTGTATCCTCTGTCAAGTAAATCCCCTGCATAAGCGATTGCTTTATCATCTTTACTATCCGTTGACTTCAGGTAATCCAATACCATCGCATTCGGATAAGCAGTGCAGGATGTTTGTTCAAAGCATCCGTAAGGTTCACGAAGAATTCCTTCAACACCTTTCATCAGGTCACTTACCACATTCGGGAATGCAGTGAAATTCATTTTCATTGAACCATTCACAACTTTTTTCATTTCGAAGGAAAATTCTTTTTCAATGGATTGTCCGGAGAAGGATGCTGAAACAGGGAATCCTTTGGGTGCGATTTTTATTTTCTGAGTGAATGCATCGCCTAATCCGCATGCTTTAAAAGCGATCGTGAATTCGCCATAGCCAATTTTGTCAAGGACTTTATAATCCAGGTAAATGGTTTTCGCTTTTCCGGGCAAGATCGTTTGGATAGCCGGGATCTCAGCAAGCGCTTTCAATCCATCAGGTGATGTAACAGTCAGCACTCCGCCCAATGGCTTGTCTGTATTATTCTTTAAGGTTAATGGGATGGAAACATTGTCTTCAGTTGCAACTTCAACCGGAATTTTCGTGGTCATTGCAAAAGGAAGCTGAGTAAAGATATTTTTTTCAGCTCTTCCGATTGTTCCGTCGGTGCCGATGCCTTCCACAGTTGTACGAAACGAAGTGATATCATCAGAAGCGTAAAATTCAATTTCCTTTTTTCCGCTGCGATCGATCTCGACATTCGGATTCCAGTAAATGGTGCTTCTGAAATCAGTTCTTGTTTCTACGTTTTCCTGTTTGTCGTAAACGGGTACTGCGAATTCCCTTGAACGATAGTAAACAACTGCACTTTGATCAGGCATCTGGATTTTCTCATCTCCTGCTGATTGATCCATTCTGAATTTGCCTGCTCTGCGATCGACTAGTTTTCCTGCTTGAAGCTCTTTCGCATTTTCCTTATCGACAATTGCGACTTTGTTTTTCTCTTCATCCTTTTTTTGTTTATCCAAAGGCTTCGGTGATTCTGCCAGTACTTTATTTGCAGATCGTTTTTGTTCTTTCTTCAAAGCTGCGAATACAGGCCTTTCTTCACGCGCCATGTCCTCGTGAGCAGGCGCTTGTTCCATTACTGCATCCAAATCCACTCCTGCGCCAGACCCTGCAGCAGAACTTGGCATGTTTCTGTAATTGTAGTAGGCGTTATAATTGTTTGGATACAGGTAAATCATCTGATTCTGCCCGTAATTATATACCTGAAGATATTGTGCAGTGTAACTGTTTTGTGAAAAGGTGAGAAAGGTGGGTTTACTCAGATCAAGTTTGTTGAAAATGAATCTTCCATTTTCGTCAGTTTGATATTCAGCCCCACTCGCAATTTTGATCTTTGCATTTGGAAGAGGTT
>JALYRR010000061.1:0-6459 GCA_030855265.1 Bacteroidota bacterium | reverse complement strand
CGCTAACTGCATCCAAAACAGATCCGGAGTAAAGGGCTCTTTCTGATTGATAAGCGATCTGAGGAATTTCTCCGGTCATAAGCTTCTCCCATGTATATCTCCTCCATCCGGATGTCATCAAAAGGTAATCAAGTGCAAGTGTGGATTTATCTTCTTTTTTATCGAAGTAAAAGGAAGGCTCTTCCACTTTAACATTCAGATCCTGTTGCAATAGCAATTGGGATAAAATGTTTCCTGATTTATCATCTGCGAAAGCAATAAGCTGATCATTCACTACCGACATTGAAAGGTTGGCAGGCATAGGCAAACCTCTTTCATCTTTTACGGTAATTGTCATTTTCACTTTTTCTCTTGGAAGGTATTTCTCTTTTTCTGTGTCGATGGAAATACTTAACTGTTTATCCTTATTGATGAAAGCAAGACGCTCAGCTCTGGGAATTCCTTTTGAATCGAACAAGGTGATCTGTGAAACACCGATTGGAAAGGATGCTGTGGGGAAAGTGATCTTATTGGATCCTTTTTTCGCGTCGAGCAAAGTTGAATAATAAATTTTACCTCTGGTTTGAGCTACCAGAGAAAGTTCTTCCGTTTCGGTGGTATTGATATTTAAAGAAACTTCGGAGTTTTTTGTGTTATCCACTAACATTACGTAACCACGTGGTAAAGCGGAAGGTAGGGCAAAAATCTCTGAAATCCCTTCAGGCTTTGTAATCTTCACACTGTACTTTGAATTGGCTTTGGGACAGAAAGTAAAGGCGCCCATTCCCTGATGAAAGCTGCTGAAGGAAGTGATGCGTGTTCCATCCTCATTTATAACAATTCCTTCCACATCGGCCGGCTTGTCAAATTCATTCAATGCACGGAATGCAACATTGCTTTCGAGTCCGGCAACGAGATCGCCGCCCTCAGGGAACAATGTAAATTTTACTTTATTAAGAATGATTGGAATGGAGCGGGAAATACTTTCTGTACTGCCGTTATAGTCGATCATGACATTCAGTAATCCGTCGCTGGAGGCAAGCTTGGAAGGAAGATGAAATTTGATGAATTTGATGCCTTCTTCATCTGTGATATCAGCTTTTTCTATGATCTTTTCACCTTCCAGATTCGCGATAAACTTTACTTTGTAATTGCTCAATGGCTTATTTTCATTTGTATTCAGTTCCAGTTTTGCAATGACTTCATCACCTGCACCGAATGCTTTCTTCTCGAAATTGAGTTTCATTTTTAAATTGGGAAGAACAATGTCCTGCACCTGAAACTCTTTTTCAAAAGCGTTGGAGGGATCTTCGTTTTTCATCCAGTTGGTTGATGCCCGAACTTTATACATGCCGCCGAGCGCTTCGTCATCCAGAATAAAATCTCCGGAAGCGACTCCGTTTTTAGCGATGATGTTAAGGGTTTTTTCAACTGTGCCTTTTGGATTCAGGAATTCAACATGAACAATCTCGCTTTTTTGTGAAGGCTTCATGTTTAAGCCATCACGTACGAAGGTTGAAAACCAGATGGTCTCACCCGGCTCATAAAAAGGCTTATCAAACTGAACGTATATCCTGTCTTCAGGAAGTTGTTCGTGATAAGTCGAAAGTTTATTTTTTAGTGAGCGGATGAACTCATTGTCCATAGCCATCTGGTAATAATTACCGGGTCCGATCCAGGCTACAAGTGCCAGCATCGCAAGAGATGCGGAGGCAACAGGAATCAGTTTTTTTAGATGTGAGATTTTCATAGTATAAGGTTTTTAGTTTTCAGGTTTGCCTTAGAGATGCATTCCATTTTAAGATTCCATAAGAGGATTTATTTTATGTGGAATCATCCTGAATTCCATTGTAATTAATTCTATATCTTTAACCTGCCTGTTAAATTTACCATGAAGCAACTCCTTTGTTTTCTTTTATTCGTAGCCTGTGTAGCCTCCCTGAGCGGACAGGATATCAAGGTGAAATTGAATGAGCTCGATACAGCTTACTATCATAATGATCTTGTTCAGGCAAAAAAGCTGATTGCCGAGATTCTTCCAAAATCCGATGAAAAGATCAGGGATCCTGCGGAATTTGTCAGTTTCCTGAATACCTGCGGCTCTGTATATTATGGAAGCGGTGATTTCAAAGAGGCTGCAGGCTATTTTCAGCGTGGAGCCGATATCGCCAAAGAACTTCTGGGAGAAAATGACCATCATTATGCATTGGCTTTATTCAACCTGGCAATGTGTTATCAGAAGGAAGGCAGGTATACAGACGCGGAGCCCCTTTTTCTGAAATCGCTTCCTGTTCTTGCCGTTGCTTTCGGACAATCAAGTATTGAATACACGAGGTGTTTTTACATGCTTGCAATGCTCTATATTGATATGGGAAGATATGCCGATGCAGAAGGAATGTGTGCCGCGGCTGTGAATTTTTATAAAGAGATGCTCGGACAAACCAGTTCTGACTATTTAGGTTCACTTGGAAGTATGGGTGTGATCTATCAGGGACTGGGACGATATGAAAAAGCGGAAGAGATATTTGTGGCGTTGATCAATTATTATAAATCGCTTCCTTCTTATGATCAGGGGACAATGGTCACTTTACAAAACAACCTGGGAGAATTATACCGTCACATGGGGAATTATCCAGATGCGGAATCGGTGTTGACCGATGTTCTGGCCATCAGTCGGGAAAACTCTTTGTCCTCTGCTATGGTGCTGAATAATCTCGCGCTGGTAAAGAAAGCGCTGGGTAAATATTCCGAAGCTGAAAATAACTATAAGAAAGCGATAAGTATTTACAAAGCCCTGAACAAGACCAATCACCCCGACTATACGAACCCTGTGAATAATATGGGAGAATTGTATCGTGTGATGGGGCGTTTTCAGGAAGCAGTATATGCTTTCGAAGAAGTGATTGAATTGCGGAGGAAATTATTGGGCACCCTTCATCCGAATTATGCGAATGCGCTGAACAATCTTGCATTGGTGGAATTCTGGCTGCAGAAATACGATGATGCCGAAGGTCATTTGCTGGAATGTAAAGAAATCTATAAAAAGACCCTGGGAGAAAAAGATAAGCTGTACGCCAATTGCCTCAACAACCTTGCTTCCTTGTATCAGGCAAAAGGTTCTTATGTAAAAGCTGAGCAATACTACAAGGAATGCCTGGAGATCTACAAGGGAAAATATGGAGAAACAAGTGATAAGTACGCCTTATATCTGGGCGGTCTGGCCGGAACGTACAGGCAAATGAAACGTTATGGGGAAGCGATTGAGCTGAATAAGCAGTCGCTGGAAATTCTAAAAAATAAATTGGGGGAAAACCATTATGATTATATAGAAACCAATTATTACCTGGCTGAAATATACAAGGAAACGGGCAATTTTACAGAAGCTGAAAAACATTATCTGCAATCTGTGAAGGGATATCTTTTTTTGATCGAGCAATATTTTCCATCCTTGAGTGAAAAGGAAAAAACGGAATTTTATTTTACTGTTTGTTTTGCTTTTGAGAACTTCAATTCTTTTGTCGTGCAGATGGTACAGCAATTTCCGAAGGAAAATCATGATGTACTTATTTCGAGAATGTATGATAATCAGCTGGTCATTAAATCACTCCTGCTGAGAGAAACAGGAAAAGTAAAAGTGCAGATTGCAGCCAGTGGAAATGAGGAGCTGAAAAAGGAGTATGAGGAATTAGTAAAATTACGCGAGAATATTGTCCAGCAATACCGCTTAAGTGCAACCGATCTTGCTGAAGTTGGGATTGATCTTCCCGGAATGGAAAAGCAGGCCAATGAACTCGAACAGAAGATCACGTCTCAGTCATCGTTAAGCCCTGGCCCTAAAAAGGATCCTGTATCTTCCTGGAAGGATGTTCAGCAGAAATTAAAACAGGGCGAATGTATGGTTGAGATCGTTCGCGTTGATTATTACAGGAACGGAAGGCCAACAGATTCCGTTTTTTATACGGCAATGATCATCGACAAGGCTTCGGTGAGTCCGAAATTCGTGCTAATCCCGGATGGAAAAACATTGGAAGAAAAGTATGTCAGTGAATACCGCAACTTTGTGAAATCAAAAAAAGAAGATGTGATTTCATATGATCGTTTCTGGGCGCCATTAAAAAACGCGATCGGAAATTCAGGCAGAATTTATTTCTCTCCGGATGGAGCTTATCAGCAAGTCAATTTATATACATTGATGAACCCTTCTACAAAAAAATACCTGATAGATGAGATCAGTCTTACACTGTTAACGAACAGCAAAGATCTTCTGGAAACAAAAATCACATCCGGGAAAAAAAGCGCCGAAATATTTTCCTTTCCCGATTATGATCTCGTAGCTGAGATTCAATCGCCAGCATCAGATGTGTTGTCGCGTTATGGATATACAAGTCTTCCAGAATTGCCCGGAACTAAAATTGAATCGGATACTATTTCCGGAATTCTCCGCTCGCACAATTGGAAAGTGAACCTGCATTTGAGAGGAGATGCATCCGAAGAACAAATAAAAAAAGTTTCGGGGCCTCAGATCCTTCACATAGCCACACATGGATTTTTTCTCCAGAATCTGAATGAATCCCATAGTGATGTAAACGGAATTCAGATGGAGAAGGTGTTACAGAACCCGCTGTTGCGTTCAGGCCTGATGCTGGCAGGAGCAGCTTCCATTGCAAGAGACTCTGTGATTGACAACACCAAAGAAGACGGAATATTAACAGCCTATGAGGCCGCAAACCTGGATCTAGGAAAAACGGACCTTGTGGTACTTTCAGCTTGCGAAACGGGCCTGGGAGAAGTATTGAACGGACAAGGGGTGTATGGATTACAAAGGGCCTTTATGGTTGCGGGAGCGAGTTCAGTCATTATGAGCCTGTGGGTGGTGGATGATTATGCCACGCAGGAATTAATGAGCACTTTCTATCGTGAATGGCTGAAAGATCCCACTCCGGGAGCCAAGCAGTCGGCATTCAGGAAAGCCCAGCTGAAGTTAAAGGAGAAGTATCCCTCGCCGTATTTCTGGGGAGCCTTTGTAATGATAGGGAACTAGGCTAAAGGGAGGTTTGTATAACCAAAATGCTTGATAATCAGAAGAGAACAAAATAATTGGGAATTTTATTCAAAAGGCTTTGCAAAATTAAATATTGCATCTATATTTGCACTCCCAAAATCAGTATGGGGCTGTAGAAATACAGAAGAGATTCCGTAGCTCAGCTGGTAGAGCATTACACTTTTAATGTAGGGGTCCTGGGTTCGAATCCCAGCGGGATCACAAGAAAGGTTTCAATAACCTTCAAGATCAGCCAGAAGCCTGAAAATCAACAGATTTTCAGGCTTCTTTGTTTTATATACCTTCAAGTAACTTCAACTTTGTCTCTTTTCACATTCACCATTCCTTCACCAAAATAGCGAGTTTCACCAAAATCTCCATTTATGAAGGCAAGTATCAAATTCTACCCCAATACGGGTAAAAAGAGCAGTAAATCAGGCAAAGTGCCCCTTTACATGCGGATTATTTCAAACAACCAGAAAGCAGAATGTCGCTTACCAGTAGAGGTCTGCGAAAGCGAGCTCCCCAATTGGAACATTATTCTCCAAAGGTTCGAAAACAATAAATCCACGGTTAATCGTTTCTTGAACAAGTACGCCCAAGAGTTTGAGGATCTTAAATATTCTAATTCACTAAATATTGACTCATTCTCGGCCGCTGAAATACTAAATAAAATTACCGGACAAAAAAAGAAAACTGACTTTACCGTAATTGAATATTTCACAAAAGTATATAATACTGGAATCTTACCAGACAAGGAGAAATCCGAAGGAACAAAAAAGAATTACAACAAAGCCGTAAACCATTTCATTAAATATTTCATTAACCTGGAAAAAGCAAATATTTTATTTTCCGAAATTGATAGGACGCTACCCGAAAGATTCAAAACGTATTTAATTTCTGAGATTCCTAAAAAGAAAACTAGAATGTCGGAGGTTTCGGCCTCGGGATATATAAAAAAAATAAAAACACTTTTTGACAGCGCAATTTCAGATGGGTTAATAGAGATTAATCCATTTACAGGATTCAAATTAAAAACCAAATCTCCGAAAAAAGAAAAGTTAACCTCCATGCAGATTCGCGCAATCTATTTAGAAGTATGGAATAGCAAAATAATAGAAAAGGCTGCAGATATCTTTATGTTCTCTGTATTTTCTGGTCTGGCGTACTCAGATGCCATGAATTTGAAAAAGATTAAATTGCAGCAGTGGAGCGAAGGAAACGTGTTTATTCAAATTAAAAGAGAAAAGACGGAAGTTGAAACTCGATTATTTCTTGTATCCTTTGCCTTACAAATAATTGAAAAGTACAAAGATGATCCGCAAGTTCAGAGTAATGAATACGTTCTACCACGAATTGATAATTCAACTTACAATAAATGGCTCAAAATCATTGCTTATAAGGTGGGAATCAATTTTAACGTAACCACACATACAGCT
>JALYRR010000248.1 GCA_030855265.1 Bacteroidota bacterium | reverse complement strand
AATAGGAGGCAGGGGCTTAAGTCCTAACCGCGTTTCTAACTTCAACACCCGCCAGAATGGATACGATATCAGCGCAGATGCTTTAGGTTATCCTGAAAGTTATTATACACCTCCTTCTGAAGCGTTGGAACGTATTGAAGTGGTCAGAGGTGCAGCCTCACTTCAGTATGGAACTCAATTCGGTGGATTTATTAATTTCAAATTCAGACAGGCACCGGAAAATAAAAGATTGGAAGTAACGGCCAGACAAACTGTAGGATCGTTTGGATTCTATAATTCATTTACTTCTGTCGCCGGAACTATAAAAAAACTCAGTTATACCACATTTTATCAATACAAAAGAGGAGAAGGCTGGCGCCCCAATTCGGAGTTCAATGCTCATACTGCTTTTGCGGGGTTAACCTATCAGCTGACCGAGAAAATGAAGCTCTCGCTGGAATATACGTTGATGAATTATCTGGCCCATCAGCCCGGGGGACTTACAGACAAACAATTTGAAAAGGATCCTATGCAATCAAATCGGGAGAGAAATTGGTTCAAAGTGAACTGGAACCTTGCTGCTTTCAATCTGGATCATGATTTCAATGAAGGATCAAGAATGAACTGGAGAGTATTTGGTTTGTATGCTCAGCGGGATGCCCTGGGAAATCTCAGCAGGATCGACAGGCAGGATGCTGGTGGGAAGAGAGACCTTCTGCAGGATAAATTCAGAAATTACGGTAGCGAATTGCGCTATTTAAAACAATATCCTTTTCTTGCTTTATCTTCTACGTTTTTGATCGGAGCCAGATATTATAAAGGAACCACGCTTCGGAAACAAGGCTTAGGGAATGATGGTAAGAAGGCAGATTTCTATTTTAATGATCCTGCTAATCTGGAGCATTCTGATTATCGTTTTCCCAGTGAGAACATCGCGGTTTTTTCAGAGAACATTTTCAGGATCACTCAAAAGCTTAACCTCACTCCGGGAGTCAGATGGGAATACATCAATACAAATTCCAAAGGATATTACCACGAAGAATACAGTGATCTGGCAGGTAACATACTTTATGAAAAGGATACAGAAGACAACAGAAGTAGTTTCCGGAGTTTTCTTTTAGGTGGAATTGGAGTGGGGTATAAGCTAACCAAAGACATCGAATCCTATTTCAATTTCTCCCAGAATTACCGATCCATAAATTTCAATGACATGAGAATCGTCAACCCGAATTCACAAGTAGATACTGATCTCAAAGATGAGAACGGATACTCTTCGGATATCGGAGTCAGAGGTAATGTGAATCGCCTGATCAATTTTGATCTCAGTTTATTTTTCATGAAATACAATGACCGAATTGGTTCCATTCAGAAGGTGGATAGCAGTACCTTTCAGGTATACCGTTTTCGGACCAATGTTTCTGATTCCCGAAACTATGGATTAGAAAGCTTTGCAGAAGCAGATATTTTTAAATTAATTGCAGGGAAAGAAAGGAAATTAGGCATTTCACTTTTTGCAAATTATTCATTCGTTGTCGCAGAATACATAAACAGCACTGAGCCTTCCGTAAAAGAAGGTAACAGAGTAGAACTGGCACCTGAACAGATCCTCCGGACAGGTCTGACCTTTTCATATAAAACGTTTAAATTTTCAGCGCAGTATGCCTATACATCGGAACAATTCACTGAAGCCACCAATGCACGCTCAACGTCCTCCTCGGTGGATGGATTGATACCCGCTTATTCCATCGCAGATCTTTCTTTGTCCTATTCTTTTAAATGGGCTTCCATTTCTACAGGGGTAAACAATTTGTTCAACAGCTACTATTTTACTCGTCGTGCAGATGGATATCCGGGACCCGGGATCATTCCTTCTGATGGAAGAAGTTTTTACCTGACCTTGCAGGTGAAATTTTAATAGACGGATCCTGCAATTTTATTACATTTAGTCCGAGAAGTCCTTTTTAATACGTTAAATAAAAATTAAACCAACAACATATGAATGCTTCCAAAATAAAAACCATTCTCATCTGGACACTCAGTTTATTACTGGCTGCCTTTTTTATTTACAAAGGAATATCCAAACATTGGATGAGCCCATGCAAAGTCTATGCGGCAGATTCAACCATTCCTCTGGATTATATAAATGTGATCAATGCACTTTGCCATTCAGGTTTTTTAAAAATGGTTGGCTTGATCCAGATCGCAAGCGGACTTCTGCTGATCCTTCCCCGAACCAGGATAGCCGGAGCTGTTTTGTTATTGCCTGTGATCATTAGCATTTTCTCTATCCATTTTTTTCTGGATAATCGACCGGAAGAATTAGTTGAAACAGGAATTCCTTTGTTTGTGAACGTGATTCTTATCGGATTGCTGTATGATAAATGGAGAAGTAGATCATAATACATATACAAAACGATGATTCTGATCGCAGATAGTGGCTCAACCAAAACTGACTGGCGCGTAATAGATGCGAATAAGAAAATCCATCAGTTCGCCACACAAGGTATCAATCCCTATTTTCAGACGGAACAGGAAATTGCTGAAATCATCAGGATGGAATTACTTCCCGCCCTATCAGCTTCCGCTTTGATTATTGATTCGGAGATCCATTTTTACGGAGCAGGTTGCGCTGCGGAATCTAAAAAGGACATTGTCCGAAATGCACTCCATGAGGTTTTCTCCTCCGCTAAACTACTCGTAGAAACGGATATGCTGGGAGCAGCCCGTTCGGTATGTGGACATCAGCCGGGGATTGCTGCCATACTTGGAACCGGAATGAATTCTTGTTTATACAGTGGGGAATTCATACTGGAGAACCGTCCTTCACTTGGTTACATTCTCGGAGACGAAGGAAGCGGAGCTCACATTGGAAAAACGTTTATTCAGGCTTATTTGAACCAGGAAATGCCCGCTTCACTTGCCGAGCGATTTAAAAGCCGTTTTGAAGCAGGAACTGCAGAAATTCTGGAGGCAGTTTATAAGCAACCTATGCCCAATCGATACCTGGCTTCTTTCAGCAAATTCATTTATCAGAATTTGAAAGAGCAATTTGTGATCGATCTGGTAGCAGGTTGTTTCGAAGCTTTTTTTGATAAACACATTTGCCGGTATCAGGAGCACAAACAAATGAAACTGAGTTGTGTAGGCTCTGTGGCCTTTTATTACAGCAATATTCTTCGGGCAGTAGCACAAAACAAAGGAGTTAACATCGATACGATCGTGGAAACGCCGATAGCGGGATTGACCTTGTATCATCTTGAAGAGAATTGATGGCACAAGATTTTGAAAAGGCCGGAAGGTTATGTTAATTTTAATTGATCCCAATAACAAAAAACGCAGGTAGATTTTTCTTCCTGCGTTTTTTTATTGGTTTCCCTTTGCGCCTCTGCTCCTTAGCGGTGAAAGCTATTTCAAATTGTGATATACCGTCTGCACATCATCATCCTCTTCCAGCTTCCCAACCAACTTCATTACTTCTTCCACCTGTTCATCAGATAGTTCAGTAGTGGAGTTTGGAATTCTTTCCAGTTCAGAGCTTATGATGTTGAATTTTTTAGACTCCAGCGCTTTCTGCATGTTCCCAAAATCTGTAAAAGCAGTATAAATTACGATCTCTTCTTCATCGCTTTCAATTTCTTCAGCTCCGAAATCGATCAATTCGAATTCTAATTCTTCCAGGTTCACATTCGCACTTTTGATCCTGAAAACTCCTTTTCGATCGAATAAATAATCCAGCGACCCTGTCTTACCAAGTTCGCCACCGTATTTATTAAAATTCATCCTCACGTTCGCAACAGTGCGTGTTGGGTTATCAGTAGCACACTCAATCAGAATCGCAATTCCGTATGGCCCTTTTCCTTCGTAAACAACTTCTTCCAGGTTGGAAGAATCTTTTGATGTAGCACGTTTGATGGCCGCATCAATGTTTACTTTCGGCATGTTCAAGCCTTTTGCATTCTGAATGGCTACACGAAGCCTTGAGTTACCATCCGGATCACCGCCTCCAAGCTTAATCGCAATCGCAATCTCTTTTCCTATCCTTGTAAAGCCTTTCGCCATTTTATCGTAGCGGGCAAACATTTTATACTTTCTCTTTTCGAATACGCGTCCCATGATTTTTTATTAAGCTGTTTAGAAATGCAAATTTATAATTTTTGATTTAATGACTCACAACGATCCTCTTCGAATGTATACCCAGTTCTGTTTCAACCCTTACCAGGTAAACGCCATTAGCTAATTCAGAAAGGTTCAATGGAACAGAAATATTTGAAGTTCCATTCGTGCTCACGTTTTCTGAATACAATTGTTTGCCCACCATATCTAAAATGCTAATGCTTACTTTTTCAGATTGTGTTTGAATGTTGATATAGCTTTGGTCTGATGCAGGATTTGGATAGAGGCTGAAATTATATTCTGCATCAGAATCATGTGATTGAATACTTGTGATAAACACACTTTCTGAAAAAGTAGAACCACCCAGACTATCCGTTTTAATAAGATAAAAATCCTCCAGAAGATTATTGAATCCTGTCGTAGTTCCGCAAAGTATCGCTCCTTTATCTGCCGTATTTTCCACTGAGTAAACCCTTTCACTTGCTGTAGTTCCGAATGTGGTTACATTGTGAACAGTATAATCCGGATTGATTATGAAAAAAATGATATCGCCTTTTCCATTTGCAAAGCCATAGCTATTGGTGACACCCGCCATTTCAATTTTCCCATCCACGGTTTCGGAAACAGACTGTATATCATCATTGGCCGAAACTCCGATTGTGTAGGTAAATCCTGAAACACCCAATGGACTTATTTTTACAATGATTCCGTCAGATCCACCCAGGCCAAAACTTTTGGTTTCTCCCCCAACAATAAATTCTCCGGTGATGCTTTCTACAATATCGTTGCCGAGGTCCATTTGGGCTCCACCGAATTTGTTTGTCCAGATCGAGTCGCCCAGGTTGTCAGTCTTCACGGTATAAAAGTCCCCCAATGTATCACCCATGCTT
>JALYRR010000060.1:5993-16844 GCA_030855265.1 Bacteroidota bacterium | reverse complement strand
CGCCGATTGCGTACACCGGCATACCTTCCCGGTTATTGGTGCGGATATCAAATCCTGCATGGAAATGATTGGGCCGGATCTCCCCGAAGTTACCAGCCAGGGACAAGGTAGTGTCGATCGGTGACCTGAAAGCGCCCGCCGGATAAAGGATCTGTGCGTACAGGGCCGAAGAAAAACACATGAGGAAACAGAAAATGGATGGAATGCGGAGCATGCGGTAAAAGTAACAAAAGCAAGCGCAAGAAATATTTTGCATATTAAAGATTCAATGTTATATTTGTGAACATCAGATGAATAATTTTATTACTTGATTATGAACGACTTAACTTTGACAATAACAGACCTTAAATCGAAAGTTGAAAAACTGGTTGGATTGCACGGACAGTTAAAAAACGATAATGAAAAGCTGAGTGCTGAAAATGCAGAACTCCATAAAACAATTGAAGATCAAAAGGCACAGATCGCAGCACTGGAAAGCAGCAGCCGTGATCTTATAGAAAACAAAAACGAAGAACAGAATACAATTATTACAGATACAAAAGAAAAGATCAACGAGTTGGTGCAGGAAATAGACAATTGCATTGCTCTTTTGAAGTAAAAATCAAGGCGCTGCAAAGGTTGATTCGAAACCTTTCAGGGCCTGAAACTATAGAATATGGCTGAAGTATCGTTAAAAGTCTTGATTGCCGGACGCACTTATCCTCTTACTGTAAAACAGGAAGATGAGCAAGCTGTGTTAAATGCGGCCAAGATGATCAACGAGAAAGTGAAGGAATTTGAGATCAATTATTCAGTGAGGGACAAGCAGGATTTGCTTGCCATGTGCGCACTGAATTTATTGGCTACTCAGCAAAATGCTCCTAAGAAATCACCTGAGCTTGAACAAGAGCTCAATCAGCTAGATCTGTTTGTTTCCGATTATCTTCAAAAGGAAAGCAATTCCTTGTAGTTCACAGTTGTTAACATCAACTTGTTAAACAAAAACCTCCTGTATCGGTTCACGCTTACCCCGCAATGGCCTACTTTGGCATTTGAAAGATATGTGCGGGTTTTATTAATTATTAATTTTTAACTCATTTATGGACATAATACTCATTATTGCTGCAGCCCTGGTAGGTTTAGGGTTGGGAGCACTTGCTACCTTTTTTATCATAAAAAAATCGAACGAAGGAAAAGCAATGAACATCATTCGTGATGCAGAAGCAGAGGCAGAAGTCATTAAAAAAGACAAAATCCTTCAGGCAAAAGAAAAATTCCTGCAGCTGAAAGCAGAACACGAAAAATCGATCAACGAAAAAAACAATGCAATTCAGCAGGCAGAGAACAAAGCAAAGCAGATTGAGCAGGCCCTTTCACAAAAACAGGAGCAGGTAAAGCGTAAAGACGCAGAACTGGATGCAGTACGCCAGAATCTGACCCATCAGCTGGAGCTTGTTAGTTCAAAGCAGCAGGAGGTAGATAAATTCCATCGTCGCCAGGTAGAACAACTGGAAACACTGAGTGGAATGAAAGCTGAAGAAGCGAAATCCCAGCTAGTGGAATCTTTGAAAGCCGAAGCAAAAACAGATGCGATGGCGCATATCAAAGACATTGTTGAAGAAGCAAAGATCTCCGCCAATAAAGAAGCGAAGAAGATTGTTATTCAAACTATCCAACGCGTTGCAACTGAACATGCTATCGAAAATTCAGTATCGATTTTTAACATTGAAAATGATGAGATAAAAGGCCGGATCATTGGCCGCGAAGGAAGAAACATCCGTGCACTGGAAGCAGCAACCGGTATCGAGATCATCGTAGATGACACCCCGGAAGCCATTATCCTTTCCGGATTTGATCCTGTGAGAAGAGAGATCGCCAGGTTGGCATTGCATCAATTGGTTACTGACGGTAGAATTCACCCTGCACGTATCGAAGAGGTTGTTGAAAAAGTAAAGAAACAGATTGAAGAAGAGATCATCGAAATAGGAAAACGTACAGCCATTGACCTTGGGATCCATGGATTACACCCTGAGTTGATTCGTATGGTGGGAAGAATGAAATACCGTTCTTCTTACGGACAAAATTTATTACAGCACTCCCGTGAAGTAGCCAACTTATGTGCTACAATGGCGGCAGAGCTGGGTTTGAATGTGAAACTGGCGAAGCGTGCCGGATTACTTCATGATATTGGTAAAGTGCCGGATGATCAGCCTGAAGTACCTCACGCGATCCTGGGTATGCAACTGGCAGAGAAATTCAAAGAGAAACCGGAAGTTTGTAATGCGATTGGTGCCCACCACGATGAGATTGAAATGACCACGCTTATTTCTCCTATTGTTCAGGTGTGTGATGCCATCAGCGGTGCAAGACCGGGAGCAAGACGTGAGGTGGTTGAACAATACATCAAACGTTTGAAAGATCTTGAAGCGCTTGCATTGTCTTATCCGGGCGTAGATAAAACGTATGCGATCCAGGCTGGAAGAGAATTGCGCGTTCTTGTATCCAGCGATAAAGTAACAGACAAGGATGCGGAGACATTATCATTTGATATTTCTCAGCGGATCCAGACAGAAATGACGTATCCCGGACAAGTTAAAGTGACTGTGATCCGCGAAACACGTGCTGTGAATTACGCCAAATAAAATTTTCATTAGGATGTCTTTTTCTTTTAACTTTTGACTTACACCTTTTAACTTTTTGAATGAGTAAGCATCGGATAATAATTGAACCTGGTACTGAAAACAGTAATTATTGGAAAGACCTCTGGAATTACCGGGGGCTTTTCTATTTTTTAGCCTGGCGCGATATCCTTGTCCGATATAAACAAACGGTGATCGGTGTTTTGTGGAGTGTTCTTAGGCCATTACTCACGATAGGAGTCATGACTTTCATTGGCTGGTTGTTCA
Source organism: Bacteroidota bacterium (assembly GCA_030855265.1). Lineage (GTDB taxonomy): Bacteria > Bacteroidota > Bacteroidia > 2-12-FULL-35-15 > 2-12-FULL-35-15 > 2-12-FULL-35-15. The sequence continues at coordinate 13,959 of JALYRR010000060.1, read as the reverse complement.
ATCCGGAAGCCATGACATTGGAAAACCGGATTCTACTTGTTGCTGCAGCCACTCTGCCATGGCAGTTTTTTTCTGCCTCATTCAGCGAAGCCAGTAATTCGCTTGTCGCCAATTCCAATTTGTTAACCAAAGTCTATTTTCCCCGCCTGATCGTTCCGACAAGTACTGTTATAGTTTGCCTCATCGATTTTTTTATCTCATTCGGGATCGTCATTATTTTTATGATCCTGTTTCAACATGCTCCTGACTGGAATATATTATTACTTCCGCTGTTTTTGTTGCTCGCTTTTATTACTTCCATCGGAACCGGATTATACATTGCAGCGCTGAATGTTCAGTACCGCGACTTCCGTTATGTAGTTCCATTTATAGTTCAGTTCGGATTGTATGTTTCGCCTGTTGCATTTAGCAGCAGCGACATTTATACCAGTGATCGCATTCCACAGGCAGTGAAATTTATTTACTCTCTTAACCCGATGGTCGGAGTGATCGATGGATTCCGCTGGTGCATTTTGGGAGGAAACACTTCCATTTATTTACCCGGATTTTTGATCTCAATCGGAATCAGCATTCTTTTCCTTTTTATTGGCATTTGGTATTTCCGTAAAATGGAAAAATCATTTGCAGATGTAATCTAACATTGAAAAATGAAAGTGGCTGTCATATATATTCATTTCGGAAAACTTCCTGATTATCTGCTGGCTTCTCTCTCACAAGCTGCAAGCTATAACAGGGAGGTAATCCTTATCACTGACAGTCAGCTTAATCTCCCAAACATCAGCACATTTGATACATCGGATTTTCAAAAAGGTGTTTCAGAATTCGAATCCGTATATAAACACATGAGCAGCAATACACCTGCTTTTGAAATGATCTGCATCAAGCGATGGTTCATCCTCAGGAATTTCATGAATGAGAAAAAGATGGATGTATGTTATTATACCGATTCGGATGTAATGATCTACGATGATCTCAGTAAGGCCTACGAAAATTTCAAGGAGTTCGATGCAGCCTATACATTGGCGGAGACGCAGGATAATTATCAATGGGCTGCTTCTGCCTGCTGTTCATATTGGCAACAAGAAGCAATAAATCGTTTTTGCGATTTTGTCATGGAATGTTATTCAGATAAGAATTCCAAACTGGATGAAAAATGGAAATTCCATCAGCAAAATAATGTGGCGGGAGGAATCTGTGATATGACCCTGTTGTATTTATTTACATCGAAAATAAATTTCTTCTCGCTTACTAAAGTTGTAAACGACAGTTGTTTCGATCAGAATATTCTCATAGCAGAGAATTATAAGAAGGATGAATACAGAATGATAAAACGCAGAGCTGAGAACAGGATGCAAAAGGAGGTAACCTGGAAAAAAGGGATTCCGTTCGGATATAACCGCATCCTGGAAAAAGAAGTCCGGTTCATTACGCTAACGGAATATGCCAAACTGATCTGTGATCAGAAATCGATTCCTTCACGTATTGAAAGGAAGATCCGTTCATTGGTCAGAAAGTTAATTAGGAAATAATCAGGAAGCATGAGTGAACCCATCATAACCGTTGAAAACCTTAGCAAAAGCTATATCTTGAAGCATAAAAATGCTGAGCGGTATACTGCTTTGCGTGATGTGATCAGTCATAAAACAAAAAGATTATTCTCAGGCAAACAGGATGAGAAGCATCAGAAGTCGGAGGAATTCTGGGCATTAAAAGATGTTGCCTTTGAAATTCAGCAAGGAGATCGTGTTGGAATCATTGGCCGGAACGGAGCGGGGAAATCAACGCTCCTCAAGATCATGAGTCGCATCGTTTCTCCAACTACCGGTAAAATTGTTATCAATGGAAGAGTGGCTAGTTTGCTGGAGGTGGGAACCGGATTTCATGCAGAACTCAGCGGACGTGAAAACATTTTCCTCAATGGTTCCATTCTAGGAATGAGTAAATCGGAGATCACGAAAAAGTTTGATGAGATCGTTGCCTTTTCTGAAGTGGAACGTTTCCTCGACACTCCAGTAAAAAGATATTCCTCCGGAATGTACGTAAGACTGGCATTTGCAGTGGCTGCCCATCTCGATCCGGAAATCCTTATCGTTGATGAGGTGCTTGCGGTAGGCGATTCTGTTTTTCAGAAAAAATGCATCGATAAAATGACACGGATCGGAAACGAAGGCAAAACTATTTTATTCGTCTCTCATAATCTCTCTGCCGTAGAATCACTTTGCAACAAAGGAATTCTTATCAGTCAGGGACGTGTTCAGAAGACCGGAACTACCCGCGAAATAGTTGATCTGTATATTGATAAAAGCAATACGCTTTCCGAAGAGATCGATCTGTCATCCATTCCACGCGGAGGTTATGAGAATGAGATCATTTTCAGTCAGATCGTTTTTAATAATATGCCTCTGAAGTTTGCAGAAAAGATCCGCATTTCACTGAAACTAAAATCTCTCTCCGGAAAGGTTTTTAATGATGTGGATTTTGGTCTTAATATCATGGACACTCACCAGAATTGCATTGTTCATTGCAGCAATCGTTTCCTTGATGTTCATTTTGATCACAATTCCGATTCCGATACGTATGTTTTCGAGATCGAGAATAATCTGAAGCCCGGTAAATATAACCTGGTGCTTTTCCTTCGCACTGCTGATGTGATCCAGGATATTTTAAGCAATGAAGTAGCCTTTGAAATTTCCGACGGAAATCCTTACGGCTTTAATGATACGATCCAGATCCAGGGAAGTGTGTTTCCTCCTTTTACAGTTTATAAAAAATAACCGTGTTTACGACGCCTGTACTTTTAATCATTTTTAATCGGCCTGTACAAACGGCAAAAGTGCTGGAAGCCCTTGCTCAGATCAAACCTGCTGTTCTATATGTAGCAGCTGATGGTCCGCGAGCCGACAGGCAAACAGATGCAGAGCTGTGTGCAAAAACGCGGAAGCTGATCGATGAGATGGTTACCTGGGATTGTAAGATCGAAAGATTGTTCAGAGATAAAAATCTGGGCTGCGGAAAAGCAGTGAGCGAATCAATTACCTGGTTTTTTGATCACAATGAATCTGGGATCATATTAGAAGATGATTGTATTCCTGACCCAAGTTTTTTTCCTTTCTGCGCTGAATTGTTGAATAAATACAAAGACAAGGAGGAGGTGATGCACATTGGCGGAACCAATTTTCAGCAGGGGAATGTTCGTGGTGAAGGAAGCTATTATTTTTCTTCAGAAGTTCATGTTTGGGGCTGGGCAAGCTGGAGCAGAGCCTGGAAGAAATACGATTACGACATGAAAGCTCTGAGTCAGTTTGAAAAAGAAAAGAAGATTCTGCCTTACTATAAAGATAAGATCAGTGTGAATTTCTGGTTGAAGATCTTTAACCGGATGAGATTGCATGAGATTGATACCTGGGATTATCAGTGGCGTTTTTCCATTTGGAATTCGGGCGGACTGACGATCATTCCCCAAAAGAACCTTGTCACAAATATTGGGTTCGGAACCGACGCAACACATACGTTTGAAGGAGGTGCCTATGAAAATATGAAATCCTATTCTATCGCTTTTCCACTTCAGCATTCTTCCTTTGTTACAAGGAATGAAGAGGCCGATTATTTTACATTTGATCAACATTATAAACCGGAGATAGAACATACACCTCTTGTTAAAAAAGTGATTTCTAAATTAAAACGTCTCCTCCGATGAACTGCAGGATCTGTAATTCAGAATCTCATAAAATGTCCGAAAGAAAGGTGTTACAAAAACATCCTGTTTCCTACTTTCGTTGTACCTCATGCAGTTTCATACAAACCGAAGAACCATTCTGGCTGAAAGAAGCGTATGAAAATGTGATCACGAGTCTGGATATTGGACTTGTCAGCAGGAACCTGTACTTGCGTGAAACCATTCCCCCGGTTATTGATGCCTTTTTTGATCCTTCAGCAGCAATGATAGATTACGGAGGTGGTTATGGGTTGTTTGTGAGGATGATGAGAGATCTTGGATACAATTTTTACCGTCAGGATATTTATTGCGATAATTTATTTGCCAAACATTTTGATCTGTCTGATTCACCTGATAAAAAATTTCATGTCCTTACGGCCTTTGAGGTTTTTGAGCATTTGCCGGATCCGATGAAGGAAATTGAAACGATGTTTACCTACGCCGACAATGTTATTTTCTCTACAGAATTAGCTCCGGAAAATACAGGAGATTTTGAAACATGGTGGTATGTCGCGCCTGAAACCGGTCAGCATATTTCGTTTTATTCACTTGACAGTCTTGAGTTCATTGCAAAAAAATTCAAAAAGCACCTGTACAGCAATGGGAAAAACATGCATGTGTTTTCATCGTCGTCACAAAGTCCTGATAAAGTAAAAAAAGTTTTGCCCGGTGATGTTCCTGAAAGTTTTCTGGGAAAGGTGAAAAGAAGACTGGCTGGTTCCGATGGAAAAAAATCCCTGCTGCAGAGTGATTATGAAGCCATTCTTAAAATGCTAAATAAAAGCTAAATGAACATAATAGTTAATTATGAAATTTTTGCTTTACAAAAATACGGAGGAATCTCCCGCTACTACATTGAGCTGGCGAATGCTATCAAAAAGTCTGCTCATTCAGTAAAGGTTCTTGCGCCTGTCCATATTAACAAATATCTCCCTGCTCAAAGCAATGATATGGTATCAACAGCTAAGGTTCCTTTTCTTTACAGGAATTTTATCTATGATTTCAGTGATCAGCAGAATAGAAAGCAGACGCAGAATTACCTCGAATCCATGAAGGTGGATATTCTTCATCTTACTTATTATACTTCAGCTCCGTTCCCGCTAACAACAGCCAAAAAAGTCATCACCATTCATGACATGATCTATGAGCTATTTCCAATGGGACTTCCGGAGATTGATCATGTTGTACAATGCAAAAAGAAATACATCGCCGATGCAGATCTGATAATCGCTGTTTCTGAGAATACTAAGAAAGACCTTGTGGAAATGTATCCGGCAGCAGAAGGGAAGACGACAGTTGTTTTGCATGGGATCAACACAACGGTTTATGATCATGCAATCGCTTATTCCGCTTCTGAACCTTATTTGCTTTATGTTGGTAGTCGCAACGGATATAAAAATTTTCAACTGCTGATCGAAATATATAAACAGAGTCCGGCTCTTCATGAGAAATACCGTTTGATCTGCTTTGGAGGAGATGAGTTTAATTCTTCTGAAATTGAAATTATAGGAAACTTCCGCGACCGTGTGCAGCATTTGAATGGTGACGATGCCATACTTGCTTCGGTATACAAAGGCGCACATTTGTTTGTTTACCCATCTTCCTACGAAGGTTTTGGTATGCCGGTACTGGAAGCAATGGCTGCAGGTTGTCCGGTTGTATGTGCCAATAGCAGCTCACTTCCGGAAGTAGCAGGCGATGCGGCATTTTACTTTCCACCAGACGTTCCTGAACAAATGAAAATGGTACTGATCGATGCTTGTGAGAATGCTGAATTGAGAAAATCAATGGTGCAGAAAGGATTAAAAAGAGTGAAGGAATTTACCTGGGATATTTGCGCACAAAAAACGATTGAGGCGTATCAGAAACTGCTTGATAAATGATGAAGAAGATCTCGATCATCACAATCAATTATAATAATGCGGCCGGACTTGAAAAGACGATCCTCAGTGTTACGAATCAACGTTTCAAAGATTTTGAATTTATACTAGTTGACGGAGGATCAAATGACGGCAGTTGTCTGTTGTTAGAGAAATATAAATCACAAATTACCAACTCGGTTTCTGAAAAAGACAATGGCGTGTATCATGCTCAGAATAAGGGAATCAGGCTTGCATCCGCTGAGTATTGCCTGTTCCTGAATTCCGGAGACACATTAAATAATGAGGATGTATTGCAAGCGGTTATTTTAGCAGGAATGACAGCCGACATCGTTTACGGTGATATGCTGATAGATGATGGAAACAAACAGATCAGGGGAAATATGCCAGATCAATTGACATTTGAGCACATGATAAAAGATACACTCTGGCATCCCGTTTCTTTTATAAAACGATCTTTATTTGATCAATATGGTTTTTACAGGGAGGATCTGAAAGTTGTTTCCGATTATGATTTTTTTCTTAAAACAATTCTTGTTCATAAAGTCTGTACCAAGCATATCCCCATCGTTATTTCTGTGTTTCAGACGGATGGGCTAAGTTCAAAGCCTGAAAATGAAGCTTTGATCCGGAGAGAAAGGAAAGAAGTACAATTGAATTATTTCAGCGAAAAAAAGATTGATGCGGTTTTTAAACTGAGTTTGAACGACAGAATCCTTAGAAAGATAAAGCAATGGTTTCGATCATAATTCCATCCTATAACTATGCACACTTGCTCCCGGAAACATTGAAAAATGTATCAGAGCAAAGTTTTCATGACTGGGAATGCCTTGTAATTGATGATGGTTCAACGGATTCAACCAAAGAGGTGATGGCAAATTTTTCTGCAAAAGATTCACGGTACAGATATATCCATCAGGTCAATTCCGGACCGCAGGTGGCAAGAAACAACGGGATTGAAAAATCGAAGGGAGATTTTATTCAGTTCCTTGATGCGGATGACCTTCTGGAACCGGAGAAGCTCAAGGTTCAGACGGAGATTCTTCAGAACCAGCAGGCGGATATAGTTTACAGCGATATGCGTTATTTTTCTTCTGCAAAGCCTACAGAACACTTTTATTCCATGTCGCTCAATAAATCTGCCGATCATCCATGGATGCAAAAGGTGAGTGGAAGCGGTTCTGTGATCGTTCGTTCATTGCTGAAAGAAAATATAATGGTGATCAATTCACCTTTGATAAGAAAATCTGTTTTTGAAAAGCATGGTTATTTTGATGAGTCTCTTAAATTCAATGAGGACTGGGAATTATGGCTCCGCTTCGCTGTAAACGGTGTTTCTTTTTTATATGATGAAACTCCTGGCACAAAAGCTCTTGTACGCGTTCATGAGCATAGCTATAGCCGCGACCGTTTTAAAATGTATGTGTACGGGTTGAAAGTCTGCCTCGGCATAAGAAATAAATTAAATGACAAAGATTTCCTGAGAACAATTGCGATTAAGATCCTTTATCATACACGGGCACTCGATACTGAGATCCTTGAGACCTCGAAGACTGATCTCGCAAAAAGTATTGAAATGGCTGAGTTGGTTTATACAGAAACCGGCCGTAGCAGCTATCGGAAATTGAGCAGACTATTAAAAAAGTCAGGAACGTTCTCCGCGGAATTTTATTCCAGTTCACTCTTTGCATACAACCGGATAGTGCTTAAATTTGTGTATGGATATTAAAGTTTCCATTTGTATTCCCGCCTATAAACAAGTGGATCTGCTCCGGAAGACGCTTCAATCCGTGATAGAACAATCTTTCAAAAATTTCGAGATCATTCTTTCTGATGACACGCCGGATGACAGTGTAAAATTACTTGTGTCCGAATTTGATTTCGAAGGAAGATTAAATTATTTCAAAAATAATCCATCCCTCGGAACTCCCGGAAACTGGAATCATTCGATCCGAAAGGCCAAAGGAGAGTATATTAAAATTCTGCACCACGATGATTTTTTTACCTCTTCCGAAAGTCTTGGTAAATTTGTTAAGCTGCTTGATGATGCTCCTGAATCCGACTTTGGGTTTTCTGCAACAACTGTGTGGCGGTTGTCGACTAACGAAAAGTGGAAATATTATATCACTGATAAACAAGCAGAACGTTTAAGGAATGAGCCTGAATTTCTTTTTTTTGGTAACTGGATAGGAGCACCCAGCGCTGTTATTTACAGACGGTCAGTGATGGAAGAATATGATCCCGAGCTTAAATGGCTTGTTGACACCGATCTTTACATCAGGATCCTCCGGAAAAATCCTTTGTTTGCAAAGACAAATGAAGAACTCGTTTGTACCGCCGACGGAGCAATTGGACAGGTAACTCAGGAAGT
>JALYRR010000060.1:0-5983 GCA_030855265.1 Bacteroidota bacterium | reverse complement strand
ATGATAAACAAGTTCAGATCCGTGAGCATGTTTATCTTTACGACAGGATCCTGAAGGATTCAGAAAATGAAAAAAAATTCTCCTTGTTCTTTCAGCTCCTTCTTTATAAATATCAGGTAAAGAACATGACAGAGTTGGCGGCAATCACAGATATTCCAAATCATCTCCGGGCTTTTTTCACGGAAGTGATCTACAAAAAAGATAAAAATATTTTCGTTAAAAGCATGTCAACCTGGTTTCACGGAAGCCGGTTCAATAACAAGATTTTCAGAAAAGAACGATTTTAATATGGTCTACGTTAAACTCATCGGTGGATTGGGAAATCAATTGTTTCAATATTCAATCATTTCGAACAGTAGTTTTAGCTGGTGGGCATCCTGGTTGAACAACAATAAAAATATAATGGTAATTGCGCCTGAATTTTGGTTTGCAGACAAATCCGATTTAACCCCTGACCTTATTCCTCATCAATGGATAAGATTATAAAAGATTCTCCTTCAGTTTCTGTTCTGATGCCTGTTTATAACGGGGAGCAATTCCTGCGTGAAGCCATTGATAGTATTCTCGGGCAGACATGGAAAAATTTTGAATTTATCATTATTAATGATGGATCCACTGATGGATCGGAAGAGATCATCCTTTCCTACAAAGACAATAGAATTGTTTATCTGAAGAATGAAATTAATTTAGGTTTAATTGCTACACTCAATAAAGGACTCAGCATTGCAAAAGGCAAGTACATTGCGAGAATGGACGCGGATGATGTTTCTCTGCCGGAAAGGTTTGCAGAGCAATTCAAATACATGGAGATCCATACCGAAGTAGGGGTTTCTTCCACCTATTATCATTACATAGAAAACGGATCGATTAAGAAAAGTAATTTCTGGTATGGATCAGAAGAGGTAAATACTTTATTACTTTTTAACTCATGTTTGTGTCACCCCGCAGTTTTTATCCGAAGATCATTGCTTGAAGAAAACAACATCCGGTATGAAAGTGATTTCAGGCATGCAGAGGATTATCGCCTTTGGGCTGTGCTTTCGAGGGTTGCACGATTTGGAATCATTGATAAAACACTTTTTTATTACCGTCTTCATCCAAGCCAGGTAACCACTGTCCATAATGAAGAACAGAAGGCGAATGGAAATCGTGTTCGCAAGGATTTTCTGAATACCATGGGATTTGATGCCGACGAAAATGAACGGTATTTTCATAACCTGGTAGGAATGAATAGCAGAATTAATAATCTTTCTGATCTGAAAGGAATAGAATCCTGGTTCATTAAAATGGCGAAGATCAATGAACGGAAAAAGATCTTTGGCACTGAATCTTTTAATAAAGTGATCGGGAAACTTTGGTTGGATACCTGCGGAAATACAACGCTTGGAATGAAGTCAAGAAGTATTTATATGTCTTCCGAATTGCGACAGTTGTCAGCGTACGTTACCACATTTATGGACAACCTGAAACTGATTATAAAATGCCTGGTACGGTAGTCTTCAGTTTTTCTTTAAATCGTCCTGCCCATACATCCCAGTTCAATTCTTTTTCGAATTCATTCCTCGCATTAATAGACAGAGTTTTATAAGCTTCAGGATCTCTGTAAATTGCCGCGATCTTCAATGCATAATCTTTTCCCCCTGCAGAAAATGGCATCAGGTAACCATTCTTTTCGTTATGAAGTGCGCCTGCAACTCCTCCTGTATCTGTTCCCAGAGAAGGTAAGCCATAAGCCGACGCTTCGCAGAAAACAATTCCGTAAGCATCTATTCGTGTGGGAAGGATCAGAAAAGTTGAACTGGACCAGAGTTCTTGCAAACGAGTAAATTCAGAAGGATTGTTTTTATTTAAAAATGGAATTACGTTTAATTTTTCATGAACCACGTCAGCTGACGGAATGCACCCGCAAACAGTAAGCTCCGCATTAATATTCATTTTAATTAATTCTTTCAGACAATCAAAAGCGATTGGTCCGCCTTTATCATTCCAGTTGACGCCGATGAAGAGTAATTTACAAATGCTTTCTGTTTTTCGATTCTCTGCAATGCTACGCGCCGGTATCACATCCATGTTTGCACCGAAATGATTCAGATGAATTTTTTCTTTTGGGATACCGTACAATTTCTCTGCTGAATCAGCTGCCCATTTTGATGGATAGCTCACAAACACACTATTTTCAATCGCAGTTTTGTCGGTGAGAATACTCTGCTGCTTTGAAAAATTCCAAAGATTTCTCAGCATCTTGTGATAATCAATAGCTCCCGCAATGGTCCTGTCGTTGATGTATACAATTGGAATAGGGGTGTTCAGGTTAGCGATCAGAGGATCGGATGCAGGTGCCACGATCAGATCAAATACTTTTCCTTCTAATTCTTTTTCAAGATTCCCCGAATAGGCTTTTGAAAGAGAGGTAGAGTGACGCCAGTCAAATCGTTTTCCGAAAATATATAGTGAACAACCATGAAGGATCTTCAGAATAATAATTAATGATTGCGGCTCTTTAGGACGAACGAGAGTGATATCGCCAACATGTTTCTGCAGCGCATTCCAGATATAATAATCGCTTCCCGACCAGGAATGTTTATTCCGTGCATCTGTAGCAGTTACGTAGGCTATTCTTATTCTGTTCTTGTTTTCTTGCATAAACTATTCAAAAGTATCTAAAAATCGGCTATTTGCTTAGGTGTTTGCAGTGAATTTTTGAGCTAAAGCCTTATATTTGAAGACAGAATCAAACGCATCCTACCTAAATGAATACACGCATACTTTTTTTATCAGATATTAATTCTGCTCATACCAGAAAATGGGCGGAATCGCTGGCAAAAAAGGGATTTGAGATCGGTGTATTTACACTCAGCCCGGTTAAAAGTGATTGGTTCAAAGCTTTCAGCAACATCACCGTTTTTTCTTCTACTCAGGTCAGCTCTTCTGATTTTACTTCTTCGGATGTTCTGAAAATGGGCTATCTGAAAGAAATACGGAATCTCAAAAATGCAATACTGTCATTTCGCCCCGATATTCTACATGCCCATTATGCTACCAGCTATGGGCTACTGGGAGTATTGAGCCGTTTTCGTCCGTTTGTGATCTCTATCTGGGGAAGCGATGTGTATGATTTTCCGAACAAGAGTTTTTTACATAAAATGCTTTTTAAATTTAATCTCCGTATGGCGGACAGGTTGCTTTCTACCAGTCATGTCATGGCTCGTGAGTCAGCAAAATATACCAACAAAAAGATCATCGTTACGCCTTTCGGAATCGACATGCAAGTATTCAAACCGATGACAGTTAAAAGTCTGTTCAGCGTAAATGATATTGTTATTGGTACCATCAAAGTACTGGATATAAAATACGGAATCGACTTCCTTATCAGGGCTTTCAGGATCCTCAAGGACAAGCAGCCTCATCTTTCTTTGAAATTACTGATTGTTGGAACGGGGGAAGAATCTGATCGGTTGAAACAATTGGCGAGTCAGTTGAATCTGGAAAAGGATTGTGTTTTCACAGGATTTGTGAATCATGCTGAAGTCCCAATGTATCATAATATGATTGATATTGCAGTGTTCTTATCCATTTACGACAGCGAAAGTTTTGGAGTGGCTGTCTTAGAAGCATCCGCTTGTGAGAAGCCTGTTATTGTTTCCAAGGTGGGCGGTTTGCCTGAGGTGGTTGAGCATGGAGTTTCCGGCTTTGTCGTTCCACCAAGAGATGCAGAGGCGGCTGCATTGGCGATAGAGAATTTGATCATGGATCCGGGCTTGCGAAATTCTATGGGAAAAAACGGAAGGGAGCGCGTACTTAAGTTATACGACTGGGATAAAAACTTGTCGGATATTATAGAAATTTATAAAGAACTATTAAGGAATGCCGGTTAAACCGTTAGGTGATATACATAAAGAAAGCCTTGCTGCTCTTGCTTCCGAAGCGGGAAGTGTTTTTAATTTCAGTGCATGGACATCCTTATACTCAAACGAACTGCAACATTTTGGAGTTTTTGATAACGACAATAAACTAATCGCTGCTTTTTATCTCTACAAAGGAAAACAAATGGGATTAACCCATTATAAAAATCCCCCTTATACGCCTCATATCGGTTTGTTCTACAAAAACAGATCAAGCAATAAAGCAAATGCTCTTACATTTGACAAGCTGATCATTTCAGAGCTGGCTGATCATTTAAGTACATTGTCAGGCAGCCTTATTACCCTTGCGTTGCCGCCATCCTACATTGATACACAACCTTTTGTCTGGAAGAAATTCAAAGTGATTCCGAATTATACTTACCATGTTGACATGAGCCTATCAGCGAATGATTTGATGCAGAATATGGCTTCGGATAAACGGAACAGTCTTAAAAAAGCGGAGAAGGATGGAGTAATCACGCGTATTTGCGAAGATAAAAATACAATAGAGCAACTCATTCTGAAAACATTTGAAAGGAAACAAAAAGCGGCAGATGGTTTATTCATCCACCGCATCCTCCATGAATTTGCAACAAAGGAAAACAGTTTTGCATTTGTATCCTATCTGAACGATAAGCCGGTTTCAACCGCTTTTTGTATCTTCGATTCAACAACCTGTTATTATTTGCTGGGAGGGTATGATAATGAAAATAAGCATCAGGGTGCAGGTGTGAGTTCTATCTGGAATTGTTTGCTACATGCGAAGGAGAAAGGCTTAAAGAAATTTGATTTTGAAGGATCCATGCTGCCCGAAGTGGAAAAATTCTTCCGTGGATTTGGTGGCGATCTTGTTCCCTATTATACGATCAATAAGGCTGCATTGCCGGTCGAAATGGGCTTGAAGTTTATAAAAAGGGAATTATTTTAATAACGTATGAAAGCGATTATTTCACATGACATAGATCATCTCACTGTATGGGAACATACAAAAGATCTGATTGTCCCGAAATTTATTATTCGTGCAAATATAGAATTGGCAACAGGAAAGATCTCATTTTCCGAATACCTGAAGCGCTTATCTGATCTTTTAGGGAATAAATGGCAGCAGATCGACGAGTTGATCGCTTTCAATGAATCAAATGGCGTTCCTTCTTCCTTTTTTATTGGCGTTAACAATGGATTGGGTTTATCTTATTCTGTTGCTCAGGCTGCGGTCTGGATCGAAAAAATATCAAAACGAAACATTGAAATTGGTGTTCACGGAATTGATTTTGAAAGTTTTGAAACCGTAAAAAGGGAGTACGATATTTTTAATCAGTATGCTGCCGGGAATTCATTCGGGATGCGAATGCATTATGTCCGCAAGAACGAGAACACACTAAAATTCATGGAACAAAGCGGCTATACGTATGATTCCACTGAAAATTCATTTCGAAATCCTTACAAGATCGGAAATATGTGGGAATTCCCCTTCCAGATAATGGATGGCTGGGTGATCGATAAAGGAAAACGCTGGCAGAATCAAACCTTGCAGCAGGCCAAAGACACCACACTAAAATTGATTGATGAAGCTCATCAGAACAATCTGGAATATTTAGGCGTTATTTTTCATGACCGTTATTTCTCAGATAGCTTTAAAACATGGAAAAACTGGTATATTTGGATGGTAGAATATTTAAGTGCTAACAAAATTCAGTTTGTGAATTTCGGACAGGCCATAAGCCAGCTGGAACACGTCAACAATGAAACTTCTCATACTCACGCAATACTTTCCGCCTGAAGTGGGCGCTCCGCAAAACCGGCTTTATGAGCTGGCGGTGCGGCTGCAAAATAAAGGTGTTGAAGTTACTGTTCTCACTGCAATGCCCAATTATCCTCAAATGCAGGTTCATGAGAATTACCGCAACCAATGGTATTGCAAGGAGGAAATGACCGGATTGACAATTCACCGCTCTTCTATTTATGTTTCTAAAAGCAAAGGGATCTTTAAACGACTGCTCAATTATTTTTCATTTGTCTTCAGTTCCTTGTTTACCGGTTTGTTTCGGCTTGGTAAATTTGATTACATCCTTGTAGAAAGC
>JALYRR010000247.1 GCA_030855265.1 Bacteroidota bacterium | reverse complement strand
CCCACATACATGCAAGCCTCAACTTCATTGGCGAATGAACAGATCTCGATCCATTCAATTTTCAATGAAAGGCCATCAGGATTAGGTTTGTTTGAAAGTAATGTAGCAGAAGCTCCGTCAGATAACATCCAGCGTAAAAATTCTTTTTCAAAAGCGATGATCGGATTGTCTTCCAGCAATTTTAATTTCTGAGCCTCTTCTTCAAAACTCTGAGAAGACATCCAGGTAGAAAGTTTTTCAGATCCTGTAGAAACCGCGTTATCTGAATTGCCTGTGAGTACCGACATATACGCATACTTCAGCGCATTCATTCCGGAGCAACATGATCCGGAAAAAGAAATACTTTCGATTGGACGTGATTTCAATAAGCCATGAACCATAACGGCATGGGCAGGAAGAAGCTGATCAGGAGATGTAGTTCCACAGGTTAGCAATTCAATGTCATCCAGTTTAAATCCACCGGTGCACAATGATTTAATTGCCTCAACTGTAAGTTCGGCATTGTTATGTGTACTCTTACCTTCTTTATCTCTGGAATAATAACGGTTAGTTATTTTATTGTTACGCAGGATGATTGCCTTTGCACGTGATTTTCTTCCATCCACAACACCCAGGTAATCTTCCATCTCATCATTATTGATCGGGTTGCCTGGTAAAAACTTAGCAATTCGATTAATGTAAACGGTTCTGTCCATAAAAATATTTCTACAACGATCCGGGATTAAGATCGGCTTTTTGTTTAAAAATTAAACTTCTCGCAAAATTAATGTATTTAATCAATTTTTGGGAAACGATATGGTTTTATTTTTTAATTTCTTACCAAAAGAATGAAGCAGATCAGGACTTTAGTGAGTTCTGAGAATAGTAATCCACCTGCTTCTTCATCCTGGAGGGGAATAGAAGAGGGGCAAGCCTCGAAACTATCGTAATAACAGGAGAGAGCAAAAGGATGGCTGTTGGAAGGACAATTCCAAAAATCCGCACTCGCGCTCTGCGTTCCGAACTGCCTGCTGTTCCTCTTTTGGAGATGTAATTGGCATACAAGGGAAACAGGGCGCGACCCCGGCCTTCCATCAGCATCAGATTGGGCTTTACTACAACCGCTCCCGCTGAAACCAATTCTGCCTGCTGCGCTCCATAATCACCAGTTTGTAAATTGTTTTTAATAATGCCACCAAAAACCGGAGCATTCGCTTTCAGATCTTTATCGGATACGCCGTATTTAGGAAAGATCCCAAGAAAGTTCTCTTTCTTTCCTGCCAGGACAAAGGCAAGGACAGTGATCAGGCTGACCAGGTTTGCGGATCTGTCAACATAGGTAATGTTTCCAACAAGTTTTGCATTCAGGATGTTTAACGCCAGTTTCATTTTTTCCTGAGCACCCAGCCACATGTTTCTGCAAGCTATAATTGTGATCACAGGTTTATCCTTAAGCAGAAGTTTCGCTTGTTCCGACAGAAGGAAAGAATTCACCGGAATACATATCGATAAATACCAGGGTTGGTAGGCGATAACAACAAGATCATAATTGGTAGAAGGATCAATCTGAATTTCTTTCAATTTACATGGAATTCCGTGTACGGTTTCAGGGAACACATCAAAAAACTGCATGTATGTCCAGGGGTAGGGATAAGGCATTACAGGCAATAATTCGGCATAATGGATCTTTAGGGATGCATCATTTTCCAGAGGAGCCAGTGTTGCCCTAACAGCGCTGCTAAGTTGACCTGTTTGCGTGTAATAAATGACCAGTACATTTTTCATCGGAGGATAAAAGTAATAAAATTGTGGGAAGGCCTTAAAACAAAAAAGCGGCGATTAGCCGCTTTTTCAAAGAAGGATGTTTCATTTATTTTCCTTTCGCATCCGACATTTCTTTGTCGAACTGAAGGTTTAAGATTTGCGAATCAATTTTGTCGGGAGTGATTTCCTTAAAAGCATTTCTCCAAAGAATATTCATATCCACTTTTTGCATATCACCAGATGTATTTGGAATATCTTTCCAGGCTACAGCAAAATCATCCATATCGCCTTTTGCAAAAATCAATGGTTTTTTATCTGAATAAAAGTTGGCGAACTCTTTTCCATCAGGCATTTTCATTGCCACTTTGTTTGGTTCAAAAATTCCAATCTTATCCCCGGAGTATGTCACTTTGAATTTAGCATCTGTCCGCGCTGTTTCTTTTTTAAACTTAACCAGAGTAACTGTGAAATTTCCAGCTTTGAATTCGTTTTGTGCTGCAGGAAGCTTAAAGTCCGGAGCGCTTACACCTGGACTTTCCGGTGAGAATTTATAAAGTCCGCTCAATACGAAATTGAAATTTTCAGGAATTACGAATCCTGCTCCTTTTAAATTTACAGTTCTGTAATCATCTTCATTCGGACGTATGATCAGCCATTTTTCTTCCGGTTTGTAATCTTTCCCGCCAATCTTAAATGAACTTTCCACTGGTTTGTAAACGACGTAGTCATTTGTTTTGTTAAAGATCTTTAATCTGAATTTGATTCCGGCAGGGGTGGCTACTGCATCTTCCACGGTCACTTTAACATGATTGTTCTCAATGGTGAGATCCTTAAAAAATACTTTTTTGTAGTCTTGTGCTATCGCAGCTGAGAATGTGCTGCCAATAATTAAAAGTGATAGTAAGAGCTTTTTCATATTTATCATTTTTTTTGTTCGGGTTGAGTGATTACAAACCGGATACCAAAATTAGTACATTATCTTTGGAATTTGCAAGCACAGGAAAAAGAAAAGAAGATTGCCAGAAGGCATGGTTATTTCAGGATAAAATTATTTATCATCAGATAGATTAAGACCTTTTTATCCAAGTTTCATCTTCTCTAATTTTTTAAACGCAATTTTTTCGATCTCTGCAATTTCAAGCAAGAGGTCGGCACTTTCATTAAAATCCTTTTGTTCATTTAATCTGCCTTTGTAAATACGGCCCATGTTTACGGCACTTTCACGCCACAGATCACCTGCTTTTGTAAAGTCTTCAGAAATCTCAAGTAGTTTATCATTGCCAAGATAATTGCTGGCCTCTTCAAGGAAGGCGGCATATAGAAAACGAAATCCTCCACCGCCAGTTCCTATCTCTTCCTGCATCCTAACGATCTGTCCTAAATAAAGACCAGCTTTTCTTGGACCCAACTTTTCGCGCCAACCGCGGATCTTTCTGGAAGTATATTTAATTCCATCCACTCCTGCGATAGGGCCTGGGATATGAAGCATATCGAATGCACTTCGTTTAATGCCTTTCACAATTCCTTTGCGGAGCAACTCTGCACTTACCGGATGTACATTCTCCGGAAAGTAAATATGTCCTTTGGGTGCTAAGGGACCTTTTGCGAAACGAACACGCAACATGTCCTCTTCAGACAATGTCGTAACAGTTTCCATAACAGGATCACTTACAAGATAATTACCATTCTCTTTTCCATAAACGATCAGGTTATGCGCGTTGAAATGAAAACGGTATTCAGGAGGGAAATAAGGGAGATTAAACACACCAACCTGGCATCCGACAGGAACTCCTTCTTTTATTTTATTATCGAGAAAATCAACAGCAGCCTGTTCGGAGCTGAATTTTTTTCTCACCACTTTCACTCCTAATGATTTGCAGGCGCGGCTGAAAATCCAACCCGGCATACTGCGATAGGAAATGGCTGGCCCGTTATTGATCATCAAAAACGGAATATGAATGTAGAAGATACCAGAACCCAAACCGAAGACAAGTGGTTCGGTCATTTGTTTTAATCCGTGGTATTGAAGTAAGCTTGTTGCGGCGCCATTTTCACAATGAGCCGTTTGAATGTGTTTGAATTGTTTTTCCACTTTTTTATTTATCGATTTCAGTGTTTTCTACCACTAAGGCACTGAGTTCACTTAGTATTATTTTTAATAAAAGTTTTTATATATATTCCTCTTGACTTTTCCCTTTTTCTTAGAGTTCTAAGTGACTTAGTGGTTATACTTTTTCACCATTAAAGTTCTTCAACTCATCAACCGTTATCTCAAACGCTTTTGCATAGATCGCTAGTTTTTTATCGCTCAGAGATTTAAAAACCTCAGGCTTCATATGCCGTTTGATGTTGAATTTCCAGAAGCCGGTATATCCTGCAAGGACAGGCAGATCCATTAAACGAAGCTCCATGAAATAAAAGACAGGGCTTTGTGCGCCATTCTTTACTGCCAGTCGGGCTTCATCCACCCGTTGACGAATGTCGTCCCAGGCATTGTCAAGTGCATCTTTTTTTACATCCCATCCGGAGCTTAAGCCGGTAGTGTATTTTCCATCCTCATTTTTAACATAACACAATTCACGTGTTACATTTTCCAATGCTGATTTATCCTGAGGAAGATCTTTTTTTTTCATAGCAATTTCGTGAAAACCAAATCAGTTACTACTAAAGCCTTCTAACTACTAACTACTAACTACTAACTACTAACTACTAACTACCAACTACTCCAGACTAAATACTAATAGCGGTTTCCATTTTATAGAACCACATTTTAGATACTTCCTTCTGGATTGCAGGGTCAACTGCAAGAGCGGAATCACTCTCCGAATCAACTTTTTCGGATAATGAGATCGTATACGGATCCACTTTCATGTCAGCTGGTGTTCCTTTCGCCTGCATACTTACAAGGCGGAACATCTCTGCAGCAACTTGTTCAAGGATCACCATATTGGATGCAACTTTTGCAAGAAGATCTTTCGACTCATATTTTGTTTCAAGTCCTTGCTGAAATGACTTCAGATAAGCAAGGTCAAGAGGATCGATGTATTTATCGGAAAAGATCTGATCTTCATACGGCATCCATTCAATGAACATATCCTGAACGCGTTTGTTCAGCATTCCGAATTTCTGCCCAAGACTGTTTTCTGAAACAAATAATTCTTTTAATAATTTAAGATCAGTAAAACCTTTGTTGGTGAAGAGCAGGCAAGGCACCGACCAATAGATTGCCCAATCCCAGAAGATCTTGAAAACCATGATCTGAGTATTTCCCATCAG
>JALYRR010000246.1 GCA_030855265.1 Bacteroidota bacterium | reverse complement strand
CATTGACCATCCGCGATAAAGGAATTGGAATGACCGCAGAGGAAGTGGAGAAATACATCACCCAGATTGCATTCAGCGGTGCTGAGGAGTTTGTGAATATGTACAAGGACAAAACACCGGAAGGCAATGCCATTATCGGTCATTTTGGGTTGGGCTTTTATTCCGCCTTCATGGTGGCAAAAAAGGTTGAAATAGTGACTTTGTCTCATAAAGAGGGTTCTGTGGCTGTTCGCTGGGAATGTGACGGCAGCCCCGATTATAAAATGGAGGAAACCGAAAAAGCTACAAGAGGAACGGATATTATCCTTCACATAGCAGAAGATTCTGAAGAGTTCCTCGAAGAATATCGCATCAAAGAATTGCTGAACAAATATTGCAAATTCCTACCTGTCGAAATAAAATTCGGAACCCGTAAAGAGAAAACGAAAGATGGCGAAAAGGAAATAGAAACAGAGGTAGATAATATTATCAATAATCCTGCACCGGCCTGGACAAAAAAGCCTGCTGATCTTTCCGATGAAGATTACAAGAAATTTTATCGTGAATTGTATCCGATGAATTTTGAAGATCCATTGTTTCATATTCACCTGAATGTGGATTACCCTTTTAACCTCACCGGGATTCTTTACTTTCCGAAGCTGAACAGATCTTTTGAAATGCCAAAGGATAAGATCCAGTTGTATTCCAACCAGGTATTTGTTACGGATTCTGTTGAGAACATTGTTCCGGATTTCCTGACTTTACTTCGTGGTGTGATCGATTCACCGGATATTCCTTTGAACGTTAGCCGCAGCTATTTGCAGAGTGATACGAATGTGAAGAAAATATCTTCCCACATAACAAAAAAAGTTGCCGATAAGCTGGATGATCTCTTCAAAAAGGATCGCCCGGATTTTGAAAGTAAATGGGAAGATATCAAAGTATTTGTGCAGTACGGAATGCTTTCCGAAGATAAGTTTTACGAAAAAGCACAGAAATTTGCCTTGCTGAAAAGTAGTGATGGTAAATTTTCAACACTGGAAGAATATGCCGAGAAAGTGAAATCTCTACAAACAGACAAGGACAACCGCTTGGTTTATCTGTATGCCACTAACACGGAAGATCAGCACAGTTTTATTGAGAGTGCAAAAGAACGTGGTTACGATGTGTTGATTATGGATAGTCCGATCGATTCCCATTATATCAACCAGCTTGAATCGAAGCTGAAAGATACATCCTTCGTTAGAGTGGATGCTGATACAGCGGAAAAACTCATCAAAAAGGACGACGTACAGCCTTCAAAGCTTTCAGAAGATGAGCAAAAGAAGCTCCAGCCGGTAATTGAAAGTGCTATCGCAAAAGAAAAATTCACCATTGTGTTTGAAAGTCTGAGCGAAAAGGATGCTCCAATGATGATCACAAAACCGGAGTTTATGAGAAGGATGAAGGACATGAGCGCTATGGGCGGCGGGGGCGGTATGAACATCTACGGTTCTTTGCCCGATATGTACAACCTTGTGGTAAATTCGAATCATCCGCTTATCGGGAAGATCCTGGAAGAGAAGAATGAGGATAAGCAGAAACAACTGACAAAACAGGCTGCAGATTTGGCAATGCTGTCGCAGGGCCTTTTAAAAGGGGAGGATCTGACCAGGTTCATAAAAAGAAGTGTAGAGCTGATTGACTAAAAATCCTGACAAAAAAAGTCAGGTTGGCACCTGCTTATAACTGGTATGTGCTTTGCCAATTTGTCGTACTTTTATACTAACCACTTAAACAAACAAACAAAATGAAAAGAGGAACGATTATTTTATTGGTCATTGGAGGTTTATTCCTGTTGATGGCCTTTAATGGTTGTAGTACATACAACTCAATGGTAACAAAAGATGAAGGAGTTACCGGCCAGTGGCAGCAGGTTGAAGTTGCATATCAGGCAAGGATGGACAAGACCAAAAATCTTTTTGAGATCGTTCAGAGTGCAGCTGATTTTGAGAGTGAAACGCTTAGAGAGGTGATGGAAGCCAGAGCCAAAGCAACCAGCATTCAAATCAATGCAGATAATCTGACCCCTGAAAAAATTGCTGAATTTGAAAAAGCTCAGAATGCATTCGGTTCTTCATTAGGTAGACTAATGGCTGTTGCTGAAAATTATCCTACACTTCAGGCTGTAGGAGCTTTCAGAGATTTCCAGGCCCAATATGAAGGAATGGAAAACCGTATAGCGACTGAACGAAGAAGGTTCAACGAAATGGCTCAGGATTATAATACGTATATCAGGAGATTTCCGAAAAATATGTGGGCCGGAATATTCAGCTTCGAAAAGCGTGGATACTTCGAATCTCAGGAAGGTGCAGAAACTGCTCCTGATATCAAAAGCATGAGAGACAAAGAAAAGAAGTAAAAATAATTAAAGAAGAGGTGGTGTACTCCTGAGTACCCATCTCTTTTTTTTTAATTAAATCCCTTTCAGGTATGAGCGCAAAAAATTTCTTTACCCAGGATCAGCAAGTGTTGATCCAGCAAGCCATCGCTGCTGCGGAACTAAACACATCTGGTGAAATCCGTGTCCACATTGATGATAAATGCAAAGAGGATGTTCTGGATACTGCCGCTAATCTCTTTCATCATCTGAAAATGGATGCTACCGCCTTACACAATGGTGTGTTGTTTTACCTTGCTGTTGACGATCACAAGTTTGCTATTATCGGGGATAAAGGAATTAATGAGAAAGTACCTCTCGATTTCTGGGATCACATTAAAGAAACTATGCTGGATCATTTCATGCATGCTGATTTTACCGGAGGACTTTGCAAGGGAATTGAAATGGCAGGCGAAAAATTGAAAGCTCACTTTCCATTGCAGACAGATGATTCAAATGAACTAAGTGATGACATGAGCTTTGGCTCCTGATCGCTTTAGTAATGAATTTTACTTTTAATACTTCTAAAATGATCTCAAAATATATTTCAATTCTTTTTCTGAGTCTTTTTTCTGTTTTCACGGTCAGTGCTCAGTCGGAAGGGATTCCTGAACGTCCGAATCCTCCCCGGCTGGTAAATAACCTTTCGAAGGAAATGCCCGGACTTCTGAGTGCAGATGAAGAAGCCAGACTGGAGCAAAAACTTCAGAACTTTGCCAATAAAACCTCTAATCAGATTGTGATTGTTGTGGTGGATGATCTTTTGGGTATGGAACCCTGGACCTATGCCACCGAACTCGGTCAGAAATGGGGAGTTGGACAGGGGAAATCTGATAATGGCGTAGTCATTCTAGTGAAGCCTACTGATACCGAAGGACAAAAACATTATTTACATATAGCAGTTGGTTACGGCCTGGAAGGAGCAATTCCCGATCTTACTACAAAACGTATCCGTGAAGAAGAAATGTTTCCCGATCTGAAGAAAGGGGATTATTATTCCGCCCTTGATAAAGGAACAGATGTTTTAATGGCACTTGCGATAGGAGAATACAACTCTGATCAATATGGTAAGAAGAAGGATAAAAAACTACCTATGGGAGTTATCATTCCAATTATTCTACTCATCCTTTTTATGGTTTTTCGTTCAAGCAAAGGTGGTCGCGGTGGTGGGATGACGATGGGTGCTGCCGGATTTATTCTTGGTTCAGGTTTCGGTGGCCGTGGAGGTGGATTCGGAGGAGGTTCTTCAGGAGGGTTCGGTGGATTTGGCGGCGGTGGATTTGGTGGCGGTGGATCCGGAGGAAGCTGGTAATTGTTTTCAAACGCATTTAGATAAAAGAAAAGCGCTTCGTTCAAGGAATCGCTTTTTTTATTTCCTAATCCGAATTACGATCGAATGCATATCGAAAAATTCTCAATGGGTTGAATTTATTTAATCAATATTTCTCGAACCTTTCGCCCCATTTTAATGTCGAAACAATAAGGACACCAGGAGTTCAGATGAAATACATTTGCTCCTTTGGCTTCCCATTTGTGTCCCTTTTCACATTGCCACAACATGGGTGTTGTGTTATTAATGTACTTGTCGGTTAAAAGAAGACCACCTTTTTTTATTGCAATTTTTTTATATTTTTCAATGTTGTCATTTTGTTTTGCCCCGTTTGTAACATAACCACACGTAGGACACCAACAGTTACTGCAAATATTGTAGGGTGCTGATTCCCAAATGTGGCCTTTGTCACATTGCCATTTTAATTTTGTTGTAGAATTGACATATTTCTTAGATAAGCAAACGCCTCCTCTTTTTTTTGCCAGCGATTGCATGTCGGAAATATTTTTCAATCTCCCTAAACAATAGGGACACCATGTCTGAGAATTTATAACCGTGATACCTGAAGCCGACCATTGATGACCCTTGCCACATTGCCAAAGAAGTTTTTCGTGACCGTTAGAGTAATGAGAAGATAAAAATATTCCCCCCTTGCTCTCAGCGTATTTTTTGTAAACTTCGATTGGTGTTTTCCTTTTTTCTACTCGTCTTTTAATGCCACACTTTGGACACCATTGCCCATTTTTTATTTCTTTATCCCGCATTAGCCAAAGGTGCCCCTCCCTACATTTGAATTGAACTTTGGTGTTGTTGTTAATATATTCCTTTGCCAAACATTTGCCACCGCGTTCTTCGCTAACTTTTCTAAGTGTTTCTAATTTTTCTTCTTTGTCCTTTTGCGATTTCATGCAAGCAGGACACCATCCCCCTTGTCTGATGATTTGGAAATCTGCATCCCATGTATGTCCTTTTTCACAGCGCC
Source organism: Bacteroidota bacterium (assembly GCA_030855265.1). Taxonomy (GTDB): domain Bacteria; phylum Bacteroidota; class Bacteroidia; order 2-12-FULL-35-15; family 2-12-FULL-35-15; genus 2-12-FULL-35-15. The sequence goes on along the minus strand of JALYRR010000246.1, from coordinate 334 downwards.
ACTTTAATGGAGTCGAAAGGTTGACATACTCATTGCTTAAGCATTTTCCGCCAGATCGGGAAGCGTATTCCTGAAGATCGGCTAAGGTATATCGTTGTCGGGACATCTGTGTTTTGTCGATTTAATTTTGACGTCGTAGAGCATTCTACCGCGATGCAACTACTTTAACGTTTTATCCGAACAGGTAAAGTATAAATCCGGATCAAACGTATCCCTCCGCTTAACTGCATAAGCTAATTTACAATAAATTTTATATCAAGGGATTTAAACAGGAAGTAATTCGATGAGCTTATTTGCTTTGTGATCAGCAATTTTTGCGATGGTGCTTTTCAGC
>JALYRR010000004.1 GCA_030855265.1 Bacteroidota bacterium | reverse complement strand
CAAGAGCGGTAGTATCAGGAGCACCTGCATTTGCAAGAGCCGCGAAGGAACGAATCATCCCCAAAACCGTTCCGATCAAACCCCCAAGAGTAGCGATAGTTGCACAAGTAGTGATAATCACAAGGTTTTTAGATAGCATTGGCAATTCAAGAGCTGTAGCTTCTTCAATCTCTTTCTGAACAGCAGCAGTTTTGGTTTCTTTATCCATTGAAGAATCACCTTCAACCTGCTCAAGTCTTTCAACTCCGGCACGAACAACATTCGCAAGTGATCCCTGCTGTCTGTCGCAAGCTGTGATTGCTTCACTGTATTGCTTGTTAGCAACCATTGTCTGGATGTTACGAACAAATGCAGTTACATTTCCTTTCCCTTTGGCTTTGGTGATAGTGATAAGACGCTCAATGGAAAAAGTGATGATAATGATAAGAAGAGAGATCAACAGAGGTACCACGAATCCACCTTTGTACATGGTACCAAGAAAATTTCCATTCAATGGGTGACCTTCAGCATCGAAATTGGAAGGGGCTCCAAGGATGAAAAAATAAATTAACTCAGCTATGATCACAGAGATTACGATAGCTACAAAAGCAGACATAAAATTGAATCCGCCCGATGTTGTTGATTTTTTAGAACTCATATTGATTTGATTTTTAGTTTATTATTTAGATTTATCGTTAATACACGCAAAATTTTAATGAATTTAATCCGAATCTGCCCCGCTTTTTCCTTAACAGGGCACCAAACATACTAAATCTATTTTGAAAGTAAAAATTTATCATAGAACTTAATTATTTATTAAACTGGCATTTAGCTAGCGTGAATTACCGGAAAAAATTGCACCGCATTCCGGCCAATTATTGAATGGCAGAATTTCAATGTTTACAGGCAGGATTTTGAATTGAATGGAAAACGAAACTCAGTCGTTCTCCCTTTTTTTCTTCTTCCAAAAAGTGGTAATGACAGGAATAAGCGTGATGATAATGAGTCCGATCACAATATAACCGATATTTTCCTGAACCCATTTATAGCTTCCGAGGTAATAACCGACGCTGCCCAGAATACCAATCCAGGCAACTGCACCAATTACGTTATAGATCATAAAAATCTTAAAATCAATGCGAAGTACACCGGCGAGAATAGGAGCAAATGTTCGGATTATTGGCAGAAAACGGCCAATAATAAGTGTTTTCCCTCCATTTTTATCATAAAACGCCCTGGTTACGTCCAAGTAGCGTTTTTTGAAAATCAGGGAATCCTTGCGTTTGAAAAGCGCTGGTCCAACCTTATATCCAAACCAATATCCTGTGATATTTCCGATAATGGCTGCGGCGGAAAGTGAAAGTAAAAGAACAGGTAAACTCACGCCCAACAATTCGGGGCGGGAAACACAGATCATTCCTGCAATAAAAATGAGAGAATCGCCGGGCAGAAAAAATCCGATCAGTAAACCGGTTTCAGCAAACACCACAAAAATAAGAAGTGCAAGGCCGCCATATTGTATGATGGATTCCGGATCTGTAAGCTGTTTGAGAAAATCCCAGACTTCACCCATTTAATCGAGTTTTACATCTTCAATATCCGGTTCTTTCCGAGGAGTATAGAGTTCTCCTTCCCATTTGGAAACCACAGCAGTTGCTACAGCGTTTCCAACCACATTGGTTGCAGAGCGGCCCATATCAAGGATCTGATCGATTCCCACCAAAAGGGCAAGACCTTCAACCGGAATATTAAAGTGCGCCAGCATTCCGGCAATTACAACAAAGGACGCTCTTGGAATTCCAGCCATGCCTTTGCTCGTGACAAGCAATATGAGGAGCATGGAAATCTGATCTCCCACACTCATATCGATTCCATAAGCCTGGGCAATAAATACGGTAGCAAAAGTCATGTACATCATGGAACCATCCAGGTTAAACGAATAACCAAGAGGAAGTACAAAACTGATGATCCGGTTGCCACAGCCAAATTTCTCAAGCGATTCGATGGTCTTTGGCATTGCAGCTTCGGAGCTGGCAGTGCTGAATGCAAGTAAAACAGGTTCTTTGATTTGTTTAAGAAGCTTTATAAATTTTATCCGCATGAGAAAGCACACCAAAAAGAGCACACCAAAAACAAAGAGCAGCAATCCGAAATAAAACGAACCGATCAGATACAAATAACCACCAAGCACTCCGAGTCCCTGTTTGGCGACCACTGCGGCTAAAGCTCCGAAAACTCCAAATGGTGCAAATGCCATTACGAAATTTGTAACCTTGAACATCACGTGAGAAACAGCGTCGAAGAAGTCGATCACTATTTTTCCTTTTGCCCCGATAGATGCAGTGGCAACTCCGAAGAATAAAGCAAAAACAACAATCGGTAATATTTCATTTGTTGCCATCACACCAACGATGCTCGTTGGAATCATGTGTTCAATAAATTTCTTGAGATCAAAACCTTTTGATGCTTCCACTCCGGTAAGAGCATCAGCAGGAGGAAGCTCGAGATGCATGTATATTCCCGGTTTAAAAATGTTTACGAGAAGCAATCCCAATAACAATGCAACGATCGCCGCAGCAGTAAAATATAATATTGTTTTTAATCCAATCCTCCCAACAGAACTGAAGTCGCCTACTTTGGCAACGCCCAGTACGAGCACAGCAAACACGAGAGGCGCAATGACCATTTTGATCAGGCGCATAAAAATATCACTGAGGATTTGAAGATTAGGTGCGAAATCCTTCCAGAAATATCCTACGATAATTCCGAAGAACATTCCTAAAAAAATCTGGACAATGAGTGACGGTGCTTTGAATTTCATAAACAGCATTTTCCGCAAGGCGCAAAGAACGCAAAGGGCTGAAACAAATATAAGGGATTTTCATTGTCGGAGAAAAGGATGGATTGCAATAATGAAATCCTTTTCTAAGACTTTGCGGTAAACTCAAATACACGGCTTGAAATGCTGATCTGTCACTAAGCTGAGAAAAAACAACAGTGCGCACCTACGGAGCGCTATTTTTGTTTTGAGATATTATATTATAAACAGTAAGCTCCTCTGGAGCAAAGGATGATTTAAAAGGGAGAATACCAAATGCTTTGAGGATCCATAACCAACGAGTTGTAAATTCAAACCGTTTAACCTGACCCGGAATGAGATTACAACAACCCGATCAGGAAATCAGGGAACAATCCAAGTACGATGGTGGCGATGGCAATAATGATGAGCAATAATTTATGTGAGGGATTCACTGCAACTGTTTCAGAAGTGCCTTCTTTAAAATACATGGCAATAAGGATACGGAAATAGTAATACACCCCTACAAGAGAAGCAATGATCGCAATTAGCACCAATCCTGCATAACCGGCCTGGAAAGCTGCAGTAAAAATATAATACTTCGCAAAGAATCCGGCTGTTGGGGGAATCCCGGCCAACGATAACAATGCGATCGTCATTACCAATGCAAGAAAAGGATTTGATTTTCCAAGGCCATTGAATGAATCAATGGCATCCGTTCCTTTTGCATTCGATAAAATTCCGACAATACAAAATGTAGCAATGGAAGCAATGCTATAAGCTGAAGCATAAAACAAAATTGCACTGTATGTATAATCATTACCTGCAATCAGCGCTAGCAACATGTACCCTGCATGCGCAACACTTGAATAGGCCAGCATGCGTTTTGTGCTTGTCTGAAGAACTGCAGTGATGTTACCTGTTAATAATGTTAAGGCAGCCATTACCCAAACAATGTTGACCCATGATTCACTTACACCAATAAATGTTGAACCGAACAAACGAACGAAAGCAGCAAAGGCAGCTGTTTTTACGATTGTCGACATAAATGCCGTCACAACTGTAGGTGCACCCTGATAAACATCCGGAGCCCAGAAATGAAAAGGAGCAGCTGAAACTTTAAATGCCATCGCGATGAGCATTAGAAGAACACCTGCATAAAAAATAGAAGTAGCAGCACCATTGGAAACAGCAGCAGCAATTTCAGTAAGATCGAAAGAGCCGGTAGCTCCGTAAATCAGCGTAATTCCGAACAATAGAAATCCGGTAGCAAAAGCTCCCATGATCAGGTATTTGAATGCCGATTCATTGGAAGATATATCGTCCTTTTTACTTCCTGCAAGAATGTACATTGGAATGGAGAGGATCTCAATCCCAAGAAATAACATTGTCATATTGGTGTAGGAAACCATGATCACAGCTCCGACAAGCGCAAAGATCACTAAAGCAAAATGATCGGTTAAGCTGGATTCTTCTTTGAAAAAACTCTCCGACATAAGGAACCAGAGGAAAGCAATCACGAGAATGACAGAGGTAAATGCGACAGCGAAATTATCATAGCGCATCATTTTGAAATACGTGATATTGGTATCCCAGTCAAAGATATTTACCACAAAAATGGTAACAATACCAATCAATACCAGCGGATACAACAGCTTTTTAAAACTGAAGATCTCTGCAAACAAAGCGATCACACCTAAAGAAGAAAGTAATATTAATGCCTTCATATGTTATTTTTTTTCTGCGAATCGAGAGTCCTCTTTTTGCAGATTCATCTTTTTATTTCAAACTATTTTCCCATTGCCGTACGCACACCTTCCACCAGGTTGATCACTGCAGGTTCCGCAATATCAAGCAATGGCTTCGGATAAATTCCGAATACGAGGACAGCGCCACAAATCAACACAAGTACTGTTTTTTCATTTGTTGTTAAAGGACTGAATGTGGAAGAAGCGGCATTCGCTTCACCCAACATAATACTCTGATAACTTCTTAACAAGTATACAGCTCCGAGAATCACGCTTAACCCCGCAAAGGCAGCCATCCATGGATTGTATTGATACACACCGTTCAGCAATAAAAATTCTCCGATAAAACCATTTGTTAAAGGAAGGGCTACACTCCCCAATAAAATGATCAGGAAAAAAACAGCGAACTGTGGATTGATGGTTCGAATACCACCCATTAAGCTGATATCTCTTGTGTTGGTGCGCTTTTGAATGATGTCGACAATAAAGAAAAGTCCCACCACATTCACACCATGACTCAGCATCTGAATCATTGCACCCTGCATTCCCTGAACATTCACTGCAAGTATTCCGGCAGCAATAAGACCAACGTGAGCGATAGAAGAGTATGCAATGAGTCGTTTAAAATCCTTCTGAACAATTGCGATACAGGAAGCATATACGATTCCGATAACAGCCAGTGAAATGGCAAGGTTACCCCAACGTTCCACTCCGAGTGGCGCAAGAGGTAACAACCAACGGATCACACCATAGGTCCCCATTTTAAGCATGATACCGGAAAGAAGCATCGTTCCCTGAGAAGGTGCTGTAGTGTAAGTATCCGGCTGCCAGGTATGAAAAGGGAATACCGGCATTTTGATCGCGAAGGCCATGAACATTGCCCAGAATACATATCCCTGGTGAAGGACGTCAAGATTTTGCCCTGCACTGTACAATGCTGCGATAGAGAAATTATGATTGCCTTCTGTTTGAAGATAAAGATAGATCAGTGCTCCCAGCATCAAAAGACTTCCTCCTAACGTGTACACAAAAAACTTGAATGTGATCTTCGCACGGTTCTCACCACCCCATAATAAACAGATGAAATAGATCGGTATCAAGGCAAGCTCCCAGAATACATAGAAGAGGAATCCATCCAGAGAAACAAACACACCGACCAATGCAAACTGCATGGCAAGGATAAGTGAGTAGAATAAAGAAGGATTCTTATAAGAGGTATTGAATGAAGTAAGAATGATCACAGGAACCAAGGCTGTGGTTAGAAGAACCAGCAATAATGAGATGCCATCCATTCCAACATGAAACGTGATGCCCATGGATTTAACCCAGTTGTAACTTGTTTCGAACTGAATGGTCGCGTTTTGCTGAAATTGTGTCAATGCATAAACGCAGATTCCCAATTCAATTATCGATGCAGCAAGTGCAATCTTTTTAACCTGTTCACCCTTCACCAGCAACAAAAGCATTGCCGCGACCAAAGGAAAAAATATGAGTAGTATTGTGATCATATATCTGTGTAAAAATTCTTAAAGTGATTCTAATTTAAAACAACCTTGTCATTAAGATCAGAACGATGCTGATCACCATCACGAAAATATAGAAACCGATATTTCCTGTTTGTGCTTTGCGTATAATGCTTCCAGACCATGTCACAAATGAACCGGTTCCATTAACAACTCCGTCAACGATCTGATTGTCCATCACTTTGTGAAAACCAAGTGAAATCATATTCAATGGTTTGGTAAAGACATTTTCATACAATTCATCCACCCAATATTTTTTATACGCCAATTTATGCAATGGGGTAAGAGCTGACTCTTCAGGAACAGGAACCGTTCTATTCTGAACATAAACTTTATATGCGTATCCGGCAGAAATGGCCACTACGAATATGGCGATACCCATCAGCATGTATTCTGTTTCATGTGAAATGGAATGAACCATACGAATGGAAGAATCTGCAAAAACCGGCGCCAGGAAATGTTCAAGGAAATGAGTTCCATGCAATGCTGCAGGAATTCCAACAAATCCTCCAACGATAGAAAGCACTGCCAGCACCACTAAAGGAATGGTCATACTTTTTGGTGATTCATGCAGGTGATGAAGTTGTTCTTTGGTTCCTCTGAATTCTCCTTTGAACGTAAGGAAGTAAACACGGAACATGTAGAAGGTTGTCATGGCAGCCCCAAGAATCCCCATGATCCAAAGCAATTTATTGTGCTCCCAGGCATGTGCGAGAATCTCATCTTTTGAGAAAAATCCTGAGAAGCCCGGTACTCCAACGATTGCGAGTGTTCCGATAAAGAAGGTGATCTGAGTAACCGGCAGGTATTTTTTCAATCCTCCCATACTGCGGATGTCCTGCTCTCCACTCATTGCGTGAATCACACTTCCGGCACCAAGGAATAACAAGGCTTTGAAAAATGCATGTGTCATCACATGAAATACAGCACCGGTATAAGCACCAATCCCGAGGGCAAGGAACATATATCCTAATTGTGAAACCGTTGAATAAGCAAGTACTTTTTTAATATCGTTCTGAGCAAGACCGATCGTTGCAGCAAACAGAGCAGTACAAGCACCAACGATAGCAACCACATACATGGCATCCGGAGAAAGGGTATACAAAATGTTTGAACGGGCGATCATATAAATACCCGCAGTTACCATGGTAGCGGCGTGGATCAATGCAGATACAGGAGTCGGGCCGGCCATCGCATCTGGTAGCCACGTATACAAAGGCAGCTGAGCACTTTTTCCCATGGCGCCAATAAATAACAATAAACAGATCGCAGTAATAACCGATTCATCACCGATGTAATTATTTGCCTGAATAAAAACTTCCTTGTAGCCAATGCTACCGAAGGTTACATAAATCAGGATGATGCCCAGAAGAAATCCAAGGTCACCAATACGATTCATAACAAATGCTTTTTTCGCAGCGTTGTTATAAGCAGTGTTCTTGAACCAGAAGCCAATCAGGAGGTAAGAGCACAATCCAACACCTTCCCAGCCAACGAACATGATCAGGTAATTGGAACCCAGGACGAGCAGTAACATGAAGAAAATAAAGAGATTCAGGTAAGCGAAAAAGCGGGAGAATCCTTCATCGTGGCTCATATATCCTGCGGAGTACACATGAATAAGAAAACCAATTCCGGTAATAATCAATAGGAACAAAGAAGAAAGCGGATCGATAAGAAATGAAAATGGAATGGAAAGTTTTCCGGCGGAGATCCAGCTGAAAAGATCGATCGTGTGGGACTTTTCAACGCTGCCGGTCAGTTCAATGAAGATACCAATTGCAATAGCGAATGCTCCTAAGATCACTCCGCTGCCGATAATTCCTACAGTGCTTTTCGATAATTTTTTTCCGAATAAACCGATGATCAGAAAGCCGATCAGGGGAAGAAGCGGAACCAGGTAAACAAGTTTGATCATAATTTTTAAAAAGTATTAAGTATCAAGTAGTAAGTATCAAAAGATGCCTTACCATTTTAATTTGTTCAATGAATTGATATCGGATGATTTACTGTTACGATAAACCATCATCAGGATCGCAAGTCCCACGGCCACTTCGGCAGCAGCCACCGCCATAATAAAAAACACGAAAACCTGTCCTTTACTATCAGAAAGATAACTTGAAAAAGCAACCAACAATAAATTGACTGCATTCAACATTAACTCAATCGACATAAAAATAATGATCGCATTTCTTCTGAAAAGAACTCCTGCAACTCCGATAGAGAATAACACAGCACTTAACATGATATACCAGGTAATCGGAACGGTAGAGAATACTGATGTCATGACGTATGTTTATTTAATATTTTTTTTACCCAGCATCACTGCCCCAACCATTGCAGCAAGCAAGAGGATTGATGACACTTCGAAAGGGAGAAGAAAATCGTTGAACAATGTTTTACCTAAATTTTCGATCAGTCCGATATTCGGATCGAATGCATTTGCAGGAGCAAGTGTTTCTGCGCCACGCAATGAACCAACCAATACGATCAGCAATAACCCTGAAGCGATAACCGCGGAGGCTTTCAGCCAAATACTTTTATGAGGTTCTGCTTCTTTATTTAGATTCAGCAACATGATCACGAAGAGGAACAGCACCATAATGGCACCGGCATAAACGATCACGTGTACGGCAGCAAGGAATTGCGCATTTAACAACACATAGTGACCGGCGATGGTGAAAAAAGTAAGTACTAGATAAAGTACACTGTGTACCGGATTCTTGGTAGCAACTGTCATGATCGCGAACATGATCGCCAGGAAAGACAGAAAATAAAACAGGTATTGTGTGATCATACAGTTATTGTTTGTTGAGGCAAGAGACCAATGTGATCTCAGGGCTCAACTATTTTTTCTTATCAAATAATTTATTGTGCTGTAAATTCTTCAGATCCTTAAAATCAGCTACAGCGGTAGTTTCACGCTTACTTACATCCACCCGTTTATCTTTTTCAACTCCTTCAACAAGAATGTCTTTTCCGTAGATGAATTTATTCCGAGTGTAAAAAGAATCCACTTTTCTGTCGGTAAGGAAAATTGCCTCCTTCGGACAAGCTTCTTCGCAGTCACCGCAAAAGATGCAGCGCAGCATGTTGATCTCGTATTTAGCTGCGTATTTCTCTTCGCGGTATAAGTGCTCCTCTCCGGGCTGACGTTCTGCAGCAACCATTGTGATTGCTTCTGCAGGACAAGCTACAGCACATAAACCGCAGGCAGTGCAGCGTTCCGCTCCTATTTCATCTCGTTTCAGAACATGCTGTCCACGGTAGATCTTGCTGTATTCACGCGTCTGTTCCGGATATTTAATAGTTGGTGTTTTCTTGAACAAGTGAGTGAAGGTGATCCACATCCCGCTGAAGATCGCAGGAAGATATAACCTTTCAACAAAGGTCATTTCCTTTTTAACTACAACTTTTGATCTATTTGTTAATTGCATTTTAATTCAATTGGCACAGTTAATTATACGCTTAAAACAGGGCTAAAATTTCGTGTCTCATCATCCAGGCGCCCGTTAACACAATGTTTAAGATGGACAAAGGTATTAATATTTTCCAGCCTAAATTCATCAACTGATCGTAGCGGAAACGTGGTAATGTCCAGCGAACCCACATAAAGAAGAAGATGAAAAAGAAGATCTTCATAAAAAGGAAAACAACGCCTAAAACAGCTAACAAGTTTGGACTTTCGATCCAACGACCGATGAGTGGCATGTTGTATCCACCGAAGTAAAACGTGGAGATCACTGCAGAAGAAATGAACATGTTGATGTATTCTGCGAAGAGAAAAAATCCAAGTTTCATGGAGCTGTATTCCGTATGATAACCACCAACCAATTCTGTTTCACATTCAGGTAAATCGAAAGGAGCGCGATTGGTTTCAGCGAAAGCGCAGATGATAAAGATCAGACATCCGAGCGGCTGAATCAACACATTCCAGTGCCATCCATGCTGCTGTGCTGCGATCTCACCAAGACTCAAAGTTCCGGTTGTCATAACCAAAGCAATAATGGAAAGCCCCATCGCAACTTCATAGCTGATCATTTGGGAAGAAGCGCGGATCGCACCAAGCAATGAATATTTATTATTGGAAGCCCAGCCACCGATCATGATTCCATAAACACCCAATGAAATAACTCCGAATAAATAAAGAATTCCAATGTTCACATCAGTGATCTGCAAAGGATAGTTTGTTCCACCGATATTCAGGGAGCTTCCCCAGGGAATAACAACTCCGGTCATACAAGCTGTTAGCATACAAAGCCCGGGACCAATAATGAATAATGCTTTATTGGAAACACTCGGGATCATTTCTTCCTTCATGAACATTTTCACAGCATCGGCAAGCGGCTGAAGGATTCCAAAAGGGCCTGCACGGTCAGGTCCTACACGATCCTGAAGGAATGCAGCAACCTTGCGCTCTGCATATGTGCTATAGGTTGCGATCAGCAAAGTGATGGCGAAGATCGCAAGCACCATGATTGATTTATAAATGATAAAATTTAATTCCATATTCTCTTTTGGTTGTTCCCTTTTGCGGGAATTATTTCTTAACGCCCAGTTGTTTCTGTTGTTTGCCGATGTCTAGTTTTAATGTCGCCAGGCTTTCGTAATGATTTTGTGAGATCACGGAATGACGGTCGATATGCGTTGGTTTCTCAACTACCCAGTCGCTTAATTGTTTCTTTTCAAAACGACATTCATTGCAAATCCAGTCATGCACTTCACCCCACTGATCCTTGCGGGCAGTAACACGAAGCACCTCATCGCCTTTCAGCCAGATAGCGGTTTTACCGCAGCATTTCGTACAATTACGGTGAGCATCCATTGGCTTTGTAAACCACACTCTGCTTGTGAAGCGGAATGTTCTGTCGGTCAATGCCCCAACCGGACACACATCAATTACATTTCCTGAAAAATCATTTCCAACTACATTCTGAATGTATGTGCTGATCTCGGAAACATCACCTCGGTTCATCACACCATGCACTCGGTCATCGGTGATTTGGTCCGCCACTTTCACACAGCGGTAGCAAAGAATGCAACGGGTCATGTGAAGTTTTATGTAAGGACCGATATCGATCATGTTGAAAGTCCGGCGCTTGAAATCGTAGCGGGTTTTTGCAAGGCCATGTTCATAGCCAAGATCCTGTAAATGACATTCGCCAGCCTGGTCGCAAATAGGACAATCCAACGGATGATTAATGAGAAGAAATTCAACAACCCCTTTACGCGCTTCCAGTAATTCAGGAGAAGTAATGTTTTGCACTTCCATTCCATCCATCACGGTGGTACGACAGGAAGCCACAGGTTTCGGCATCGGGCGCGGATCTTTTTCAGAACCTTTGCTCACTTTTACGATGCATGTACGGCAATATCCACCGCTTGTTTTCAATTTAGTATAGAAGCACATTGCGGGTGGAACGATATCTCCACCAATCAAACGTGCAGCCTGCAGGATGGTTGTTCCTTCAGGTACTTCTATGCTTTTTCCGTCTATTGTAACTTTCATATTCTAAAATAAGGTAAAAGGAATAAGGCAAAAGCCAAATGATTCGTTTAAGCAATAATTTTCATATTCAATTTAATAATAATACTCGCAATAATCTTTGATAATTCTTCTAATTCTTGTTTCGCAATTAATAAGTTTTTGTTTTGCGTTAATTCAAAACTTTCAAGTACAAGTCGTATCCAATATTTAGATTCGTTTGCAGACTTCAATGCGATTCTATAATATCGTATCAACTCCTTTGTAGTCCCACTGCCCTGCCCTTCAATTACATTTGCCCCTACAGAAGTAACAGATCTAACCATTTGATCAATTAAAGAATATGGAAGTTTATTTCCTTTCATATTCTCAATTTCTTTGAGAATCAACAGTGAAAGTTGAAAACATCTTTCACCTAATTCAAATCTAGATCTCTCCATATTTTTTAAAAAATATTAATTTGAGAGAGCCTTTTTGTCTTTTTCCTTTTGTTTTTTACTTTTAATTTCTAACAGTTCCTCTTCTAACTTAACTTATTGCTTTTTGTCTTTCCCTTTTATCTTTTTCCTTTTACCTTATTCCTTATAATGTTTGATTAATGTTATAATAATGTTTAACATCTTTAATTCCTTTCGGATTATTAATGTATTCTTCAAACTCAGAGCGGAAGTGACGGATTGCGCTGGCAACAGGCCATGCAGCTGCATCACCCAATGGGCAAATTGTATTTCCTTCTATCTTGCGCTGAATGTCCCAAAGCAAATCAATGTCACTTGGTTTGCCGTGTCCTTCAATGATGCGGTGAAGGATTTTCTCCATCCATCCGGTTCCTTCGCGACAAGGAGAACATTGTCCGCAGCTTTCATGATGATAGAAACGCGCGAAGGTGTAAAGGTTTTTTACAATGCTTGTTGTTTCATCATACACAACAAATCCGCCTGATCCCAGCATGGATCCGGATACAAATCCACCTTCACTCAATGATTCGTAGCTCATTAAACGAGGCTCGCCTTTATCGGTTTTTAAAATAAGATCAGCAGGAAGTATCGGTACAGAAGAACCACCTGCAACAACCGCTTTTAATTTCCGCCCGTTGATGATGCCTCCGCAATATTCATCTGAATAAATGAATTCTTCAACAGGCAAACCGAGTTCAATTTCGTAAACACCGGGTTTGTTGATATGTCCGGAAGCAGAGATCAGTTTTGTTCCTGTGCTTCTTCCGATCCCGATTTTTGCATATTCGTCGCCACCCATCATGATGATCGGACAAACAGCAGCAATGGTTTCAACGTTATTCACTACGGTAGGACAACCATACAATCCCGCTATCGCAGGGAAAGGAGGCTTGATACGCGGGTTTCCACGTTTTCCTTCCAGCGATTCAAGCAAGGCTGTTTCTTCACCACAGATGTATGCACCTGCACCAACCTGCACATAGCAGTCGTGGGAGAAGTTACTGCCCAAGATATTTTTTCCTAATAGTCCTGCAGCATAAGCTTCTTCTATCGCCTTCTCAAGAATGCGGGCCACATAAAAGTATTCTCCACGGATATAGATGTAAGATGATTTTGCTCCTAATGCATAACTCGAAGTGATCATTCCTTCAATTAAGGCGTGAGGAATAACTTCCATTAAGTAGCGATCCTTGAAAGTTCCCGGCTCCGATTCATCAGCATTACAAACAAGGTAACGCTCAACACCTTCCGGTTTTGCAAGGAAGCTCCATTTCATTCCTGTCGGGAAACCTGCACCTCCGCGACCGCGAAGCCCGGATTTCTTTACCTCTTCCAACACATCACTTGGCTGCATTGTTTTTAATGCCTTCTCCACCGATGCATAACCGCCATGCTGGCGATACACCTCAAGTGTTGCAATTCCAGGAACTTTGTCGTTGTGTATTAGTAGTTTTTTTCCCACTAGATTGTATTTTTATAATCGTGATCAGTGTATGCTTTTCGTTTTCCTTCCGCTTTGTAATCTGCAAGAATCGAATCAACTTTATCCATGGTAAGATTCTCATGGAACGAAGCTCCAACTTGCATCATGGGAGCGGTTCCGCAGCTGCCCAGGCATTCCACAGTTTTGATGGTGAACATTCCATCAGCAGTTGTTTCCCCTTCTTTGATTCCAAGTTTTTTCTCCAGGTGTCGAACCACATCTTCAGCTCCGCGTACCCAGCAGGAAGAGGTGCGACATACTTCAAGCAGGCATTTTCCAACCGGCTTTAAATTGTACATGGAATAAAAGGATGCCACTTCGAATACTTCGATCGGCTTGATGTTCAAAACAGAAGCAACGTAATCCATGGTCTGCGGGCTTAACCATCCGCCAAACTCAGCTTGCGCAATGTGCAATACCGGCAACAATGCTGATTTGTGCTTACCATCCGGATAGCGCTTCATGATCTTGTGAACCAGTGCGAGAGATTCTTCGGAAAATTTAATTTCTTCTGCCATTATAAGTCTTTTGACCTTAGCCTCTGCCCCTCTCAAAAGGAGAGGAGAGAGCGCTTCGATTTTATAATTTTATTGCCCGTAGGTTTTATTGTTCTTTATTTTTTCTAAAGATTTTGAATCGAAGCCTTTCGTTCCGCCCATGAAAAACAATGCTTTATTATCTGTTGCTGCGTGTACGATGAACATGTAGGCGCCGGCCTGATATTCTACTGCTGCAAGGTAAACGATGTCTTTTCTTTTTTCAGTAATCGCTTTGGCGATCTCATCTTTACTTACAACTTTGAATTTATTCGGATTGTAGGCTGCTTTCATTTTCGCCAGATCATCTTTTGTATTCAAATCGCTTTCAGAAACCCACAATTCTTTTCCTTTAATCTCCTGCTGACTCATAGTAGGAACTTTCCATTTACCGATTTTGTCGTCCGTAAGATTTGGCATTATCATGATTGCGTTCAACTCTCCAACCTCTCGTTTGAATTCGGCAGCAGCATCCGCAGCGCCCAGGTCAACATCAATGAAGCTATAGGCCATTGCATCCGTAACTTTCAATTTTTTGATCTTTTTCGCATTTTCGACCAAGACAAGCGCATCCCCAACCTGAAAAGTTCTTCTGCTTCCTGAACTTTTGTAGGTGACTTGTACATCATTGTCCATCAGGTACATCAAGATATGATTTTCCGGATTCGCTTTCACGAATGCTTCCAGCTCCGATTTTTTGATGACATTGTATTTGCTTGCAGTCCAGGAAGTAGCCACAAGAGCAGCGATCTCTTTAGTGGATTCTTCATCATTGCTCAAAGCAACGGTAAGTGTTCCGGCTTTCAGTTTGGTGATATCCTCTACTTTGCAATTTGTAAATTGCGCAAAAGAAAATGTGCTTGTTCCAATAAATAATGCGGCTGCGATTGTTCTGATTTTCATAAATATAGTTTAAGCGTCTAATTCTCCCGCGATCACATTCATACTACTCATGGTCAGGATCGCATCCGACAACAAGCCCCCTTTGATCATTTCGGCATAAGCCTGGTAATAAATAAAGCATGGTCTGCGCATGTGCAAACGATAAGGGGTTCTTCCTCCGTCACTGATCAGGTAAAAACCTAATTCGCCATTTCCGCCTTCCACAGCATGATATACTTCGCCTTTAGGAATTTCCGTTTCGCCCATCACAATTTTAAAGTGATAGATCAATGCTTCCATGTTGTTGTAAACTTCTTCTTTCGGAGGAAGGAAAAACTCAGGAACATCTGCATGAAAAATGCCGGCAGGTTCTTTTTTGATTTTCTGAATGGCTTGTTTGATGATCTCCACACTTTGCCACATCTCTTCCTGACGCACCATAAAACGATCGTATGTATCGCCATGAGTTCCAACGGGAATAATAAAATCAAACTCTTCGTAAGAGCAATACGGATTCATCACGCGCACATCGTAATCCACTCCTGCAGCGCGAAGGTTAGGACCGGAGAAACTATAGTTCAATGCACGTTCTGCGCTTATTGGTCCGCACGCGATGGTACGATCCATAAAAATTCTGTTGCGCATTAATAGGTTCTCGAATTCTTTCAAGGCCGGAGGAAAATCAACCAGGAACTTTTCGAGAAGATCCCAGGCTTTCGGAGTGAAATCTCTTTCAAGTCCGCCAATACGGCCAATGTTGGTTGTTAAACGGGCTCCACATAATTCTTCATAAATATCATAGATCCTTTCACGCATCTGAAAGATGTAAAGGAAACCTGTCATTGCACCGGTATCAACACCGATAACACTGTTGCAAATAATATGATCGGAAATGCGGGCAAGCTCCATGATGATCACGCGCATGTATTGAACGCGTTTTGGAATTTCAATGCCGATCAGTTTTTCTACTGTCATGTGCCAACCCATGTTATTGATTGGTGATGAGCAATAATTCATCCTGTCGGTGATGGGAGTGATCTGGTAGTAGGGACGGCGCTCTGCAAGCTTTTCGAAAGCACGGTGAATGTAACCGATGGTAGATTCGGACGACATAATGATCTCACCATCCATCTTTAAAACATTCTGAAAAATCCCGTGGGTAGCAGGATGTGTAGGGCCGAGGTTAAGCGTTGAATATTCCTTCTCGGCTATTTGTATGTCTGTTTCCTTGTTACTCATTCTGTTTTTGTTTGCTCCATTTTCTTGTGAGAATCTGGAAGGGTCTATCTGCCGAAATACCTGTCGTCTTTATCTTCACGCGTCCCATCCTCCAGAGGATATTCTTTCCTCATCGGATGATAGGTCATTTCATCCATATTCAAAATCCTTTTCAGATTTGGGTGTCCTGTGAAAATGACACCGTAAAAATCATAGGTTTCTCGCTCCATCCAGTTAGCCGCAGAAAATACGGTTGTAATAGTTGGAACAGCAGGATCGCTGATTGGAAAATATATTTTTAACCGGATGCGTAAATTTTTAGGAAGATTGTGAAGCATGTACATCACTCCAAGTTCTTTTCCTTTATTATCAGGGAAATGTAATCCTCCTAACGTAGTGAGATATTGAAAAGCCAGCTCTTCGTCATTGTACAAAAAGCGAACGATTTCTTCAATGCTGTTTCTTTCAACAGTAAAACAGGGATAGTCCATGATCATTTCGGAAGCAATGAGTTTGTCTCCGAAATTCGCCCTTAGCTTTTCCTGAACCGTAGTCAATAAAAGTTCTTTCTCCATACTATTCTATACCGTATTTGTCCATTAGCGCCTGGTATTCCGGTGAATCTCTTCTTCTGATTGATTCGCTCTCCACGAGTTTCTGAATCTGCATAATGCCATCCAGCACTTGTTCAGGACGCGGAGGACATCCGGGAATATAAACATCCACAGGAATGATTCTATCGATACCCTGTAAAACGCTGTACGTATCGAAAATCCCGCCGCTGGATGCACATGCACCCATCGACAAAACCCATTTAGGTTCAGCCATTTGTTCGTAAACCTGACGAAGAACAGGTCCCATTTTTTTTGAGATCGTACCCATCACCATCAGCAAATCGGCCTGACGTGGCGAGAAACTTAGGCGTTCCGATCCAAATCGGGCAAGGTCATAGGTGGAAGCCATGGTTGCCATGAACTCAATACCACAACATGAAGTTGCGAAAGGCAAAGGCCATAATGAATTAGCGCGTGCCATCCCCACAACTTTATCAATGCGGGTCGCAAAGAAACCGGGGCCTTCAATTCCCGGAGGGGCTGAAACAATATCTACTTTTGATTTATCTTCTGTGCTCATTTTTCTCCTCTCATTCTCAGCCTTGTTCAACTGAGAAAAAATTAATTAAGTGTGATTGTAAGTCCGGTAACTTTTCTCGCTGGTTTTCCGCTTTCCAACACCTCAACAGCTTCAATCACGAGTTTTTTACCAAGCTTTTTATCCTTGTGCAGTTTTTCAATCGTTTCCTTTGCCTGTTTGTTAAAGAGATTTCCCTTGATCTGAAACTCGATCATGGTTGAATCTTTCTTTTCGTTTTTAGGCACAAACAGGATGAAAGATCCCACCTGAACTTTTATATCTGTAGAAATGATCTCTTTTTTGCAGGCAGTAAATTCATCCCAGGTCATGGTGATGTTTCCTGTTTTTCCGCAAAATGAAACAGCATTATTATTTTGAGCCGAAGCGGAAAACGTTAGAAAAAACTGAATAATTATGATTGCGGCAAATCTGATCATTTCGTTATGGATAAGGCAAAGAACGTATAGACTTACTTAATAATTACTCCCATTTTAATGCCCCTTTTTTGATAATATAATAGAAGCCAACGAGTAAAAAGCCAACAAACGTTAACATTTCAAGGAATCCGGTAATACCGAGTTCTTTAAAATTAACAGCCCATGGATACATGAAAATCACCTCCACATCAAACAAAACGAAGAGGATAGCAACCAGGAAATATTTAATAGAAAAAGGAAGACGGGCATTGCCCTGAACTTCGATACCGCATTCAAAAGTGTCTTCTTTAATTTTTGATTTTCTTTTCGGACCCAGCTTATGGGTAACAACAAGCGTGGTGGCAACAAATCCGAGTGCGACGATAAACATCAATACCATTGGAAAGAAATCGACAGGGGTACTTGGGTTTACCGGCATAGAAAGAGTATTAAAATTTGTGTTTCAGGCATCAATTTTAGGATTTCTTTTGGAATAACCCAAATTTTGCATGACAAATTTAAGGTTTTATGCTCAGCAGCCATCAGTTATTTCCATATTTAGACAAAATCCTTAATAAGTCGTTCCAATGCGCTTCACAGGCAAATAAAAACGCCTGCAGGATTGACCCCACAGGCGTTTTCAAAAATCAAAATTTTATCTTAGTACACCACTACTTTCTTCACTGTTTCATTCTTCGAATTTGTGAGTGAGATCGTGTACATTCCTTTTCCGTATTTCTCTACGTTAAGCGCTTTGCTGTATGTTCCATTAAAATCAAGCAGCTTATCGCTGAATATGATTTGTCCGAGAACATTCTTTAACTCGATGAGGTAATCGGAGCGTTCAGCAACACTGAAAGTGATATTGAAATTACCATCGTTTGGATTCGGATAAACTGTTAATCCAAACTCTGCAACCAATGGATCCACGCTCGTATCGATTACAGAGATTGTATTTGACGAAGCTGAAGCACATGGTCCGCTTGTTACCACAACAGTGTAATTTCCATTTGATGTGATCTCATAGGTTTGAGCGGTTGCTCCCGGAATTAATGTTCCATTCAGGTACCACTGGTTTCCTGTTGCAGCGCTGGAAGTAAGAGTTGTTCCTGATTGTGTGATCACCGGAGTTGCCGGCGTTGGATTCACAACCATTGTAGTTCCACTGCTGCTCACAGTTACAGGCAATGCACAAATCTCGGAAGAACTCAAATCGCACGTTATAACATCACCGTTATTGAGTGAAGATGATGTGAATGTTGATCCGGATCCTGCGGCAGATCCATTGACTTGCCATGCAAATACCGGTGTGGTTCCACCGTTCGTGGCAGTCGCAGTAAATCCAACAGGAACTCCCGAGCAGGTAGGATTTGTCCCTGAAGTAATCGCTATTGACACAGCAGGTGTTAACGTCGGATTAACCACCATAGTAACACTGTTGCTGGTCGCAGTTAAAGGACTAGCACAAGATGAACTGGAAGTCATAATACAAGTCACTACATCACTATTATTCAATGTTGAACTTGTAAAACTTGCTCCTCCTGTTCCTGCATTGATTCCATTAATCTGCCATTGATATGTTGGCAACGCACCTCCACCGGATGGTGAAGCCGTATAAGTAACTGAAGTTCCGGAGCAAATTGTTGTACCCGGACTTGCTGCTATTGCTACTGAAGGAGCGATGGTTGAATTAACCGCTACAACAGTTGTTCCGGCCGGACTGGTACAACCTGAAACAGTTACAGTAACTGAATAGGTTCCTGCCATGGCTGTAGTTGCTGATGGACGAATTGGATCTTCCAATGAAGATGTGAAGGTGGATGGGCCTGTCCATGAATAAGTCGCGCCACTTACCGTGGTAGAAGTTAAATTAATAGGGCTTCCGGTACAAACAGGTGAATTGCTACCTGCTACAGGTGCGGCAGGGATTGGGTTAACAATAACGGTTGCTGTTCCCGCTGAGCTTGTACAACCTCCTACTGTTACAGTAACGGAGTATGTTCCCGCTGACGCAAGTGAAGAAGCGAATGCCGGAGGAAGGCGGACACCTGCAGTATATGCATTTGGTCCTGTCCAGGAATATGTTGCCCCTCCTACATTTGGCGTTGACAAAGTAATATTAGCCCCTTCACAAACTGGTGATGTAGCAGTTGCTACAGGAGTTGAAGGAGTTGGATTAACAACCACCGTTGTGGTTCCTGCTACACTTGTACAACCTCCTACAGTAACTGTTACGGAATAGGTTCCCGCCATTGCAGCAGTTGCAGAAGGACGCGTTGGATCTTCCAGAGCTGATGTAAATGCAGCAGGTCCAGTCCAGCTATAAGTAGCACCCGCAATGGTATTTGCTGTTAAACTGATGGTTGATCCTACACAGTCAGGAGAACTGCTTCCAGCTGTAGGTGCTGCCGGAACTGCATTCACAACTACTGTAGTTGTTCCTGCGGCACTTGTGCAACCACCTACAGTAACTGTTACCGAGTATGTTCCAGCCATTGCTGCTGTTGCAGAAGGACGCGTTGGATCTTCTAAAGCAGATGTAAATGTTGCCGGTCCGGTCCAACTATATGTTGCTCCGGCAATAGTATTAGATGTTAAGCTTATAGTTGAACCCACACAATCAGGTGAACTGCTTCCCGCCGTTGGTGCTGCAGGCGTGGCATTCACTACTACAGTTGTTGTGGCAGCCGTACTTGTACATCCGCCTACGGTAACTGTTACCGAATAAGTTCCTGCCATTGCTGCTGTTGCTGAAGGTCTTGTGGGATCTTCCAGAGTAGATGTAAATGAAGCAGGTCCTGTCCAGCTGTATGTTGCTCCGGCAACCGTTGTTGAAGTCAGATTGATTGCATTTCCTGTACAAACTGGAGTATTGCTTCCGGCGGTTGGGGCTGCAGGTAATGGATTCACCACTACTGTTGTTGTACCCGCAGTACTTGTACATCCTCCTACTGTTACAGTAACAGAATATGTTCCCGCCATTGCAGCTGTTGCGGTTGGACGTGTAGGATCTTCAAGCGCAGAGGTAAATGCGGCCGGTCCTGTCCAAGCATATGTGGCGCCTGCAATGGTATTCGCAGTGAAATTGATGGTGCTTCCGATACAAACAGGGGAACTGCTTCCGGCTGTTGGTGCTGCAGGAACAGGATTTACAACTACTGTGGTTGTTCCAGCTGCACTCGTACATCCACCCACAGTAACAGTTACTGAGTATGTTCCTGCCATGGCAGTGGTGGCTGAAGGTCTTGTGGGATCTTCCAGAGTAGATGTAAATGAAGCAGGGCCTGTCCAGCTGTAGGTTGCACCTGCCACGGTGTTCGCGGTCAAACTAATTGTAGAACCTACACAATCAGGTGAACTGCTGCCGGCGGTTGGAGTTGCCGGAACTGGATTCACTGTCATGGTGATCGGATTTGATGTATCAGGGCTACCCAAAACTCCCGAAAGACTGGAGGTCATAATACAGGTAACGGTCTGTCCGGAGGTTAAAGTGGTGGTTGTATAGGTTGTTCCGCCTGTTCCCACGTTCACTCCATTCACCTGCCATTGATAAGTTGGAGTTGTTCCTCCGTTAGTTGGTGTAGCCGTGAAGGTGACAGATGTACCGGCACAAATAATATTATCGGCGTCACTTGAAGTAATGTTCACACTTGCAACAGGAGCTGCTGCTCCGCTGAGGTTGATATTATCCAGGTACATCATCTGGCCCCAGCCGGAATAATTCTGAAACTTAACCATGACATTCGCCTGACCTGCATACGGAGTCATGCTGATGGTTTCTGTTCTCCACTGTGTATTCGTAGGAACGAATGCGGCGGAATTGATATCAGGTGCGGTTTGTAATCCGGTGAAACCACCTTTGCTATAAACGGATGTCCATGATACGCCACAATCAGTACTTACAAGAACACGTAACGAATCGGTGTACGTTGCATTGTATCTCGCATAGGCGACGTCAAACGTAAGTGTTGCTGTAGAAACCGCTGAAAAGGAATACTTCGGAGTCAGTAATTCGTCAATGGTTCCGATGATACTTGTTGGCGGGCTATAGTTATTCATTTGTGTTGCGGAAGCAGAAGCGGAGAAACCTCCCAGTCCGGCGCCATTCACCCTGATCCAAGTAAAAGCATCAGCATCCGGATCATTCAGGATCCAGCCTGCGGGAACAAACGTTGCTCCTTCAAATCCTTCTGCCAGTGGTAAAGCACCGGGAGCAGTGACTGTGATGTATGCCGTTTTTGTGATCGTATTGCTTCCGTTCACATTAGTAGCGACAAGAGTTACAGGGTAGGTTCCGGCCGTATTGTAGCAGATACCTGTTGGGTTTTGTAACGTTGAAGTTGTAGTCGCAGCGCCTGTGAAAGTCCATGACCATGATATCGGGGAGTTTGCTGTAAGGTCTGTAAAGTTGATGCAATTTCCAACACAGATATTTGTGCGGGGAGTTGTAAAATCGGCAACAGGCAAGGCCGTTCCAACAGAAAACAAATCGCTTTCCCATACACCACGACCAAAAGTTGCAGCTCTTAATTTGGAAACACCATATTGAATTTCCAGTTCTCTAACGATCACATTCGGAAGTCCTGTACTGTATGAAACCCAGGAGGCTGCACTGTTGTCGCGGTAATAAACACCTACATCTGTACCTACGTATAAGCCATCATTCGCAGAAGTATTGTGATAAACGATACAGTTGGCTGGAATGTTCGGAAGACCTGTTGTGTAGTTTGTCCAGGTTGCTCCGGCATTTGCAGAAAACCAAACCTTGTTTGCTGCTGAATAACCCGAAAAAGTCACCCAAACATGCTGAGGATTTAACGAAGAAACGGCAATGTAAGATATTGCAGCAGAAGTAACAGGCAGTCCTGCAGTACGGTCCACAAAAGATGTTCCGGTTGTGGAGGTATAAAACCTGTCCATTTTAGCTGCATAAATATAATTACTATCAGAAGGCGCATAAGCCATAGCAACCAGGCTACCGGTTCCGGCTGAGATTGTTCCTACCTGAGCCCACGAACCTCCACGATTCCGGGATCGGTAAACCTGAGCTTTTCCGACAAGCAGCGTTGTAGCGCGCTGTGGATTCATAATGTATGGTGTAACCCATTCTCCGTCAGCATTTACGCCTGTTCCGCCACTTGCAACGATATTGGTTGTTAAATTACCCCCTGTAAGTGTTCGGTAAATATCTCCATAGTACAATTCTCCGTATTGAACATTTGCATTTGTAAAATCGATAATGGCTTCCATTCCGTCGCCACCAAGTACTTCAGACCATGGCCCTGCATTGTAGCGGTTGGTGCCGTTATCCTGCCATCCAGTGATGAGGAGATTGGAATTTGTAGCGGAATTTCCTATACGGTAGATCTGTGCGATTTGCAAGCCATTGCTCAAATCACTCCAGGAAGTTCCGCTCGTAGTTGTTCTGAAAAGTCCTCCATCATTTCCTGAAAAAATAGTAGTTCCGCTTCCGGGTAAAAATTCTATTGCGTGAATATCAGCATGTACATAAGGCGCTCCGGATCCAGTCCAGTGCGCATTGAGAGTCCAGTTAGTTCCGCCATTTGTGGAACGCCACATATTTACTCCGCCCACCATTACCTGATCAGCATTTAAGGGAGAAACAGCCAGTGCAAGATCATACCATCCTTGTCCGCCGGTATCACCACCCGTATTGCTGTAACCCAAAAGATTCGGTGTGGTTGAACGTGTTGTAAAAGTGTTTCCGCTATCGGTAGAGCGATACAAGCCCTGAAACCCGTAAACAGTATTGGCAGCAAGTACATAAACATAATTAACGTTTGCAGCTGAAACCGCGATGGATAAACGGGAAACAGAAGCAGCGGCTGGAAGGCCGGTAGCTGTTGTTACGAAAGTTGTTCCTGCATTTGTAGATTTATAGAAGCCTGTGGTGCTGCAGGCATAAACAGTTGAAGTATCACCCGGTTTGAATTCAATATCCTTCATATTTGCGAGGGCGGAAGCGATCTGTGTCCAGTTTGCTCCTGCATTTCTTGTGCGGTAAACACCATTGCTTGTTGCAGCAAATACAGTGTTTGCATTTAAAGGATTGATGAGTAATCGGGAGATCGTTCTGTAATTGGTGACATTCCAGGTAAGGCCGGTTGGCACCCAGGTTGTTCCGCCATTTGTCGTTTTCAAAACTCCGATGGAATAAGTATCCTGTGCTTCACCATCACCGGTAGCGAGGTACATGATCTGATTATTTGTAGGATGAATCGCAAGATCTGTACATCCAATTATTGCAAGGTTATCCGTATTGGTGGTCCAGGTTGTACCGCTGTTAGTGGTTTTCCATAAACCTCCGGCAGGAGAACCTACAAAAATAGTATTGCTTGTAGTTGGGTCGAAGCGTACGAAATTGATTCGTCCGGCACCTCCACCGGCAGGAATAGTAGTAGTTGGTCCAACGAGTGTCCAGTTAGCGGCTAAAGTTGAAACTCCTCCGCTCGGACCCATGGCATGCATCGGACCTGCTGCTTCAAAAGCATACACACTGTCGAGATACGCATTAATAGCTACACTCATCACCATACGATCCCCACTAGGATAAACGCGTGGCTTCATATAATCCTCCCAGCGGCGAAAAACTTTCCAGCCTGGTTTCTTCGTTTTCATTTCAGGGCTGGAGGCAGCAACACCTGCTGACTTTCCTGTGGCAGGCACAGAAACATCCACAGAAACCCCGGGATTACTTTGCCAGTAATTATTAAACTCCTGCTGAACAGTATAAAAATTCACTGTGGGATCCTGCATCATTTCAACCCAGGTTTGTTGAGAAAAACCTTTGGTGGAGAGGATAATAAGAGCTATGACACAAAAGTGCAGGGTAATTTTTTTCATGATGTAAAATAATTTTTTATCTAACTTAGGGCTTATATCCGAAGATGTCAAGTTTTGTATCTGACTTTTAGACGAATACCTTAATTTTCGTGTCAGATTTTTAAAATGAAAAAAGCCCGCACAGGTTGTGTACGGGCTTCTTTCATTTAATTTTTGCTTAGTAAACGATGATCTTTTTTATCGTCTCTTTTTTTGCATTTGTCAAACTCACCATATAAACTCCTTTTCCATATTCAACCACACTCATTTTCTTAGAGTAGGTTCCACTATAATCTTTCAGTTCTTCACGGTAAATCAATTGTCCCAGCGCGTTTGTAAGTTCAACAGTGTAGGAGGAAATATCATTGCTGCTGAACGAGATGATGAAATTTCCATCATTCGGATTCGGATAAATGTTCAGGAAATATGGATTGTTCATTTGATCCACTCCCACACTTGTAATAGTTAATGGAGCGGAAGCAGATGAAGAACATCCTCCTGTCGTTACAACAACACTATAAACTCCGTTCGAAGTAACAGTTAAATTCTGTCCTGTTTCCCCCGGAATCAATGTTCCGTTGAGGTACCATTGATTTCCAGTTGCAGAGCTTGAAGTAAGCACTAATCCTGATTGAGTAACAGATGGTGTTGAAGGCGTGCTTCCGGTATTGTTCACCGAAATGCTTGTTGTAAAAATACAACCGCTTGCATCCTGAACAGAAACAGGGTATGTCCCTGAAGCGAGTCCCGTAAATGTTGTGACGCTTCCATAAGGACTGCCGTTAAAAGAATAAGTGTATGGAGATGTTCCTCCTGTTGCTGCACCTATTGTTACAGAACCGTCGCTGTTTCCACAATTACTGTTTGTTGAAGTAACTCCAAGTGCGGTAGGTGCGGAAGTGTTTCCAACAACCGGATTCGTAGTAAACAAACAGCCGTTCGCATCTTTCACTGTAACTGTATACGTACCCGCAGCGAGACCTGTATAACTCGTTACGGCAGTAAATGCGCTGCCGTTAAAGGAATACGTATAAGCTGGAGTCCCCCCGGTTACAGTGCCAATTGATACAGAGCCTGTGCTGCCTCCGCATGCTGAATTGGCTGTGGTTACCGCCATTGCGGTTGGACCCGGATTATTAACAATGGTACCGGAAGCACTGAACTGGCAACCATTCGCATCCTGAACAATAACAGAATAAGTTCCTGCAATCAGACCCGGATAAGAAGTAGAAGATGTAAAAGCTCCACCATTTACAGAATAAGTATAGGGTCCTGTTCCACCTGTTGTTGTTCCAATTGCAAGGACTCCATTCGCTGCGCTGCAAGAGGAATTTGTAGTTGTAACTCCCAAAGCGGATGGGCCTGCTGCAACGGTAACTGTAGTGGTACCTGCAAGACTGGTGCATCCTCCAACGGTTACTGTTACACTATAAGTACCGCTCATTGCAACGGTTGCAGATGGACGGGTTGGATCTTCCAAAGCGGATGTGAAAGATGAAGGGCCTGTCCAGCTGTATGTCGCGCCGGCAACCGTATTCGATGTGAGACTAAGTGTAGAGCCTACACAATCAGGTGAGCTGCTCGCTGCTGTTGGTGCTGCCGGAACAGTATTGACAACGACAGTAGTTGTTCCTGCAAGGCTGGTGCATCCTCCGACTGTAACTGTCACGCTATAGGTTCCCGCCATTGCTGCTGTTGCAGAAGGACGTGTAGGATCTTCCAGGGCTGATGTAAAAGCAGAAGGTCCTGTCCAGCTGTATGTAGCTCCGGCAACCGTATTTGATGTTAAACTGATAGTCTGACCCACGCAGTCGGGTGTGCTGCTTCCTGCAGTTGGTGCGGCCGGAACGGCATTGACTACAACTGTTGTGGTGGCAACAGGACTTGTACATCCTGCTACTGTGACAGTGAGAGAATAGGTTCCCGCCATGGCAGCTGTTGCAGAAGGACGAGTAGGATCTTCCAAAACAGAAGTGAACGCTGAAGGCCCTGTCCAGGAGTAGGTTGCGCCTGCTACAGTGTTAGAAGTTAAGCTGATCGTTTGCCCAACACAATCCGGAGTACTGCTTCCCAAAGTTGGAGCGGCCGGTACAGGGTTAACAGTCATTGTAATAGGATTAGAAGTATCCGGACTTCCGGTAACTCCAGGCATGGTGGAAGTCATGATACACGTTACAACCTGTCCTGTAGTTAACGTGCTGGTCGTATAGGTTGTCCCACCGGTTCCAACGTTCACTCCGTTAACTTGCCATTGGTAAGTTGGTGTAGTTCCTCCGTTAGTTGGTGTTGCAGTAAAAGTAACTGAGGTTCCTGCACAGATAATATTATCTGCATCGCTCGACGTGATGGTGACACTTGCAACGGCAGCCACACTGGTGATGTTCACATCATCGATATAAACATTCTGTCCGTATTTATTTGTCACTGCAAATTTCACAATAATGTTCTGTCCGGCATAGGCAGTAAGATCTACTGTATCAATGTCCCAATCCGCTGTGACTGAAGGGGTGAAAGTAGTTGTTAAAGCACCCGGAGTAGTAGCGAGCTGAAGTCCCTTTTTATAATAAAGAGCAGGGCCGAAAGTTGCTCCGCAATCCGTGGAAACATGCACTCTCAGCTCATCATTCCAGGGAGCTGTGCCATACCATTTATACGCGCGTTTGAAAGTCATTCGTGGAGCGGAGGCGCCAACAAGGCTCACAGGCTTTGACAATAAATTATCGATCTGGGTTGTATCCGTGTTGTAATCATAACAATTGATTCCGGCAGAACCGGAAGTGCTACCGGTGTTTCCTGCGGCTGCTCTTCTTTCAAATTGTTTTGCACCGGCAGTGCCCCAGGCCACTCCTCCATCGGCACTGGAAACTGACCAGCCTGTAGGAGGAAACGCTGCGAGTTCAAAATTTTCTACGAAAGGTAACGTTCCGGGAGAAAGAGGAGTTATGTATGAAGTTTTTACTTCGTTGTCACTTCCGATTCCATTAGAAGCAACAAGTGTAACAGTATACGGACCGGCACCGCCGAATTGCACCTGAGGATTTTGCGAAGCAGAAGTTGTTCCCCCTACATATGTTACCGTCCCGGGACTGAATGTCCATGCCCAGGTAGAGGGCGTGTTTGTGGAAATATCTGTGAGATTAACAGTAGCGCCTACACAAGGTGTTGTTGTGCTTGCAATAAAATTAGCAACCGGGGCTGCTGGTCCGCATGTAGGAAGTTGAAAAGAAAAGATCCGTGTTCTTGCTGCATTGGCTCCAGTTGGTCCTCCCATGTATTCAGAGGTACACCAGAAAGTAAGTCCGTCCGGATCCAGCACCACTTGCGAATAATCACCATCGCGGTTAACGCCACCTGTTTGAGATCCTGTTCCTGCAATAGCCACCGATTCAGTCACAGGAAGTGTTCCCAAGGGATCACAGGGCCTGCGACCAGCATAATACAATCCGGGGAAAATAGAGGTTGCATCTGATTTTAAATAGCACAGAGCGATAGCACCATTCATATCCATCGCAATTCCACCCATCCATCTGGTAGCTGCATCCGGAGTATAAATACCTTCCTGATACATTGTCCAAACGCCTGTTGATGGATTCTGTCTGAGTTCACACCATTTTAAACTTCTTTGAGTCGCGCTAATTCGAACCGCCCATGTAAGACAAACAGAATTGTATCCGGCCCATGCTTTCCATTGAGCACGGTATAAAACAATTCCACCAATCCCATCCAGTTTCTGAGTTGTTCCCGGCTGAGAAATATCATCCCATGAAGGACTGTAAGATCCGTCAAATGCAGCTGTGGGAATAACACTGGCTGAGGTGATAGTTGCAGTTGGAGTTGCAGGCACCCAGTTAACTGCCATTTTATAAACGTGAACAGCATCGGTGAATCCTCCACCCCAGCCATTATCAGAATAAGAAAAGATAGGACACGGAGTTCCGGCAGGTGGCAAAACGCCATCAGAAGCATCTCCTGGCATCGGAACAAAAAATCCAGAACCCTGAGGAGGTGAGAAATTGGTATAGATCGCTCTTGCGGTTGGTGTACCTGCTAACATTGCTGTTCTTTCAAAAGCAAAAACTTTTTGGGCCTGATTGGAGGTCATGTAGTATCCATCTGTCCAGACACCGAACTTTAAATAATCAGGAAATTGAGGAGAAGTGAAAGTATAAGTATAATAAGAACCTAGTGGATTATTCGTTGTGGAAATTGCAATGAAGATATTATTTCCAGCGGATCCAAACTGAGAAATGAACCAACGATCGGCAGCTTTATCATACATAATGATCGGGTCACCATCGTTTGCTGTTGCAGGTGTCCATAAACTTCCAACCGTTGCCGTTGACAAAATAGCGCCTGTGGATTTATTATATACTCTAAAAGTAGTTGAATTGATTGCCTGAATGTAATGTGTCGAACTAACAGAGCCGGATGGATCCATGGGGCGAAAACCGGTAGTTGATTGTCCGGCGAAATTCATGATGGGAGCTTTCAAGGCAACAGTCCCGGGATCCTTCTGTAAAGTGGATGGATCATTTCCGTATGCTGGTCCGTGGACATCAACAGTGAAAGGAAATTCATGCGGTTTTCTTTTCTTACGATCCGGGGATTCCATGTGAGCCTTTGGGTGGATCATATTTGTATCAACCGGATTTTCTGCAGCGATTTCAATCAGAGGTTTTGTAATATGGAAATCCGTACAATAAATTACAACGGATTCCTGATCCTTTTGAAGATCTTTCTGAGCAAATGTTCCCGTAGCAGCAAAAATAGCTGCCAGAAAAAATGTAGCATTTTTCATTAAATTCAGTTTAGAGAGGCTCTAAGTTAAAAAATTAAAATCTTTAAAAGAAGCCTCGATTTATAATTTCGATGAAAAATAGAATTCTATTTCACCATTGTCAAACACCATTCTAATTCATTCTTAGCAATCACTCCTAAATTGATTAAAACCGATCATTCGTTCGACTCGTATATAAGATCGTTGAAATCCTTATGTGGCACGGTTTTTAGTGCCCGATTAACTATAAACAATAGGGTGTTGATTACTTTATATTTAGAAATAGGAACAGCAAAATTGTTTTTATAGTTTTATCACATAATTAAATTAATCGTTCTGTTTTATGGTGAAAGAGAAAAAGATCTTCGTTCTGGATACGTCTGTAATTATTTATGATCACATGGCGGCCAAAAGTTTTAAAGAACATGATGTAGTGATTCCGATAACTGTGCTGGAGGAACTTGATAATTTCAAAAAAGGCAACGACACAAAGAATTTTGCAGCCAGAGAATTTACCAGATACATTGATAAAATATCAGACGGCCACACCTTACAGGACTGGATCAATATCAATGGCAAAGGCCATGGGATGATTAAGATCGAAATGCATCAGGATTCAAAAATTGATGCGGAAAAAGTTTTCGGCGAACGCAAAGCCGATCACCGGATTTTAAATACTGCTCTCTGGGTTTCTGAAAAATATCCGAAGCGTAAAGTGGTTATGGTCACGAAGGATATTAACCTCCGGATAAAAGCCAAATCACTTAGTCTGAATGCAGAAGATTACGAAACCGGTAAGATTAAAGATGTAAACGAACAGCTTTACACAGGGCGAAGTGAACTTCAAAAAGTGCCTGCTGAAATCATTAACGAAGTCTATGAAAAAGGATTTTGTGAACCAAGCGCCTTACTTAAAAAACAAAAACCAACTTCCAATCATTTTTATGTTTTAAAAAACGGAAGCAAATCCGTACTTGCTTATTACAGCCCTGGAAAAGATGTTCTTGAGCGTGTGAAAAAAGTAACTGCTTTCGGAGTAAATCCACGGAATGCAGAACAGGCTTTTGCGCTGGATGCAATCATGAATCCGGATATTAAACTCGTATCAATTCAAGGAGTTGCCGGAACGGGGAAAACGCTCCTTTCGCTTGCAGGAGCTCTTGAACAAAGAAGAACCTTTCACCAAATCTACCTTGCAAGACCGATTGTTCCACTAAGCAATAAGGACATTGGTTACCTTCCGGGAGATATTAAATCGAAGTTGAATCCTTATATGGAGCCACTTTGGGATAATCTAAAATTTATAAAAAATCAGTTCAACGAAAAAGATAAAGAGTTTAAGCAAATCACTGAAATGGTGGAGCATGAGAAACTGATCGTTTGTCCTTTGGCTTATATCCGCGGAAGAAGTTTGTCAGATGTGTTTTTTATTGTTGACGAAGCGCAGAATCTTACGCCTCATGAAGTGAAAACTATTATTTCACGTGCAGGGGAGAATACAAAAATGATTTTCACCGGGGATATTCATCAGATTGATACACCTTATCTTGATACTCAGAGTAATGGTTTATCTTATCTCATCGACAAATTAAAAAACCAATCTCTTTATGCGCACATCACTCTTGAAAAAGGTGAACGTTCGGAATTGGCTAACCTCGCAAATGAATATTTATAAAATTTGATAAGCAAGTAATAACTGCCTTATAACCCCTGTAAAAACCTCTCATAACTGAGAGGTTTTTTTGTGGGGAATGGTAAGAACATTGCAGATATGTTTTTACAATGTCCGCGAAAGCATGACTATGAAAGCAAAATACTCAGTTCCTGCTAAAATAATTCAACTCTGTTGTGTATTAATTTTCCCAATCTAATTCAATCCTGTATGTTATCGAAGGATAAAAA
This sequence comes from Bacteroidota bacterium, assembly GCA_030855265.1. Lineage (GTDB taxonomy): Bacteria > Bacteroidota > Bacteroidia > 2-12-FULL-35-15 > 2-12-FULL-35-15 > 2-12-FULL-35-15. The sequence continues at coordinate 15,562 of JALYRR010000004.1, read as the reverse complement.
TTCTCACAACCCCATTTTCAAAAATAAAAAGCAAGAGATCTTCTACTACCAGTCTTATGAAAACACATTAAATGAATGGCCCGTGAAGCCAACTGAAAAAGATATTACCACGTCCTTTGGAACCGCACATATTTCTGTGTGCGGACCAGAATCAGCACCACCTGTTATTCTGCTTCACGGAATGGATGCAAGTTCCACAATGTGGTATCCGAACATACTATCACTTTCACAAAACCACCGTGTTTATACGATCGATTATATTGCGGAACCAGGTAAATCAAAACCTGAAAAAGATTTTAAAAACATTGAAGACATCGCACGCTGGTATGATGAAATTTTTACGACACTTCAATTAAATGAAATCCAATTAGTAGGAGCTTCTCGAGGGGGTTGGCTGAGTGTGGCAATTGCTCTGCATTCGAAAGCCAGGGTAAAAAATATTGTGTTATTGAGTCCGGCTCAAACCTTTAAGCTTATAAAACCCAATGGAGGAATATTCCGAGGAATTCTTGATGAGGCTGATGTTCAGAGGCATATCTGCGAACTGGATATTGGGATTGCGACTCTATTAGATGACGAGTTTCACCATTCCAAATCTGCCTTTAAGCTTAAGCAGTATCTAACGAATGGCATTCCTGTTCTCAGCTCCGACCTTCCTGAAAACAATTTATTCATTCAAGATAACAAAAACGGGTTTATTTGCCGGAAGCCTTCAGATTTTGTTGAGCGTATTCAACAAATCAATGCGATGAGTCAGGAGAAATACAGTGAACTAATAACACAGTGCAGGAGCACCATCAGTATGTTCGACCTCAACAATTATTGCATGAATCTAATTAACCATTATTCTGATCAATGTACACGGAAATAATTTACTGAGCAATTACCAAACGAAGCGTTTCTGTTTCCATCTCTGTTTCAAGATGAAGAATATACGTTCCGGTAGCGATTTCATTCTGATTCAATGAGAAAGAATAAATCCCTTTTGGTTGCTTTTGACTGAAAAGAACTTTTACAAGTTTTCCGCTTACATCATACAATTTTAAAGAAACAGGTCCCGGAGCGGTAACTCTATAGCTCACCTCCGAAGTATGTGTTACAGGATTCGGGTTCACTGAAAGACTGAATATTTCATCCACCGGGGAATCTTCGATGCCGGTTGCTGATCCAAAATAATGATACGTAGTGTTATTTCCCGTCCCTGAATTAGGTACTCCAAGCGTGTCCGTAAGCGTATTGTAAAAAAGATCAGCAGGACTGCTTAAGCCAGTAGAAACAACAGTAGTTGGTGAGGTAAATGAGCTGGTGTAACGTGTTACTTTGCTACCTGATGACCAGGAAGAAATATAATAATTACCTGCTGCATCCATTGTGATCCCATCACAGTTTCCGAGAGTTGATGTGATGATAGTCGTTACAGCGCCTGTGGTAATATCCATTGCTTTGATCGGCGCAGAAGCACCCCACCCTACAAAGACACAACGGTTATTTGCCTGATCATATATGATTCCATTCGGAGAAGAAGTTCCTCCGGTAGCCGCTACAAATACACTAAAAGCACGTGTAGCTATATTCACACGATAGATTTTTTTAGTTGAGAAATCGGTTGAATACAAGTAGGTGTTATCATGCGTTAATCCGTTCAGAAATGTTCCACCCATTGTAATAGTTCCTAACGAGGCAGCAGTATTCAAATCGAACAAGCGAATGCTTCCACCGGAATTCACATATAAGGTATCATTTACGATCTCAATTCCATAAGGCGCTGAACATGCAGCAAACACTGATACCACTCCGGAAGCACTACTTCTGGCCAGAATATTATTCGCATCCGTGTTTGCAATCAGCCAACGGTTATTGGCATAATCAAACTCAATACTTTCCGGACTGTTATAAGCCTGTGAAAAAGCGGAAATTGTAAACAAGGCAGCAAATAAAGTAGTAAAGATCTTTTTCATTCGGTTCAGTTAAGAATTTGCAATTTTTTCCAGTTCCATTCCACAAACAGGGCATTCCCCCGGTTTATCAAATATCTCTTCGGTACATTTCATCGGACACTGGTATTGTTCCCCAGACACAGCCGGAGTCTCCGGTGTCTTCTCTGCACTACTGCAGGAAACGAAGAGCGATGCTGATAGTATTATGGCTAAATATAGAAATGTTTTTTTCATTCGTCCAATTTTAATTATCAACTAAAATACAATTTTTTGTCCGAGATGAAAAAAAATAGAAAGTTATAATTATATTTGTAATCACCCCTGACAACAGGGCCAAGGCTGTTAATGAAAAAAATCCTCCTTTTTTTATTTCTTTTTATAGGTGCATGCACTCTATCCTACTCTCAATCGGCAGGTAAAAGCGGCGGCTCGGATTCGAAACGCAAACCGCGAAAGCAGATGCAGCATTTTGATAAACAGAAGAAAGACAAGAACCTCAAGCACAACGGAACTTCCTATAGAAAAAACCGCAAGAGCAAACACAAGGTGGATGGAGACGGCTTCGGAGAGAATAAGCAAAGTGGACGCAGAAAGCGAAGGAAAAAATCAGGGATCAAATAAATTAATCATACAACAATTATAAAAGCCGTTCATTCGGCTTTTTTTATTGAGTAACGTAATTTGAAAGCTGTAAAGTCCAATCGTACTTTTTAAATTTAAGTGATGGATCCGAATTATCAGGAATCACTTTGTATTTTTTCAAATACTTTTTGATCCCTTTCTTCCCACCAAAATCACCTCTGAACCAACTGAATAAAACCGGTACTTCTGATACACCATCTTTATAAGTGCATTCAGCCTGTAAATAGCCTGTTACTGCTGATTCCAATTGATCGTTTAAATCCGCCGGCACATAATAAGCAACAGCCGGACAACTTTTCGCGCCACAATTCAACGCAAAGTGAACACGATTATCCAACTGATGAACACGAAATTGTTTCTCGAATTTTCCTGCAAACAATTTCCGTGTATAACCCAATGAGAGTTTTGCTTTAGAATGCCGAATGATCCCATGCTCAATATCATCAAGGCTTAATTTTTTTCCAGCTATTGTCACTTGTTTCGCTTTATAAAACGATGACCGGCTTTTAAATTTTTCAGGATTCTTCTTTAATATATACTGGACAAATGCATTATAAATATTTAACCAGAACGCTTTTTTTTCATCATCTGTTTCGAGCTCTGTCAACAAAACCTCCTGAGGAACTACCGCCAGGCTATCAATCCATTTCTGCGGATTCTCATCTACGCGTATACTGTATAACAAGTCCTGGGACATGGTAATATATTTCTTTTTCATTGGTTGAGAATTAGCTGCGATACAGTTAAACAGAAGGAGAATAATAATACAGGTTTTTAGCGCTTTCATTTTTAAAATGCCTCAGTAATTGTTAAATAATAATTTTGACCTTCTTCCGTAAATCCGGCATCCAATCGAATGTTGATCTTTTGCGTTTTATCTGCAAGGATCCTCAAACCCGCACCTCCCGATACTTTTAGGTTTTGCAATTGATAGTTTCGGATTTTATCCGAGACGAGTCCTGTGGATGCGAATACGACGCCGCCTATCCTCCAGAAAAAATGCATTCTGTATTCGGCCTGTATCATACTTATATTCTTATCCCGATACCTTCCTTCGTAAAATCCACGCATTTTTCTTGTGCCACCGATCAGCGACATCTGATTAAATGGCGGGTTTCCGGTTATAACGCTGGTAAATAAATTCAGTGCAAGAACATGTTTATATCTGTTTTGAAAATAAGTACTTATATCCAATGAATATTTTAAAAAATTAAATTCACTACCTGTCCATTTATCCTCCGCCTGAACAAATAATTCAGCGTTGTATCCTCTGGATGCATAAAACAAATTATCCCGGTTATCAAACCGGAAAATTAATCCTGCTCCGGAAGTAACTCCTCCTCCGCTACCGGTAATTTGCCCTAGAGTTAGTTGACCCGCAGAATCCGTTTTACCGATACGGTAATCATCCAGACTATATCTGATACCCGCATACAGCTGATCATAAACCCGTTTCAAAACATTCAATCTGAGCCGTGGATAACGAACATAATACGTTTCACGAAAATCTTTCGGCTGCTCATTGCCGATTCCAAAAAAGAAATAGTTATAATCATAATAACCAATTTCTCCATATACATTGTAATCCTCCTTTTTTAAAAAAATCTGAAAAGGAGCATATAGCAACAATTGTCTATTCGCAGTAAAGGCGGCACCAAACTGTACACTTGAAGAACGTATTGTACTTGAGTCCTTTCCTGTTCTCCAGGTAACTATGCCTGATGCTCCAGCTCCGAATCTGGTTTCAGGCGTATAGAAAACAAGCGGCAATAAAAACAATTTCGTTTTTTTTAAACGTGCGCTATCCTTTGGAATTTCTCCTTTCAGTCCAAGCCCAATCAAAAGCAAAAAACAACACACACTCGTCTTCATTAATAAAATATACGGTGATAGTTACATCCGGGTTTTAAAACCGATAGCGATAATCATCCGTAAGTACACAATATGAACGAGATTTGGAATACCATCAAAGAGTATTATCTCTCTTTAGGAGAGAAGTACATGGTGGATCCTATGATTTTCGTGGGAATTCATATAGCCGCCACACCCGTATTTCTTGGCGCTGTTGCCTGGCTGGTAAGAAATAAAACCAAAAAGAAATCCCTTTTATTGCCGGGTCTCGCAGCTTTTCTTTCTTTTAATGCAGCGAACATTTACCTGGTTTGTGTAGGCAGAAATATTCCACTCTGGGTTTACCTTCTGCTTGGTGGAACCACCATACTCAGCGGCTGGTTTTCTATACGGAAGATCCGGGAAAAAATGCATGCAGCGAGCAAAGGATCTCCATCAATCGCAAAACAACCCTGATCATCAGCATTTTAGATTTTGAAAACCGACTTCCCGTTCTAATCCGTGAAAAAACTTTCTATCATTTTCATCAAATCCAACTCCTCAAAAAAACCGTATATTTTCATTCATAAAACCTTATTCTATGAAAACATATTACAATCCTGAAGATTTAAAGAAATTCGGAGCCATAGGCGAATTTGAGCCAAAACTGGCTGCAAAGTTTTTCGATTATTATGGTGATGTATTTAAAGACGGTGCATTAACAGCAAGAGAAAAATCGTTAATCGCATTGGCGGTTGCACATGCCGTTCAGTGTCCGTATTGCATTGATGCTTATTCTGTAGATACGATGGAGAAAGGCTGTGATGAAGCTCAAGTGATGGAGGCTGTTCATGTAGCAGCAGCCATCAAAGGCGGATCCGCATTGGTACACAGTGTACAGATGATGAATAAGTACAAAGAGCTTTCCATGTAAATGCCTATGAAGTCATTAAAAGGCCAGCAACATCTGCTATCCGCAAGTGAACGCCAGATTGAAACCCTTAGCACCTCCGGAGTTATTCCTTTTGCCGAAAAACTTATGCCGATCGGGTTAATTCCCTTAAGGCCTACACAGATTGATATCTTCCAGATCAATGTTGGAAAGATGTGCAACCAGGTTTGTAAACATTGTCATGTGGATGCAGGTCCGGATCGCAAGGAAATCATGACAAGGGCAACAATGGAACTTTGCATTGAAGCTATCAAAAACAGTTCTGTCAGCACAGTTGACCTCACAGGTGGCGCACCAGAGATGAACCCGGATTTCAGATGGTTCGTTGAACAACTTTCATCCCTCAATAAAAAAATTATTGTGCGTTGTAATCTCACCATAATTGTAGCCAATCCAAAATACCATGATCTACCTGACTTTTTTAAAAAGCATTCTATCGAAGTGGTTTCTTCCTTGCCCTATTTTACCGCAGCCAAAACCGATTCACAGCGAGGTGATGGTGTATTCGAAAAATCGATTAAAGCGTTAAAGATGCTTAATGCTGTGGGGTATGGTGAAGAAGGCTCTGGTCTAACGCTCAACCTTGTTTACAATCCTGCCGGTGCATTTTTGCCTGCATCTCAACAATCGCTGGAACTCGAATTCCGAAAAAAATTGCAGGAACTATACGGGATTCATTTTAACAATTTGTTCGCAATCACCAATTTGCCTGTAAGTCGTTTTCTCGATTATCTTGTTACAAGCAAAAATTACGAAGGCTATATGGAAAAACTCGTTAATGCCTTTAATCCCGCTGCCGCAGCAGGTGTAATGTGCAGAACTACTATTTCCATCAGCTGGGACGGATCTATCTATGATTGTGATTTTAACCAGATGCTTGATCTGAAAGTATCATCAAAAACCAGCAGACACCTCAGTGATTTTAATGCTGAAACGTTGAAGAATCGCACTATTGTCATCAATCAACATTGTTATGGCTGCACTGCCGGAGCTGGCTCCAGCTGCGGCGGAACAACTGCCTGATCGTTATATAAAAATCACTAACCTGCATTTATGCCCGGAAACGCGTTAATCATCTTTCAGAAAAATATTGAAAAAGGCAAAGTTAAAACTCGCCTTGCCGAAACCATTGGCGAAGACAAGGCACTCGAAGTCTTCACATTCCTTGTGAATTACACCTATGAGGTTGCAACAGGAACAGATGCACAAAAATTTCTGTTCCTTTCTGAACGGGTTGATCCCGTGAAAAAAGATTCCTGCAATAATTACATTTTTCTGAAACAAGAAGGAGAAAATCTTGGCGAAAGAATGTTCAATGCATTTAAACTGACCTTTGCAGCTGGTTTCGAAAATGTCATCATCATTGGAACAGATTGTCATTTACTTACTGCTGAAATTTTAAACTCTGCTTTTAAGCATTTGAAGGAAAGCGATTACGTGATCGGCCCAGCGGAGGACGGTGGATATTATTTGTTAGGAATGAAAAATCCGGATAAAACTCTTTTTGAAAACAAGCAATGGAGTACAGAAAGTGTATTTCAGAATACTCTTCAGGATATTACGATTCAAGGTAAAACAGCTTTCTTATTACCTATTCTTACAGATGTGGATACAGAAAAAGATCTCGGTGTGTTAAAACAAATGTTGTAAACATGTGGCGAATCAGTGTAATCATTCCTGTTTTTAATGAGGCCCAAACCATCGGGAAAACCGTGACGTTTTTAAAAAAACACGGCGGAAATTACATAGCGGAGATTCTTGTGGTTGATGCAGGAAGCACTGACGATACAATAAAGATAGCGCAGGAAGCAGGAGCTGAAGTTATACATTCCCCTGTTAAGGGAAGAGCAGCCCAGATGAATTATGCAGCAAAGCAGTCAACAGGCAATATTCTCTATTTCGTACATTCAGATACATTGCCTCCCGAAAGTTATTCAACTGATATAATCAATGGTGTTACATCCGGCCACGAATTGGGTTGCTATCGCTTAAAACTTGATTCCCGCAAATGGCTGTTTGTTATTAATGAATACTTCACCCGTTTCGATAAGATGTGGTGCAGAGGCGGCGATCAGACCTTATACTGCACCAGGGATCTCTTTCAAGAGGTGGAAGGATACGATGAATACTTTGTTGTGATGGAGGAGTATGATTTTATTATCCGTGCAAGAAAAAAAACGAATTTTTTGATTATGAAAAAAAGTGCACTCGCCTCGGCAAGAAAATACAAAGACAATAGTTGGTTGCGTGTCATGTTTGCCAATTATAAAGCATTCAAAATGTTCAGCCGTAAAGAAAAGCCTGAACATATTTTATCTACCTACAAACAAATGTTAAAGTGGTAAAACTTATCACATGTACAAAAATCTTTACAAAAAATTTAAATTGTCTCTATGAAAACCTACCTCGAAACAACTAAAAATGTGTACAAAGAAGCAGCCCTGAAACCGGATGTGGGATTGTGTTGCACCACTACACCTGTTTGGCAGTTGCCTGAATTGACCATGCCTAAAATTATGCTGGAAATGAACTATGGTTGCGGGAGTACTGTCAACCCACGCGATCTCATCAACAATCCGAGTATTCTGTATGTAGGAGTTGGTGGAGGAATGGAAGTGTTTCAATTTTCGTATTTCAGCAGAAAGAAAAATGGCGTGATCGGAATTGACGTAGTGGATGAAATGATTGAGGCCTGCCAGAATAATCTTAAAGAAGCAGAGCGTGTGAATTCCTGGTTCAAATCGGAATATGTTGATATCCGGAAAGGGGATGCATTGAATCTTCCGGTAGAAGACAATTCAATAGATGTTGCTGCACAGAATTGTTTGTTCAATATTTTTGATACAGAAGATCTTAAAAAAGCATTGCGGGAAATGTATCGTGTGCTCAAGCCTCGCGGTCGCCTGGTGCTTTCAGATCCTGTTACAGAAAATGCAATGCCCGAGAATTTAAAAAATGATGAACGACTGCGTGCCTTGTGTCTGAGCGGATCACTTCCATTAAAGGAATACATTAAAATGATGACCGATACCGGTTTTGGAACGATTGAAATCAGAGCAAAACGCCCTTACAGAGTTCTGGATCCAAACCATTACAACACCGACGAAATGATATTTTTGGAAAGTGTTGAAGTATGTGCTATCAAAGATCCAATGCCTGAAGATGGACCATGTGTGTTCACCGGCAAAACGGCAATTTATTTTGGGGATGATGATGTATTCGATGATAAAAAAGGCCACACACTTTTACAAAATCAACCATTAGCTGTTTGTGATAAAACAGCGGGGGCATTGAAGAGCTTGGGACGCGCTGATATTTTTATTTCAGAATCCACGTACTTTTATGATGGCGGAGGATGTTGCTAACAGGATTTAAAATAAAATAGTTTTTATGATATTTAACATTAATGAGGCTGCTTCATTTCTTAAAGGAAAGGGAATTGATGCCCCCGAAATCGGAATTGTACTGGGTACAGGATTGGGAAATCTGGTAACTAAGATTGAAGTAATAACAGAGATCAACTATTCGGACATTCCGCATTTCCCAGAAGCGACCGTTGAATTTCATTCAGGTAAATTAATTTATGGAAGCATCGCGGGTAAAAAAGTTCTGGCGATGAAAGGGCGATATCATTTTTATGAAGGTTATGATTTCCAGCAAATCACCTTACCGCTCCGGGTTATGAAAATTCTCGGAGTGAAGAATGTCTTGTTATCAAATGCGGCAGGATCAATGAATCAATCCTTTAAAAAAGGCGAGCTGATGTTGCTTGATGATCATATCAATATGCTTCCCGGCAATCCACTCATCGGAAAAAATCTGGATGAATTCGGGCCACGCTTTCCGGATATGAGTCAACCCTATTCCGTAAAACTAAATGAAACGCTTCGTGTTATTGCGAAAGAAAAAGGAATCACTCTTCATACCGGAGTTTATGTGGCAGTTCCCGGACCTATGCTGGAAACAAGAGCGGAGTACCGCTATCTTGCGCGTACCGGAGCAGATGCAGTGGGCATGAGCACAGTCCCGGAAGTGATTGTTGCAAACCACATGGGTATTCCTTGCGCTGCCATTTCAGTTCTTACAGATGAATGCGACCCTGATAATCTGAAAGCTGTTGATATAGCTGATATCATTGCCGTTGCAGGAAAGGCAGAAATCAAACTCACCGAACTGTTTGTAGAATTAATAACGCGTATCTGAAATGAAACAAGCATGTTTCCTATTCTTCTTTCTTATCAGTAGTAATTTCTTTGCGGAGGAAAAAGCCAGCTATACAATAGAGGTAGCTGGAGTAGAAATAGGAATGTTATATACTTCCAGATTTGAAAAAGAAGGATTAACGTATTACAGTTTCGACAGCAACGTGGATGTCTGGCTTTTCAAACGCATCATTGTTTCACATAAAATGATCTGCATTTACAATAAGGAACATCTGCTTTCGGTCACGGTAAACTCAGTTGCTAACGGGGAGCAGTATTTTTCAAACATAAAATGGAACAAGGATCATTATGATGTGGATGTTAAAACCTACAAATACACAAACAACAAACCGATCAATGAAAAAATCACCTTTGGGGTGGTGAAGCTTTTTTATGAAGCTCCGTTGGACCACTCAAAAATACTTGCCGAGAATTATGGTGTGTTTGCCAATGTAACCGAACTGAGCTCCGAATATTACCAGGTACATGTCATCGATAAAAAAAATAAATACACGTATAAAAAGGGTGAATTGATCAAGGCGGAAATGGAAAGCCCCATCAAAAATTTTATCATCAAAAAAATAAAATGATCCTTCTTTTCTCCGCCCCCTCCTGGATCATTGAACTCAAGCAGTTTCAGGGAATCATTGCTGCAGGAGTTTTTCTCCTGATCTATATTGCTGAACAAATTATTCCAGAACGCAAAGAACTCCTCGACCGAAAACATGATCTTTTAAATGTGTTGGTCGGTATAGCAGGACTCGTTGTTATCTTCCTGATGGGCCATCTGTTAAACGAAACATTGAATCAGGCTGCAGAAAAATCGTTCGGGATTTTGAATCTGATTAATTTGGACCTTGCGGTTGAGGTTATCATACAATTTATTCTGATCGACCTCTACATGTATTGGTGGCACAGAGCTAACCATGTGATCCCTTTTCTCTGGCGCTTCCACTCCTTTCATCATAAAGACGAAAAAATGAGCGCGAGCACTGCACTCCGGTTTCATCCTGTTGAACTAATATTATCAGTGTTGGCGAGGATGGTCGTGTTTGTTTTACTTGGGATCAATCCATGGATGATGATTTTCTATGGAACTATTTTGTTTGCAGTAATCACTTTCCATCATTCGAACATCCGCATTTCACTGCGAAGCGACATGCTCCTCCGTTTTTTTATTGCGTCGCCCGGTATGCACAGGATTCACCATTCAAACATCCGCAAAGAAACCGATAGTAATTACAGTTCTGTTTTCCCATACTGGGACCGTTTGTTTGGAACGTACACGAAACATCCTGAAAAGGAAATTGAATTCGGAATAGAGAAATAGAGTTGTTATGGCTTACTGAATCGCAAATTCTGCATTGATATCATAACGAAGCTTAATAGTTTTCCCGCCTATTGATTCCTCTTCTTTGTCTTCAAACCCACCTGATGAATAAGATTGAGAAATGTTTGAATAGGAATTTCCTGCGTAGCGGTTTAAGGTGCCGTCATTGACTGATACAAGCCCAGAACTTTCAGAAATGCTGATTGCTTTCCCGGCCTTTTCGCCGATAGCTTCAAGTAAATACGATGCCTTTTCCTTCGCAGCTTTTATCGCATTTATTTTGATCTGCTTCTTGTATTCATCCATCTTACTGTGAGAATATCGACTCACATAAGCGCCGCTGATTCCAAGGGAATCCATCACCGAATATAGCAGATACACTTGTTTTGAATTGAGAAATTTTACGTCATAGCTTTTTGTGATCTGTTCATCTTTGTTTTTCTTTCTTTTCATATAGATCATGTGAGCCGACATGTTATCCATCTTTACATCTTTTTTATCTGTCTGAGTTGTTTTTTCGAGAAAATTAACCAGGTTCTTTTCCAGTTCTTCGATATTGTATTTTTTTTTGTCTTTTATATATTCTTTTAAAGTAACAGACATAAAAATCTCGTCCGGAACAATTTCCATTTCTGCAGTCCCAACCACTTGTATAGAATGTTCTTTCTTCATTTCCTGAGCGGATGCGGATAAAGAAATACTCAATGCGAAAATCAATAATAAAGTCTGCTTCATCATTTTAATTTTTAGTTATTGCAAAATAGGATAAAAATGGGGAAGTAGAAAAAATAAGTACGGTCGGATTGGGAATTCTAAAACAAATACTTTGGTTTTAGGAAAAAACTGAAAAGAGATTTGCAACGAAAGCGGGAATTTTTAACTACTGATATCAATTTGCAGAATCAGTTTAATTCATTAAATTTAAGGTCTTAAACTGTAGAATGTTTTCCTCGCGTATGTTAAAAAAAGCAAGTTTGGGTGTATTGGTAACTAAATCACTCCTCCTGAAAGCCTTTTCAAGTGCTGATTGATCTTAAAACGTTTATTCACCATGCTTTGGCTCCAATTTAGCAGAAGACATCAGTCAAAAAATCATCATCCATTAACCCTTTTATAATTTATGCAACCTAAAAAACGTCATCGCCTGAGAAAGATCCTTCTTACCGCCCTGATATTAATTATAACCATTGTTGTTCTTGTCATTGCTTTTATCTCACCTATCACCAAATACATGGTGGAAAAATACGACACCAAATTCCTTGGTAGAGAAGTGACTATGGATTGGGCGTATGTGAACCCATTTACCGGCTATCTACATTTTGATGATCTCAAGATTATGGAGCAAAAAAATGATACCATCTTTTTCTCTACAACAGGAATTTCGGCAAATTTCGAAATGATGAAAATCCTTTCAAAAACCTATGAGATTTCAGGTCTTACTATTGACAATCCGAGGGCATTGATCCGTCACTCAAAGGACAATACTTTCAACTTTACGGATATCATTAAAAAATTCTCAGTAAAGAAAGAGCCTAAAAAAAAGAAGGAGCCTGTAAAGTTCAATATTCTCAATATAAAAATCAACAACGGAGAATTCATCTACACTGAGATTTTTACACCGGTAGATTACGCCATCAAAAAAGTGAATGTGGAGTGCAGTGGAAAATATTGGAATGCCGATACAATCAACATTAAATATGATTTCGTTTCAGGAGTTGGATCGGGTGATGTAAAAGGCACCTTCGACATAAATGCTGCCTCTTCCGATTACCGGATGTCCACCGTGATTAAAAAATTTGACCTGACTGTCATTGGACAATACATGAAGGATTTTATGAATTATGGAAAGTTCCGCGCAATATTGGATGCAGATGTGAAGGCATCCGGAAATTTAAAAGATGCCCGGAATGTGAATGCAAAAGGAATAGTAGCTGTGAGTGATTTCCATTTCGGAAAAACGAAAAATGATGATTTTGCTTCGTTCGAAAAATTTGTTGTGGATGTGAATCAATTGAATCCTAAATCGAAAAAATACCTGTTGGATTCAGTTTCACTTATTCATCCTTATTTCAAATTCGAGAAGTACGATAAACTGGATAACATCCAGAATATGTTTGGAATAAAGGGTCGAAATGTGAAGGGCGCTGTTGCGGTGAAAAATCAACAATTCAATCTTGTGCTTGAGATTGCAGACTACGTTAAAGTATTGGCAAAAAACTTCTTTGATTCTGATTATAAGGTCGGACTTCTGGCGATCTACAGCGCCGACTTCCGTTACATCGACTATTCACAAAGCGAAAAGTTTTCAGTGGCCCTCAACCCTTTGTATATCAAATCCGACTCACTGAACAGCAATCGCGAGCGTGTAGCTGTGACGATTTCTTCCGGTATTCAGCCTTATGGCAATATGTATGTAAAGCTGAGCATTAATCCGAAAGACAGTTCAGATTTTGATCTGAAATATAATCTCGAAAGGATAAATGCAGCCTTGCTGAATCCTTATTTGGTCACGGCAACCACTTTCCCGCTTGATCGCGGAAGCATTGCAGTGAGAGGGAACTGGGCAGTGAAGAACGGAATTATCGACAGCAAGAACAGGATTCTTGTGATTGATCCTCGTATCACGAAACGCGTTCGGACTGATGATAACAGCTGGCTGCCTTTGAGACTGGCGATGTTTTTTGTGCGTGAAAGAGGAAATGCAATTGATTATGAAGTGCCGATCACAGGTAATCTGGAGGATCCAAAATTTCATTTCAAAGATGTGATATTGGATGTTCTTATAAACATTTTCGTAAAGCCAGCAACCTCAGTTTATAGCGCCGAAATAAAAACGGTTGAACTTGAAATCGAAAAAAATCTTGCGATGAATTGGGAAACCAGTTCACAGGAGCTACTCCCTGACCAGGAAGATTTTGCCGAAGGAGTGGCCGAATTCCTGAGAGAAAACCCGGGCTCTTCCATTACCGTGACTCCAATGCTCTATACAGAAAAGGAAAAAGAATACATCCTGATGTATGAAGCAAAGAAGAAATACTTTTTACAAACACAAAATAAAAAAGAGGCTGACTTCAATGAGGATGATTCTGTTGATGTGTTCCGTATGTCGGCAAAGGATACACTTTTCACACAATACCTTGACGAAAAAATCGGGAAGAACACTCTGTTTACCGTTCAGGCGAAAGCAGAGGCATTTGTAGGATCTGAAATCGTTCATAAAAAATTCAAACAACTCAGTAAAAAAAGAGAAGAAGTTTTCATAAGCTATTTCACGGAAATGGAAGTGGCTGATAAAGTTAAAATCCTGGACGCGAAAGATCAAGTGCCTTTCAACGGATTCTCTTATTACAGGATCGCTTATAACGGAGAATTACCAGAAGAATTGAAAGAGGCATTTTATAAACTCAATGTGTTTGACGATAAAAAACCAAGGAAAAAACTAAAAGAAGAAAGAAAGAAAACGCGGAAATGGTTTAAGAAAGGGAATTGACAGATAAATTAAATCTGTAGTTCTTTAAACTGTTACCGGTAGTTTTCCCTTGCGAGTTCATTCATCTTTCCAAATCAATGCATATCTTCGTTAGGCAATTCATAACAAATTGCGGATATCATTGAAATCACTCGTTTCACTCTTTTTAATCCTATTCCTTCCTTTGGCTTTTAAAGGAAGCATCCCGTCGTTTATCCTACAGGGAAGTGCTTCTTCTGTTGACAGCCTGATCCAGATCTCAGAAAAAAGCAGCGACAATCATGAACGAATTGTTGCCAATAATCACCTTGGAATTTACTATGAAAGCATCAGCAATTACAAACTTGCAATTCAACATCTTTATGCGGCAGATAAATTAAATTCCTCCTTTGATGCAAATGAACGAATCATCACCTACAACTATTTAGGATATGTATTCTGGCACAAGAGCGATTATAAAATGGCCTTGTACTATCACAACACCGCACTCAAAATTGCTGGCGATAGCTCTATCGTAAACAGCAATCTTGCATTTACTTACCTCATGACCGGCGGAGACTACTATGATCTGGGAGATTATGAGCGAACCTCTGAATTCTACTTTAAGGCTCTTAAGCAATACGAAAAATTGAATGACGATGTAGGCCGCCTCATGGCGCACAACCGCCTGAGCAAGTTGTATTACAAACTGAAAGACCTTCAGCGGTCGAAAGAGCAGGCTAACAGAGCACAACAAATAAATTCACATGTTGGCTATATTCGTGAGACCGCGGTCTCATTTAATTGCCTCGGAAATGTTTATATAGAAAGCGGCGCTACCGATTCCGCACTTCACTATTTCAAGAAAACACTTTTCTATTTTAAGAAGTCGGGTGATGTGATCGGACAAGCAATCGCCAGTATCAACCTTGGCGACACCTATTTTCAACAATACAAAAAATCAAAACTGGAGAGTGATCTCGAAGAGGCGTATCTGAACTACCAAATGTCCTATATGCTAAACAGCCGCGTCGACAATAAATTCGGAATGATTTACGGATTGTGGGGCGTAGCTGATATTGATGCCGGAAGAGGCAATACGGAACTTGCATTGAAAAATTATCATAAGGCATTGACCCTTTCGCGCTCCATCAATGCGAAAAGCGAGCAATACAATTTATACCAGAAAATTTATATTCTGCATGAAGAGAAAGGCCAGAC
>JALYRR010000059.1:4953-17020 GCA_030855265.1 Bacteroidota bacterium | reverse complement strand
ATGATTCACAGAGCGCCTTTCGGTTCATTGGAGCGGTTTGTAGCGGTACTGATTGAACATTGCGCAGGAAAATTTCCATTATGGTTGACGCCGGAACAGATCGCGGTGCTTCCGATCAGTGAAAAATACAACGATTACGCAAAAAAAGTTTTAGAATTGCTAAATAATTACGATATTCGCGGGCTCGTAGACGACCGGAATGAGAAGATCGGCAAAAAAATACGCGATACTGAATTACAAAAAGTACCGTATATGTTGATCGTAGGAGAGAAAGAAGAAGCGGAGAACGTTGTTTCCGTAAGGAGACAGGCAGAGGGAGATTTAGGAAGTTTCAGTATTGAAGAATTTGCGAAGATCATCAATGATGAAATCGCCGAGAGAGTTAAAGCATTTTAATTAAAGGAAGTACTAATAAATTTAGGAGGAACAGGCAATAGCAGCACCATTTAACAAAAACAGCAGCAACAATAAACCACCTTTCAACAAGCCGGGCGGTAATAATTTTGTAAAACCGGCAGCAACAGGTCCGCGTCCGGATAATCGTTTTGGAAGAGGCGGACAAAGAAGAAGAGAAGATCTGCATGCGATCAATGAACGTATCAGAGCGCGTGAAGTACGTGTAGTTGCTGATGGAATTGAGCCGGGTGTTTATCCGATTGAGAAGGCGCTAGAGATAGCGAAAGAAGCAGGATTGGATCTTGTGGAAATTTCTCCGAATGCTGAGCCACCTGTTTGTAAGGTTGTTGACTATAAGAAGTTTTTATACGATCAGAAGAAGAAGCAGAAGGAAATGAAAGCCAAGGCTTCTAAAACGGTGATCAAAGAGATCCGTTTCGGGCCGCAGACTGATGAACATGATTTTAATTTCAAAAAAAATCATGCAATGAAATTCTTACAGGAAGGTTCTAAAGTAAAAGCATTCGTGTTTTTCAAAGGACGTTCAATTTTGTTTAAAGAGCAGGGAGAAATCCTGTTACTGCGCTTTGTAAGTGAACTGGAAGAATACGGAAAAGCAGAACAGATGCCGCAATTGGAAGGAAAAAAGATGATCATGGTCATCGCTCCGAAAAAAGCCGGTAAATAATTTTAAATAGAAAATCAATAATCAACAATTCAATAACGAGGAACAATGCCTAAAATGAAAACAATGTCCGGTGCTAAGAAGAGATTCTCTCTTACCGGAACAGGAAAAGTGAAGAGAAAGCATGCTTTCAAAAGCCACATCCTTACCAAAAAAACAACCAAAGCTAAGCGCGCCTTAACGAAGTCAGGTCTTGTTGACAAAACAGATTTGCCACGCGTAAAAGCAATGCTTACAATCGGAAAGTAAGCTTACGCGTCATTTCGAGTGTTTTTCTTTTCAGAAAAATGTATCGAGAAAAAGCGAAAGCGGAATGCCAAAAAATTAACACAGTTCAACCAAATAATAACCAGGCAACCAGTTTTAAGATCCGTTAACTGTCGGACACTGCAGCCAAAAAACAAAAAGAAATGCCTAGATCGGTCAACTCGGTGGCTTCAAGAGCCAGAAGAAAAAAAATCCTTAAACAAACAAAAGGGTATTGGGGTGCAAGAAAAAATGTTCTTACTATTGCTAAGAATGTTCTTGAAAAAGGTTTAACGTACGCCTACCGCGACAGAAAACAAAAGAAACGTAATTTTCGTGCTATCTGGATCCAGCGTATCAACGCAGGTGTTCGTCCACACGGAATGTCTTACTCTCAATTCATGGGGAAAATTCATTCAAACAACATCAACCTGAACCGTAAAGTTCTTGCTGATCTTGCAATGAATAATCCAGAAGCTTTCAAAGCTGTTGTGGAGTCAGTAAAATAGAATCTCTCCTCCTCTTCCGAAAGAAAGAAGGAATATTAAAATAAATAAATGCTACGACAACAAGCCCTGCAATTTTTGCGGGGCTTTTTGTTGGTACACATCTGTAAAAAATAGTACGCTGATCCTTTCAGGATACGCAGAAAGAGTAAGAGAAAATATGATTTGATTCTGCTCCGGGCGAGTTGCTTTTTCATGCAGTGAAATCTTTATAGAATGGTACGCTGATCCTTTTAGGATACGCAGAAAGATTTGATTCTGCTCCGGGCGAGTTACTTTTTCTTGCAGCGAAATTTATATAAAATGGTACGCTGATCCTTTCAGGATACGCAGAAAGAGTAAGAGAAAATATGATTTGATTTTGCTCCGTGTAGGTTTTCTTTATTTCCACATTCTCAAATTACCTCTCTGCGGACTCTGCGTCTCTGCGAGATACTTTTTCCTTTCCGAACTTTGCAGCTTTGCGCGAAACTTTTTTCAAATCGGCACATTGACACATTTTCAAATTTGAAATCTGAAATTTAATTCCTCTGTTCTCGATACTCTCCCTGCGGTCGAACTCGAACTGACCGCATGCACTGCCTATTTACCCAGCCACCAATTACTTGATTCCCATATCAATTCATCACCAATCACATTCCCTTTGCACATCTGCACATCACTCCATTTGCACATCCTCAGATTCGTTATTCGGTTAATTCGATATTCGCTTCGCCCCGATTCGTATTCGTACTTACTTTTGTTTAAATTTGATTCATGTCAGGAAAATACAGGCTGTTGCTTTCAATTATCTTATCTCTCTTCATTGCCCTGTTTCTAATTCTTTCATTTTACAGCCGCCTGGCTACCGATGATTATTATTTTATATGGGAGGTAAGAACACAAGGATTTCTTGCCAGCGTTTATTCTCATTACATGGGATGGTGTGGGCGATTTGCTGCCATTTTCCTCATGAATGTGGTGTACAAAATGGATACACAACAGACCTGGTATTTTCTCTTCCCTATTACCTGCTTTGTGCTTTTGATCAGCGGAGTTAAATATGCGCTGGGGATCCTTTCATCAAAACTGACTCTGCATCTTTCCGGAAAATGGATGCTTAGTTTAACTTTCACTGCCTTGTTCTTTTTCTTAAGCGTTGATGTCGGTGAATCCTGGTTTTGGTATTGCAGTCTGAGCTCCTATTTACTTAGCATGATCGGGATTATCTGGGGAATGGCCTTTCTATTCTCAACCGGCAAACTCACCCTTTTTTTAGCTTGTTTATGTTTTGTTTACATCGGCGGATCTTCAGAAGTGTATTCAGTCATGTACGGATTGCTTCTGCTGATTTGGATGATTTATAAATGGAAGAAACAACCGGATTTTAAATCATTTTTCTCAAGAGTTGACATTCAACGCTTCTTGATCGTCTCCCTTGTTTTCGGACTTTCATTTCTTGTGTTTTTGATCGCTCCAGGAAATTACCTGCGCGATGGCCAGTTTCCAGCTCATGATGTTTGGAAATCATTTTACATCAGCGCAAAATCCATTGTAAAATTCTTTGCAATCTATCTTCCATTTAAAACCCTTTACATTCTAGCTTTTGTTCCCGTATTCATTGTGGCCGGCAGAGCCTCCGCACTTTCCTTTAAAGGAGTTTCATTTATGCGGTTCTTTAAAATTGCCTCAATCATTTTCTCTGCATTGACGATGATTTTCTTTTACATGGTGGCATTCGTTATGGTCGAAACAGGACCGCCAAGAATGTGGTTTCTACTATCCTTCCTTCTAGCTGTATATTTTTCCCTCATCGGATTTTATGCGGGATACAGCAATTTCATCAACGAACAAAAAACGAGAATTTTATCCCTATCCGGAATTGTACTTTCAGCGCTGGTTTTAACTTATACTCTTTTTACACAGATCCCAATCGCAAACAAATATGCCCAGGCGAATGATCAGCGTATTATGAATTTACTTGAATTGAATCAGCAGGAAGAAAATACAGGAAAAGTGATAGCGCTCCCTCCTCTTCCTTCACCTGGAATGCTTTATTCGGCAGAGATAAAGGCAGACACCAATCATTTTACAAACAAGGAGCTTCGTCTCGGATACAGCCTTAAGTTTTATCCGATCTGTCATAAGTAGTTGCCCGCATCCGTGATTCGCATTAAAAAAATCGGTAAAATTGTGATCAAATAGCAATAAATATGAGCAAAAAAATACTGGCCAATGATGGCATCGATGCACAGGGCAAAGCGCTTCTGGAAAAAGCGGGTTTTATAGTGATTACTGAAAAAGTTGCTCAGGAAGATCTAGCAAAAGCGATCAATGAGCAGCAATTTTCCGGACTAACTGTAAGAAGCGCTACCAAAGTCCGCAAGGATGTGATTGATGCTTGTCCGGGCTTAAAGCTGATCGGTCGCGGTGGCGTTGGGATGGACAACATTGATGTTGAGTACGCCCGCAGCAAAGGAATTGAAGTAGTTAACACACCTGCCGCATCCTCTCATTCGGTGGCTGAACTTGTATTTGCACATTTGTTCAACTGTGTGAGGTTTCTCTACGACAGCAACAGGCAAATGCCTTTAACAGGTGATGCTCAATTTGACACACTCAAAAAGAAATACGCAAAAGGTTCGGAGCTGAAAGGCAAAACAATCGGCATCATCGGTTTTGGCCGTATCGGTCAATCCGTTGCAAAAATCGCATTGGGTTGCGGAATGAAAGTCGTAGCATTTGATCCTTTCCTGCAGGAAGCTTCTATTGTTCTTGATATTGAAGGTTTGAATCCAAAGCCTTCTGTAAAGATCACTACTGTTCCGATGGAAGAACTGCTTTCGAAAAGCGACTTCATTACACTTCATGTTCCGGGAGGAAAAGTAATCACGAAAAAAGAATTCGATTTGATGAAAGATGGTGTTTGTCTTGTGAATGCAGCACGCGGTGGTGTGATCGATGAAGCGGATCTTATTGAAGCACTCAACTCCGGCAAGGCAACTCACATTGCTCTTGATGTTTTCGAAAACGAACCGGTTCCATCTAAGTCTTTATTGAATCATCCTAAGATCTCTTTGACTCCACATATTGGTGCGGCTACCGATGAGGCCCAGGAACGGATCGGGATTGAGCTTGCGGAGCTGATCATTAGTAAACTGAAGTAGGGTAGTTGACAGAGCTAAGTTCGTAGACGTATTGTATTCTTCATTAGGCTCTCTTAATATAAACCTAAATTAAAGAAACAAATGCAGTTCAATTTTGAAAAATTGATTATCTATCAAAAATCTCTAGAGTACATTGACTTTGTGTATAACTTAACTGAACGGTTTCCAAAGCATGAACAATTTTCTTTAACCGATCAATTCCGAAGGGCTGCGACTTCAATTTCGTTAAATATCGGCGAAGGAAGTGCGGGCACGAAAAAGGAATTTATTTATTTTCTGAGAATATCAAACCGTTCTTTAAGAGAATGTGTAGTTTGCACAAGCATTGCTTTAAGACGAAAATACATTACACTAGAAAGTTTTGAAACTTCCAGAGTGCTTCTTGTTGAGTTAGCAAAAATGAATAGTGGACTAACAGGAAGTCTGAATGATCCCTCTGAAAATCGAAAATCAGCAAAAAAAGTTGGATGACTTAAACCAAGAATTGTGTTTTACAATTAGAAATGAATCACCATATTAAATTGTCTACAAACTAAAGACTACCAGCTACAGACTAATTATGGCAAAAATAATCCCCTTTAAAGGCATCCGGCCTTCCAACGACAAAGTGCACCTCGTAGCATCGCGTTCAGTTGACGGCTATGATAAAACTGAGCTTCATGATAAACTGGCGAGTAACCCTTATTCATTTCTTCATGTGATCAGTCCGGATTTCAAGGATGGAAAACATACCAAACCGGGATCGGAAGCCAGGTTAAAAAAGGTGAAAGCGCAGTACCTGAATTTTGTTCAGGAAGGTGTATTCATCAGCGATGAGAAGCCAGCCTATTATATTTATCAGCAATTCAAAGAATCAAATGTTTATACCGGCATCATTGGCTGCAGCAGCATCGATGATTATTTTAACGGGGTGATCAAAATTCATGAACAAACACTTACAGAGCGGGAACAAAAGCTGAAAGATTATCTGGAAGTCTGCGATTTTAATGCGGAGCCGGTATTGTTCTCCTACCCGAATGACGAAGTGATAGATGAGATAACAGCTACCACCATTGAAACGCAGCCTGTTTATGATTTTAGCACCACCGACAGAGTCCGACACAAACTATGGGTCCTGGATGATGAATCGAAGGTGGATCAGATCCGTGAACGTTTTGAGAAGATGCCTGCCATTTACATTGCTGATGGTCATCATCGCTCCGCATCTTCGGCCCTGCTTGGAAGTTCGCGGAGAGAAATGAATCCCGCCTACAAAGGGAATGAAGCTTATAATTATTATTTAGGCGTGTTTTTTTCTGAAACTCAGCTTCGTATTTATGATTTCAATCGCGTAGTAAAAGACCTGAACGGATTAAATACGGAATCTTTCATCGAGCGCCTGAAGGAGAAATTCATTGTTATAGAAAAAGGAGAAACCGAATATCGTCCGGCTGCGAAGCATAATTTCAGTATGTACATTGAAGGATTGTGGTACTCTCTTGATGCAAAAAGTGAGATCGTCCACAACGAAGAACCGGTTGGGAGTCTGGACGCATCCATTCTCACGGAGCATATTTTATCGCCTGTGCTGAATGTGCATGATCTGAAAACAGATAAACGGGTGGGTTTTGTCTCCGGCATCAAAGGGATGAAAGAGTTGAAGAATCAGGTGGACAAATGGAATTTTGTGGTTGCATTCGGCTTGTATCCTGTCCAGATGGAACAATTGAAACACATCGCCGATACGAACAATATCATGCCTCCAAAAACAACCTGGGTGGAGCCTAAAATGAGGAGTGGATTGGTTATTTATTCATTGAGCGAATAGCAGCGTATCGCTTCTCAGCTTTTATCATATCACCTGTTTCATGTCAATAAAGGAAAATCTACAACAAATTGTATCCACACTTCCGCAAGGAGTCACATTGGTAGCTGTTACAAAAACGCATGCTGTCAGCCGTTTGGAAGAATTATATGCTGCCGGTCATCGTATTTTCGGAGAGAACAAGGTGCAGGAACTGATAGATAAGCAAGCCACCCTTCCAAAAGACATCCTATGGCACCTGATCGGGCATTTACAGAGTAATAAAGTAAAATTCATTGCACCGTTTATTTCACTGATTCATTCCGTGGACAGTAAGAGTTTGCTTCAGGAAATCAACAAGCAAGCATTAAAAGCAGGGAGAGTCATTTCCTGCCTGTTGCAGATTCACATTGCTGAGGAAGAAACAAAATTTGGTTTCGACTTTCAGGAGGCAGAACGAGTGCTCCGATCCCAGGAGTTAGTTTCTATGACAGGTGTGAATGTGATCGGATTGATGGGCATGGCCACCAACACGGAAGATGCGAAACAAGTTGCAGAAGAATTCGCTTCACTTCAGGTCTTTTATAATAAAATGGCTCTTGAATTCCCTGCATTGACTATTCTGAGCATGGGCATGAGCTCCGATTATCCGGTTGCGATTGAAAATGGCAGTAATATGGTGAGGATAGGAAGTTCTATTTTCGGTTCGAGATGAGTTTCGGCAAACTGATCAATTTAACCGATGGTATGTGCTTTTTTTTCGACCTACATGTATAAAATTTGGATTGTAATGATTTAGGGTATATATTTGTCATACTAACTACTAAATAAAATTACATTACAATGAAAACAGGAACAGTAAAATTTTTTAATGAAACAAAGGGATTTGGTTTTATTAAAGATGATTCAGGTCAAGAAATTTTTGTTCACGCAACAGGTTTAGCTGACAAGATCAAAGAAAACGACACAGTAACGTTTGATGTTGCTGAAGGAAAAAAAGGGTTGAACGCAGTGAACGTAAAAAAAGCGTAATATAGATTTTCCTTAAAAAGAAAGTCCTCCGGAATTATCCGGAGGACTTTTTTTATGTTTTTAATTTAAGCCTTGGCTATTTAATAAAACTATTCAGCAGTTTGAACTGAATCGGTTGTGGTTCTGGTGGAATCAGTAGGAACCGGAGCCGGTTTTGGTTGTGGTTTTGGTTTCTTCTTATTCTTTTGAGTTCCGGTTACGGCATAAGTATGCAGTACCTTTCCTTTTTTACGGATAATGGCCGTTCCTGTCAGTTTATCATCGTCAACACTACCTTCCCATGAAAAACGCTCCTGCGATTCATCGTTCTTGGCTTCTGCAGTAAACTTTACCACCGGTTTTCCGGAAGTAGAATCCACTTCGTATTCATAATCCACCTGAGTAAAACCAGCCTGGAACATGTAATTGGATTTGAATTTCCCGGAAAGGAAACTACATTCGTCTTTGGTGATTTCCGGTTTTTTCTTTCCTTCTTCCGTTAGGGTAAGACTAAAGATCTTTCCATCCACAGGGCTTTTCACTCTTTTTTGAGCGAATGCATTTACTGTGATCAATACGGATAAGGTTAAAATTGCTATTTTTTTCATATTGCTTTTTTTATTGATCTATAAATAACCGCCCATATTGGTTTTTACTCTGTGCTTTTTCCCCTGGCAATCACGGTGTGCGCAGGAGCCAAGAAAGATCACTGTAAGTGTCAATAGACCGATAATTAAAAGTTTGTTTTTCATTTTCATTTGAAATTTACGTAAAATTAAAAAGCAGCGATTTTATCAGACATGTATTTTCCGGACTTCAGTTTATCCACCAGTTTGGAGAAACATTCAATGGTGTATTTCACATCTTCCAGAGTATGAACAGCCGTCGGGATTAAACGAAGAATGATCATTCCTTTCGGAACTACCGGATAAACGACCATTGAACAGAAGATATTGTAGTTCTCACGAAGGTCAAGGATCAGGTTGGTTGCTTCCGGAATGGATCCGTTCATGTAAACCGGGGTCACACATGAGTTGGTTTCTCCGATCTCGAATCCGGCTTCTTTCAATCCGGTTTGCAAAGCATTGGTGATCTCCCAGAGCTTGTTCTTTAATTCAGGATGCTTGCGCATGAGTTCCAGACGTTTAAGTGCTCCAACCACAAGTGTTAATGGAAGTGCTTTCGCAAAGATCTGAGAGCGCATATTGTAACGAAGGTATTCTACGATCTGCTCTTCACTTGAAATGAAACCACCGATCAAAGCAAATGATTTTGCAAACGTTCCGAAATAGATATCGATCCCATCCTGGCAACCTTGCTCTTCCCCTGTTCCGCCACCATTGGCTCCCAATGTTCCGATTCCGTGAGCATCATCTACAAATAAACGGAACTGAAATTTTTTCTTCAGTTCAACGATCTCTTTTAGTTTCCCCTGATCGCCGCGCATTCCGAAAACACCTTCCGTGATCACGAGAATAGATCCACCTTGTGCTTCCGCAAGTTTGGTTGCACGCTCCAGTTGCTTGGTGCAATCTGCAATGTCGTTGTGCTTAAAAACATATCGTTTCCCCATGTGGAGACGAACACCGTCAAGAATACATGCATGAGATTCAGCATCGTAAACGATTACATCATGACGATCAACCAGACAATCAATGGCCGAAACCATGGCCTGGTAACCAAAATTACAAAGTATCGTGTCTTGTTTGCTAACGTAAGTGCTCAGTTCAGCTTCCAGTTGCTCATGATAATTGGAGTTTCCGCTCATCATCCGCGCACCCATAGGCATTGCGAAGCCATATGCAGCAGCTGCATCAGCATCGGCCTTGCGAACTTCAGGATGATTAGCAAGTCCGAGGTAATTGTTCAGACTCCAGTTCAATCGTTCCTTTCCGCGGAAGATCATTCTCGGGTTGATATCACCTTCCAGTTTCGGGAATGTAAAATAACCATGTGATTCTTTTGCGTGCATGCCGATCGGGCCACGGTTCGCTTTTATTTTTTCAAAGAGATCTTTCATATACTATTTTTATTTTTTTACAGTTATCCTTAAACTCAGGCTGGAACAGTTGCTGTAATGGGTTTAAAATTAAAATTTCAGATGCGAAATTAATGTATTGCCCCTTATTTTCAAAGGTTTTTTAATTAACAAGGCATCCGGTTTCAATAATGATAACAAAAATAGCCTCAGCTCGATCTAAAAACGTATCTTTGCAGCCTGTTTTATGACAAAAAAACATTCCATATTCATTTTTGCTGTTTGCTGTCTGGCACTCTTCTCCTGTAAATCGAAAGAACGGGTGTATGATTCCAGTGGCGAAACCACCAAAGAAAAGAAGTTCGATCCTACCATCGGCAAGTTCAATAAGCTGGTTAAAAGCGGCGACATGGAAGCTAAATACATTGCTGCCATTGCCTATTTCGAGAAAGAAGATTATACAAAAGCCCTTACACTTTTCGAAGAATTAATGAGCGTTTATCGTGGAACAGCTAAAGCCGAAGAAGTTAATTATTACTACGCATACTGCAACTATAACCTGGAAGATTACCTCGTGGCTGGATATCAGTTCAGGAATTATGTAAAGAGTTTTCCGAACAGCAAGCATACAGAAGAATGTGCTTACATGAATGCTTATTGCTTTTACCTGAATTCTCCTGAATACAGCCTTGATCAGATCGATACCAAGCTTGCCATTAAAGAATTCCAGCGGTTTACCAATGCATATCCTCAGAGTGAACGGATCAGCGAATGCAACAGACTTATAGATCAGTTAAGAGCAAAGCTGGAACGCAAATCCTACGAAAATTCAATGTTGTACTATAACATGAGTGATTATAAAGGTTCCATCGTGGCTTTTGGTAATCATCTGAAAGATTTTCCTGATACAAAACACGCAGAAGAGCTGGAATATCTGATCATCCGTTCCTATTACCTTTTGGCTTTAAACAGCATCGATTCAAAAAAACCGGAGCGTTTTAAGTCTGCTGTCGATTCTTATCTTAAATTTGAAGATAAGTATCCAAAAAGCGAGTACCTGAATGAAGCTGAAATGGTATACACCAGTGCCTTGAGAAACCTGGAAAAGATTAATAACAAAACATCATAAAACAAATGGACTACAAAAAAACGACTGCCGATCTTACAACAACAACGCGTGATTTAAGAGATCTTGACGGGAAAACCGGAAACATCTATGAGAGCATTGCGATCATTTCTAAAAGAGCTAACCAGATCAGCGCTGAGATGAAAGAAGAACTTACAAATAAACTTGCAGAGTTCGCTTCCACTACTGATAACTTGGAAGAAATTTTCGAAAACCGTGAGCAGATCGAAATCTCCAAGTATTATGAGCGCTTGCCAAAACCTTCCCTGATCGCGATCCAGGAGTTTTTTGACGATAAGATCTATCACCGCAATCCTACAACTGAGAACCAAAAATAATCTCATCATTCTGTAAAATCTTGACAGTTCGCATTTCAAGGGTTCATTCATGTTCTCAGGGATCGCAAACTGTCAATTTTTTTTGATTCAATGAAGGAGAATGCTGAAAAATAAAAATATCATTGTTGGAGTTTCAGGCAGTATCGCTGCTTACAAATCCGCTTTCCTGGTAAGATTACTTATCAAAGAAGGCGCGAATGTTCAGGTGATCATGACTCATTCATCCGCAGAGTTCATTACCCCGCTTACACTTTCCACTCTCTCCAAACGACCTGCGCTTACTGAATTTGTAAAGAATCAGGAAGGAGAATGGAACAATCATGTGGAACTCGGACTTTGGGCCCATGCCATGATCATAGCCCCTGCAAGTGCCAATACACTTTCTAAAATGGCCAATGGTGCCTGCGACAATCTTTTGCTGGCCACTTATTTATCTGCCCGCTGCCCTGTTTATTTCGCTCCTGCAATGGATCTGGATATGTACAAACATAAAGCAACCCGAAGCAATATCAGTCGTCTTCAATCGTACGGAAACCTTTTGATACAGCCTGGTACTGGTGAACTAGCAAGTGGTTTGGAAGGCGAAGGACGAATGGCTGAACCGGAAGAGATCATCGCGTTTTTGAAAAAGGAATTGTCGAAAAATCTTCCGCTGAATAAAAAAAAAGTCCTCGTAACAGCCGGCCCCACCTACGAAGCGATTGATCCTGTCAGATTTATAGGCAATCATTCTTCCGGAAAAATGGGTTTTGCTCTTGCAGAAAAGCTCGCAGAAATGGGTGCTCATGTAACGTTGGTTTGCGGACCTACTCATTTAACACTAAACCACAAAGAGATCGAACGGATAGATAT
>JALYRR010000059.1:0-4943 GCA_030855265.1 Bacteroidota bacterium | reverse complement strand
ATTACTTCCGCAGATGAATTATATCAGGCATCAGTTAAAGCATTCCGGAATTCGGATCTCGCTATTTTATCAGCTGCCGTGGCTGATTTTAAGACGGCAAAAGTTGCCGGGAATAAAATTAAAAAAACAGAGGGGACAAAAAGCATTGAACTGATCCCGACAAAAGATACGCTGGCAGAATTGGGTAAACTGAAGAAGAAAGGCCAAATCCTTGTCGGTTTTGCACTTGAAACAAATAACGAGACAGAAAACGCCAAAATAAAAATAAAGAAGAAGAACCTCGATCTGATCGTTCTGAATTCACTTAACGATTCCGGTGCGGGTTTTAAAGGAGATACCAATAAGGTCACACTTATTGACAAAAACAATAAAACCACTAAATTTGAGTTAAAATCTAAGACGGAAGTGGCTGCAGATATTGTGAATCACCTGATCAATAATTTTAAGTTTTAAATAAGGTTTGAACTCAAACAAAATGGATCAAAAAATAGTGCGGAAATTGTCAAGAACACTGGTGCTTGTGTTACTATTAGTGACTTCAGGATTGAGTGCCCAGGAGTTGAATTGCCAGGTGCAGGTATTGTCGCAACAGATCCAGGGAACCGACAGACGTGTTTTTGAAACACTTCAAACGGCTATTTATGAATTCATGAACAATAAAAAGTGGACGAACGAATCATTTAAAAATGATGAGCGAATCGACTGCAGCATCCTGATCAACCTTACCGAAAAACTTTCTACAGATGAATACAAGGGAACTTTACAGATTCAGGCGCGCCGCCCTATTTTTAAGTCTTCCTACAATTCTGTCCTGATGAATTACAACGACAATGACATTCAATTCCGTTACCTTTTGAACTCGCCACTTGAATTCAATGAGAACAGTCACTTGTCGAACCTTACTTCCATTCTTGGTTTTTACGCTTACATGATCATCGGACTGGATTATGATTCATTCGCTCTCAACGGCGGAACGCCTTATCTTCAGAAGGCTCTTGCGGTTTCTAACAATGCGCAGAATGCAGAAGAATCCGGTTGGAAAGCCTTTGATGGAAATAAAAACCGTTACTGGCTGATCAACAATATGCTGGATGCTTCTTTTATTCCGCTTCGTGAATGCATGTACAATTATCACCGCAAAGGACTTGATGTAATGGTGGATAATAAAGAAACCGGCCGCAATGTGATTTACGAAAGCCTTCTTGCTTTAAAAACCATTCATGAGATCAAACCACTATCATTCAGTATGCAGGTTTTCTTCAATGCGAAATCAGATGAAGTGGTGAATATCTTTTCAGGTGCTTTTTCAGATGAAAAATCCAAAGTGGTGAATCTTCTCAATGAGATAGATCCAACGAACAGCAATAAGTATCAGAAAATCCTTCTTTAGTCGTTTTCAACGCTTAGTTTTCAACTTTTCATGTTGAATACTTTTCTCTTTTCTTTTTTACAAAAATCATTAAAACTTTAACTTAGCAACAGTTCCCTTTTACAAAACAGAAAGGGAACAACAAGCATGTTAAAGAATCTATCCGTACAAAATTATGCGCTGATTGATCAGCTGGAAGTTGATCTTACGTCCGGACTCACCATCATTACCGGGGAAACCGGAGCAGGGAAATCTATTCTTCTGGGAGCGCTTGGGCTTGTTGCCGGAAGTCGCGCCGATTCTAATTCACTCCAGGACAAAACCAAGAAATGCATTATCGAAGCATCCTTCAGCATTGAAGGAGCCTCTCTCAAAGAATTTTTCGAATCCAATGAACTGGATTATGAAGATATAAGCACCATCCGAAGAGAGATCAATCCGGAAGGAAAATCCCGTGCCTTCATCAATGATACACCTGTTACACTCAATCAGCTTAAGGAATTGGCTGAGCATCTAATCGATATTCATTCCCAGCACCAGACACTCACGCTTAACGGAAGCGAATTTCAGCTATCTGTAGTGGATGCTTTTGCGGGTCATGCACAATTACTCGAAGATTATGCAAGGGATTTCAAAAAGTTTAAAGCCCTTGAAAAACATCTGAATGAACTGATTGAAAAAGAAGTTCAGGCGAAAAAGGATCTTGATTATTTCCAGTTTCAGTTCAATGAATTGGAAGATGCTAATCTGAAATCAGGCGAACAAACTTTACTTGAACAGGAACTCGAGACCTTAAATAATTCGGAAGAGATTAAATCCGGACTTTCCAAAGCGTCTTTCAGTCTTGATGGCGGAGAGCAAAACCTATTGGGCTCTTTGAATGAGATCAAGGCGATACTTGCTTCTTTTGCTCGTTTTAAGCCGGAGATAAATGAACTGAGCAATCGCATGAGCAGTGCTTATATTGAATTGAAAGATCTTGCAAATGAACTGGATTCAATTGAGCAGGATATTATTTTTGATCCGAAAAGGATTGAAGCTCTGAATCAGAAACTGGATGCTGTTTACCGACTTCAGCAAAAACATCAGGTAAAAACGGTGGAGGAACTCATTGTTATTAAAGATGAGCTCAGCAATAAACTTCTTGACTTCAGTTCTCTTGAAGCAGAAATTGAAAAAGTAAAAAAGGAACAAGAACTGCTTAACAAGACATTGTCTGCTTTCGCGAAAAAAATCACAGCCAATCGTAAGAAAGTCATTCCGGATTTCGAGAAAAAAGTAGCCTCCCTCCTTTCTTCGCTATCCATGCCCAATGCCCAACTAAAGGTTGAACATACTGAATTAACCGCTTATACTTCATCTGGGCTTGACAAAGTGAGTTTTCTCTTTAGTGCAAATAAAGGAAGTGATTTTAAAGAACTGAACAAGGTAGCTTCGGGTGGAGAGCTTTCGAGGTTGATGCTTAGTATTAAATCACTTATTGCACAATTGACTTCCCTTCCAACTATAATTTTTGATGAGATCGATACAGGAGTTTCCGGCGATGTAGCCGATAAGGTTGGCAGCATCATGGATCAAATGGCAAAGACGATGCAGGTGATCACCATTACCCATTTGCCGCAGATAGCAAGCAAAGGCCAATCACACCTTTTTGTTTTCAAAGAAGACAAGCAGAATAAAACGTATAGTAATATCCGGAAACTTTCAGCAGAAGAACGGATTCAGGAGATTGCTAAAATGCTCAGTACTGGAACTCCAACATCTGCCGCAATCAACAATGCAAAAGAACTTCTGAAAGCTGCTGTGTAAGTATTTCGAATTGGGTCTTCCCTAGTGGGCTTTACTGAAGGGATTTATTATATTTGTGAAACGATAACAAACAGGATCTTTACCTAATATATAAAAATATGTCATATAACTTATTAAAAGGAAAACGCGGGATCATCACAGGTGCACTTGATGAAAATTCAATTGCATGGAAAGTGGCTGAAAAAGCGCACGAACAAGGTGCTACCTTCGTTCTTACCAACGCTCCTATCGCAATGCGTATGGGTGAGATCAAAAAACTTGCAGAGAAAACAAATTCCCAGATCATCCCTGCCGATGCAACCAGTGTTGAAGAATTAACAAACCTTTTCACTCAGTCGCAGGAAGTCCTTGGCGGGAAGATAGATTTCGTATTGCATTCCATTGGAATGAGTGTTAATATCCGTAAGAATATTGGCTATACAGAAAGTAATTATGATTACTTCATGAAAGGAATTGATGTATCAGCTATGTCGTTTCACAAAATGCTTGCTGTTGCAAAAAAAATGGATGCGATAAGTGAATGGGGAAGTGTTGTTGCACTTACATACATGGCTGCACAGCGTACCTATCCTTTCTACACGGACATGGCTGACATTAAAGCTATGCTTGAATCAATTGCAAGAAGCTTTGGTTATCATTACGGACTTGAGAAAAAAGTACGCATCAATACAGTTTCTCAGTCACCTACAAAAACAACTGCAGGTACAGGTATCAAAGGTTTCGGTGATTTCTATGATTACGCGAATTCCATTGCTCCATTGGGAAATGCAAGTGCAGAAGATTGCGCGAATTATTGCATTACCCTTTTCTCCGATCTTACGAGAATGGTAACTATGCAAAACCTGTTTCATGATGGCGGATATTCAACTACCGGAGTAAGCATGGAGGTAATGGCGAAACTGGGTGTGGAATAAAAAAAGGAAAAAGTTAAAAGCAATAAGTAAAAAATAAAAACGAAAAAAGGAGCTCTTTGGTTCCTTTTTTTTATTAAGCCAATTATGAAAGTCCTTGAAACGGAACGATTGATCATTTCTCATTTAACGGAGCTGGATGCCCCGTTCTTCAACCGGTTGTTGAATTCTCCTTCCTGGATCAAATACATTGGCGACCGGAAAGTTCGGACCGATGAAGATGCCGGGAATTACATCCGTGATAGAATCATGCCGTCGTATGTGCTCAACGGATTTGGTTTTTACAAAGTATCACTTAAGGATTTAACTCCCATCGGGATCTGCGGTTTAGTTAAACGTGACACACTTGAGGATGTGGATATTGGTTTTGCATTCTTACCGGAATTTGAAGGAAAAGGCTATGGTTATGAATCCGCTGCCGAGGTTTTAAATTTAGCTACAAGTACAATAGGCCTGAAACGCATCGTTGCCATAACGCTAAAGGAAAACGCAAGCTCAATAAAGCTCCTGGAGAAATTGGGATTGCGCTACGAAAGAATGATTCAGCAACATGATGAGGAATTGATGTTAATGGCGATGGAGTTGGAAAATCAATAAAATTGGAACGCAGATCTTTATTGATTTCATGAAAAAGCAGGATGCCATCTATGCCCCTGTTCTCGATACTCTCCCTG
Organism: Bacteroidota bacterium; assembly: GCA_030855265.1. GTDB lineage: Bacteria > Bacteroidota > Bacteroidia > 2-12-FULL-35-15 > 2-12-FULL-35-15 > 2-12-FULL-35-15. The sequence goes on along the minus strand of JALYRR010000059.1, from coordinate 180 downwards.
CGGTCGAACTCGAACTGACAGCGCGCATAGTTTTACTCCAACTAAGTAGAGCAATCTCAAAATATTTCATTTTCATTTTAAACTTATATTTGAATTATGAATCACAGCGAACAACTTTCCGTCAAGGTAGAATTCAATCCCATCATCAAACTTTACATCACTTTATATGTAGGTTTTATC
>JALYRR010000245.1 GCA_030855265.1 Bacteroidota bacterium | reverse complement strand
GAAGCCATCGCTATGGTAGGGATCAAGAAGAACAGCATGCTCGGGTAGTTCTGAAACAACTCTTTTATAAGTAGGCGCGAGGCAATTTGTTTCGCGCCTGTTTTGTAAAAAGTCAAAAAAAATAAAACAATATCCAATCATCATGATAATGTATTATATTTGGTCATAAATCTTTTAAAACCTCTGTTTATGAAACTTAAAACAATCTCTCAGTACGCTACTTATATTGCATTTACTGCAGTTCTTGTTGCCTGTGGATCTTCCGGTTCCGATGCTGATGCTGTTGACGGCTCTGATTCCGTGAGTGCAGAGGATAAAGTGAAGGATACAAAAGCACAGAACGTGTTTTATTCCATTCCATCTCCCATTGAAACCACTTCATTGCTTAAATCAGCAGGGGCCAGATACAATTCCAAATTCCTGAACCCCATCGAGAATGTTTCTAAATACTCATCTGTCACTTCTAAAGCACTGAATCTCGGTGTTTATGGGTCTGACCTTAGCTTTACCAGTATATTTGACCAAACCCAGGAATCACTTTTATATCTTCGTTGTACAAATAAACTGGCTGCCGGTTTAGGGATCAGCGGTGCATTTGATGAAAGCACCACTTCCCGTCTCGAATCAAATATGGATAACCGCGATTCTTTACTCGGTATCATCTCAGATTCATACTGGACTGCTGACGCCTATTTGAAAGAGAATGGACAGCCGGGTGTTTCCTCTCTAATTGTAGCCGGTGGATGGATAGAAGGATTGTATATTGCCACTCAGATTGCAAAATCAACCAACAACGAAGGAATCATAACCAGGATCGGAGAACAAAAATTATCCCTTGATAATCTAATAGCCTTGCTGGAAGCCTATAAAAGTGAAAATGCAGGCATTGCAGAGGTGATCACCAGTTTGACTCCTCTCAAGAAGATCTATGATGAGATCCCGGTGACAGCTTCTGAAACAGAAGTAAAAACAGACACAGAAACAAAAGTGACGACCATCGGAAATAACAGTACGTTCAAGTTAACCCCGGAGCAATTAAAACGCATCACTGAAAAAACAACGGAAATAAGAAACAAAATAATCCAATAGCCGTATAAGGCATTGGATAAAACAATTGTGTTCTTAATTTACGTCAGGTTCCATCACTTCTCCTTCATTATTTAGGTAGCTGACGTACAAAAATTACCGGATGAAAAACACCTACTTCCTGAAAGCTGCCGTGGTTTCCTGCCTGCTTTCTTTTCCTTTTAGCGGGCTTAAAGCTCAATGCAATACCTTTGTAAAAAAGAAATGTCTTCCGAACATTCAACCCTTTACCAGTAACGGACAAATGAATACCAGCACCTTGTCTGCAGGGCAAAGTGCTACCATGAGCTTGACGTTTTATTCCGGTCAGGATTATCGTTTGCTCATTTGTTCCCAGGATATTTTGGGTGAAGTGACATTCAAAGTTATTGATGTCAATAAGAAAGTGATTTTCGACAGCAAGGATAACAATGCGCCTGACTTCTGGGATTTTAAAGTTAAATCCACCCAGCAATTCACGGTAGAGGTAGAAGTGCCACCATCTGAATCAACCAACTCAATTGTTCCCAGCGGTTGTGTTTCTGTCATGGTTGGATTTAAGAAGGATGAAGTAATGACACAGAAATAAAAAAATCAAACATAAAAAAAGCTCCCGATGATTATCGGGAGCTTTTTGCTTTTATACGATCGTCTCTTATTTTACGATCAGCTTCTTTGTGAATTTATTACCACCTACATTCAGTGTTACAAAGTACACTCCGGAGGATAATCCCGCTTCCGACACTGCGTAGTTGTGCGCACCAGCTGCCAGCTCTCCGTTATACAATGAGGCTGCCTGTCTGCCCAATACATCTGTGATCACAATGCTCACTTTTTTCTTTTCCAAAAGGTCGAAAACCACCACTGTGTTATCTTCAGCCGGATTAGGATAAACATTAAAGTTCAAATCGTTTTCCAGTTCGTTGATTCCAACACTTCCCGTGATATTAATATCATCAAGGAATACATTGTTCCCACCATTGCTGTTGAACCTGAACATAAAGAACAAATTGTCCTCTGATGCATAGGAAGCAAGTGATACCACGTGCTGAGTCCATTGAGTGGCAGAAGGTGTAAAGGAAGCGCTTTGAACGCCACCTGTTGACAAGGCAGCACCAGTCAGCACTTTTCTAAGGCTCCAGGTTAACCCGCAGTTAGTAGAAACATACATTGATAATTTATCTGCAGAAGATGCTGTTCTCTGGGCATGAGCCACTTTGAAAGCCATTGCAACTGAAGGCCCTGTAACCATTGTCATGTCGATTGAAGGCCCGATCAGTTCATCTACGTATGTATCATAAGAGGTAGAGTTTGTGATCATCGCCGACTTGCTACCGGTAGCAGCAGCAGTACTTGTCTGTACCCAGGTATTTCCACCCGGCGCATTGTTTCTAACTTTAAAGTCTGTGCTTGGAAGTGTGCCCCCTTCAAATCCTTCAAAATAAAATGCGCCACTATATACAGCTGTTGCAGGATTAACTGTCACATAACTTGTTTTGGTTGCTGCAACTGTTCCCGATCCATTGGTAACGGATAAAGTAACATCGTAAACACCCGCTGTGTTATACATAATCACAGGAACTGAATCTGTAGAGCTGGAAGGAGTTCCACCCGGGAAGGTCCAGTTCCAGGAAACAGGATCGCCGTTGTAAGCAATATCGGTAAATGTTAAACTTCCACCTTCACATACAGTATTCGTAGCACTGCTTGAGAAAAAATCTGATTTGCACAAAACAGATGGAAGGCTTACACCGGTTGCAGAAAGGTTACTGGTAGTGGTTAAGCTGCTTCGCTGTCCTGCTGTAGAGTTAAGGCAGCTGATCATAGCTGCTTTCTGCCCGTTGGTAAACATTCTTGAGCAATAAGAATAGTCCATGTAATTCTGAAGGTTTTCTTCCACTCCGGGAGTACACACATCAGATGAAGAAAGAGCACAGGAAGTAAATCCCATAGTGATAGGAGTGTCGCCAATGCCATCATCCCCACATGATACTTCCGGATTATTGGTTGCTCCCCATGTATGGTCAAGATTAAGAAAGTGTCCTACCTCATGCGTAAGTGCACGTGAACGGGAAACATCACCAGTTCCTATACTACCCACATAATTGGATAGGATCATGATACCGTCCTTTGATGCAGCCCACCATCCGGAAAAATACCCGGCAGCTCCACTCGCAATGGTTTTAACAACCCATACGTTCAGGTATTTATTTCTTGGCCATGGATTTAACTTAGAGCCCTCATCTCCGATATTTGTTTCTGCCGAATAAATACGGTCAATTCCATTGGTGCAATTTCCCAATGGATCTTTTTTAGCAAGACGGAATTCGATCTCGCAATCAGCAATGATAGGTTTGAAAACCGGAACAACTACTGAAGTATCAGCATTCATCATTCTGTAATCGCGGTTCAGAATGGCCATCGCATCGTGGATCTGCGCATCTGTAATATTTTCAGTACCACCCTGGTGCAATATGTGAAACACAACCGGGATGGTTTTTATAACCGCGGAAGCTTCTTTGTTGGTTGTTTCCGAACTGCCTTTTCTCATTTCTGCTTTTTCAGAAAGATACTGAGCACGCAATTCAGGATGTTCCTGGAAAGATTTTTCCATGGCTTCGTAGGTTCCGCAGAACCTGGATGACTGAGCAACTCCGGAAACAGATATCCCAAAGAAGGTTGCAATAAAAAGTTTGGTGATTTTGTTCATTTGTTGTGTTGCATTAATTTATAGAAATTGTTTAGAGAGAATTATTCGTAATCTTTGATCGATGAAAGCACTGCCTTTATATTGGTAAGATTGTTCAATACATCCACATATTTTTTTGAAACCAGCTTCGGTTCGGTTAACTGGTTATTGACTTTAAAATTTATAAAGTCTTCCAGGCGGCTAAAGTCGCTGATCTTTGCATTTCTAATTTCTTCCTGCATTCCTGTATCTACCACGCCGGGAGCAATGGAATAGATTTTAAATCCTTTGTGAATGCTTTCCTGAGGCTGTGAAGCTCTTACTTTCTGCTCTTCGTCCACAACTAGGCTGAACATATCAAGGCCTGATTTAGAGGCGCAGTATACAGCCCAACCATCAACCGGTTTTCTGCCCGCACCTGAACTTATGTTCAAAATCACTTTTTCAGCATCTGTACTATTGTAACATTCGATAAAGGCGTTTGTCAGAATACTTGGTGCTATAAGATTTAGTGTATAATTTTTTATGATTGTATCGGCAGCTAAGTTCCCAACAGGTTTAATAAAACCAAGTGCTCCTGCATTGTTGATCAGGTATATTTTTTGAGCGTTTGCGTGCAATTCAAACTTAAAATCGCTTACAGCAGCGGCATCAGTCAGATCAAGAAAAAAGTGGGTGTAATTTGCGTGTTCGATGCTGCGCTGGCGGGAAATGCCGATAACAAGGTTAGAGGGATTCTCCAGTAATTGTTCCGCTAATGCTTTCCCGATTCCTCTGCTTGTTCCTGTAATGTAGTAGTAATTCACGAATGGGCTGATTTTTTATGAAGTATAAAGCTACTTAATAAAAACAAAGAAAGCAAGAGGTTTTTTCTCCTCCTGCTTTCTGAAAAATCAGCCGAAATATTGCTGCGGACTAAGCCAGGGCTTGTTTCAGGTCCGCCAACAGGTCTTCAATGTCTTCGATGCCAACACTCAAACGGAGGAGGGATTCTACAACACCAGCTCTGTCGCGTTCTTCTTTAGGAATGGAAGCATGGGTCATTGTTGCAGGATGATTGATCAGCGATTCCACTCCGCCCAATGATTCTGCCAGGGAAAATACTTTCATGGAGGATGCTATTTTAAAAGCTTCTTCCTGACTGTTTCCTTTCAGAGAAAAAGAGATCATTCCACCAAAATCCTTCATTTGTTTTTTCGCGATCTCATGGTTCGGATGATCGGTAAACCCTGGCCAGTAAATTTTATCGATCTTCGGATGTGTTTTCAAAAATTCAGCGACCTTTCTACCATTGTAACAATGGCGCTCCATACG
>JALYRR010000244.1 GCA_030855265.1 Bacteroidota bacterium | reverse complement strand
CGGCAATGATGCCTGCTTCACGCATGGAATCAATATCGGAACCGAACAGCTGAATGCCGATTGGTCGTTCATATTCAAAAATATCCAGCTTCTGAACACTCTTGGCCGCATCACGGATCAGTCCTTCAGAAGAGATAAACTCCGTATACATCAGATCCGCACCATTCTTTTTACATACCGCACGAAAAGGCGGATCACTCACATCTTCCATAGGTGCAAGCAACAGAGGGAAATCTCCCAACTCTATATTACCGATCTTAACCATTTATTTTATCTGAACTGAAAATGAAAGCGAATCAGGCAAAGATTCGTAAATTCGCGCCGCAGCTGCCTTTTCAGACTGCAAAGGTACCAAATTAAGACCGGCTATGCAAACCATTGAACAAGAAAGACATTCAAGATTAAAGCTTACGGTAATCATCGGATACCTGCTCTTGTATGTGCTGCTGAATCTCGTAGGCGATACAGGGGGCCCGCTTCCATTTAACCTTGATAATCCGGGAACGGTGATGATCATAAAAATTCTGCAGGCCATTACCGTCATTGTCATTTTTATTCTACCCGCATTGCTGTTTGCAAAATACTGGACATCGGGCGGCTGGACGTATCTTGGGCTCACTACCCGGCCGGGTTTTGCAACGATGCTGTTTGCGGGAATCGGAATGCTGGCAGCCATGCCATTGATCAACTGGCTGGGTGTTATGAACAGCAACATGGATCTTCCCGATTCTTTATCCGGGATTGAAAACTGGATGAGAGCAAGTGAGGACAGGGCCACGATCCTGACGGAAGCATTTTTAAGAGGTGAAACAATTGGAGTCCTGTTACTCAATTTGTTTGTGATCGCTTTCATGGCAGCAATCAGTGAGGAGCTTTTTTTCAGAGGCGTTTTACAAAAGGTATTGCTGGGAAGCCGGATGAATAAGCACCTTGCCATCTGGATAGGGGCTGTGATCTTTAGTGCTTTTCACATGCAATTTTATGGATTTGTTCCGCGGATGCTGATGGGAGCTTATCTTGGATATTTATTTTTGTGGACCGGATCCATCTGGCCAGGGATCCTTGCGCATTTCCTAACAATGGGATGGCGGTGTACCTCGTTTGGCTGGTGAATAAAAAAGTGATCTCCGAGGATGCAGACAAACTGGGCTCGGAGCAGCAGCAATGGATCTTTGTAGCCGTGAGCAGCATCCTTGTTGTTATGAGTCTGTTGCTTATTTATATGAAAAGAAAAAAAAGCGCATCCAGTTAAAGCGCGCTTTTTTTTTCTATATGTTCTATCCTTTAAAATCCGAAACTTAATCCAACGTCGAAGTTAAAGTGTCGGTTACGTTCTCTTAATGTAGTGGATGGATATACATCTACCATCCCGTGATAATAATTTACATCACCGGTGAGCCAAACCTCATTGGCAATCCGGTAATTCAATCCAACGGATGCCTGGGCACCAATATCAAGTGCGCGGGCACCGGTGCTTCTTTTTTCATTGGTCAATACTCCGATAGACGGTCCGAATGCGATCTTAGGACGCAGATCATCTTCATAATCCCTGAAAAAGTAAATCCCTTTTAAGGGGACACGCAAATAGGTGAGCTGAGGGGCTTTTGTATAATTCTCCACACTGAATACTCTTCCACCTTCAACGGATAACCGGAGATCTGCTCCGAGAGCGGCATGCTCCCAGGGAGAGTAGATCACTGACAGACCTACGTTCCATGATGGTTCAAGTCCCAGGCTTGAATAAGGCTTCAACCAGGCAGGACCAAATCCTCCAAGGGTACCCACTGACCATACAGTCTTTTCCTCTTCTACTGCTGATTTATTCGTTTGAGCAACTGAGCTAAGGGACAAACATAGTCCGATTAGTATAAGTGTTAATTTTTTCATGATCGTATGTTTTATAAATTTTTTTTAAAACAAAAAGATCCCGTTACAGGACCTTTTTGTTTTTTTATTAAGCTAGACCGAATTTACTTTTCAATGATGACAAGGATGATAAATTCCATTTACCTAACATGTTATTCTGTTTTAACATTTTGTATACATATACGCCTCCTGATAGAAGGGTTATAAGACCGATTAATCGTTTCATAATTTCAAGTTTTAAGTTTAAATATCTTCTACACTTTTCTATATGAGATAATCAAACAATTGTACCAAAAGCATAACACCTTGTATTACTGCATCTTCCATTTTTAAATAAAAAAATAACAATTTTCAGTTGTGGAACACCTACCTCAGACGGCAAAAAAAAACGCAGGTACTGTTACCAGAGTTTCCAATTTTTTTGCTCCGGCATTCATTTGTACTGATGTTCTGGCCGGTTTTGTCAGTTTCTATCGCCTCCGCTCGTTGCTAACAGGGCGTTTTTTCAACCTGCTATTATTTGTAGCAATACAATGACACGTTTCGTAGTAACTTCAATCTCTGAAAAACGAAGAATATGGAGAGAACGATCGTACACATGGACCTGGATACCTTTTTTGTATCGGTATCCCGCTTACAAAACAACACATTGATCGGAAAGCCGGTATTGGTAGGAGGAAGCAGTGACCGTGGTGTGGTTGCCTCCTGCAGTTATGAAGCCCGTAAATTCGGCATTCATTCCGCTATGCCGATGAAACTCGCGCGACGGTTATGTCCGGAAGCGATTGTCATCCGGGGCGATTATGAAGATTACAGCAAATATTCCGGCATCATTACGGAGATCATCAGCGAAAAAGCACCGGTATATGAAAAATCCTCCATCGATGAATTTTACCTGGATCTCACCGGCATGGATAAATTTTTCGGTTGTTATAAATGGGCATCGGAATTAAGGCAGAAGATCCAGAAAGAAACAGGCCTTCCCATTTCCTTCGGCTTATCAAAAAACAAAACTGTTTCCAAAGTGGCGACCGGAGAAGCAAAACCCAACGGACAATTGCACATTGATCTGGGCACAGAAAAAGATTTCCTCTCTCCGCTTCCTGTTAGAAAGATCCCGATGATCGGTGAAAAAACTTCCGAATTATTGAGAAGTATGGGAGTGGAAAAAATCAGGACCTTGCAGGAAATGCCGGTGGAATTGCTTGAAAGTGTATTGGGTGTGAATGGCATCACGATCTGGAAAAAAGCGAACGGGATCGACCATACACCTGTGGAACCGTATTCAGAACGTAAATCTCTTTCCACCGAAGAAACCTATGAGAAGGATACCACTGATCTTGTAAAGTTGCGCTCCACGTTGGTATCCATGACAGAAAAACTCGCCTTCCAAATGAGGACGGAAGGGAAATTAACTTCCTGTATCACGGTGAAGGTGCGTTATTCCAATTTCGATACACATACCACACAGGCAAAGATCACTTATACTTCCTGCGATCATACGCTTATCACGAAGGTGAAAGAACTCTTCGAAAAAGTATATCAGCGCAGGATGCTGATCCGGCTGGTGGGCGTCCGATTCAGTCATCTCGTTGGTGGCGGATACCAGATCAATATGTTTGAGGATTCAGAGCACATGATAAAATTATATCAGGCGATGGATAAATTAAGAACAAAATACGGGGATGATAAAATACATCGCGCAATCTCCTCCGGCAACCGTCAGCGTCCGTTCAATCCTTTTAACGGAAAGGTATAATGTATCTCAATTGTCATACGTATTACAGCTTTAAATACGGAACCATGTCCGTAGAGGAATTGCTCAGTGAAGCGCAACTCAAAGGTGTCCGCTCATTTGTTCTTGCGGATATTAATAATACATCGGCTTGTCTGGACTACATTAAATCTGCCGGCAAATACGATGTAAAACCAATCGTTGGGATTGATTTCAGAGAAGGAGTGCAGGCCCGGTATATTGGTATTGCTAAAAACAATGAAGGATTTCTGGAACTCAATCAACATTTAACAGCACACCTTTCGGAGCAACAGCCCATCAGCCGGCAAGCACCGGAATTTGCAAACAGCTTTGTGGTCTATCCTTTTAACAGCATTCATCCAAGGGCGCTCAGGGAGTATGAATACATCGGGATCCGTACCTACGACCTGAATAAACTTCCTTTTTCAGAAGCAAAAAATTTTCTGCATAAGATGGTCGTTCTTCATCCCGTCACCTTCCGTAATAAAAAAGATTTTAATGCACATCGCTTATTGCGGGCGATCCACAACAATACTTTGCTTAGTAAACTGGCAGTGTCAGAGCAGACGGTGGAAACAGAAGTGATGCATACAGAATCAGAACTGAGCAGAATGTTTGAGTATTATCCGCAGCTCATCCGCAATACAAAAAAGATCCTGGAGGAATGTGAGATCAGTTTTGAGTATGGAAAAAGTAAAAACAAGATCTCGTTCAACGGAAGTATCTCTGCCGACCACGAATGCATGCGGCGACTGTGTTATGAAGGAATTCATTACCGGTTTCCGAATCCGGGAGCTGAAGTATTTGAACGGATGGATAAAGAACTGGAAGCGATCTTCTCCATGAATTTTTGTTCGTACTTCCTGATCAATCACGACATTATAAATTATGCGCGTCACAAAAACTATTTTTATATCGGGCGAGGAAGCGGCGCGAACAGTCTGGCAGCATACTGCATGAGGATCACGGATGTGGATCCGATCGGGCTTGATCTTTATTTTGAACGCTTCATCAATCCTTACCGCGTGAACCCGCCGGATTTTGATATGGACTTTTCATGGAAGGACCGCGATGATATCACCCGTTACATTTTTGAAAAACACGGACAATCACATACCGCTCTGGTTGCTACTTACAATACTTTTCAGTACAATTCTGTGATCAGAGAACTCGGAAAAGTATTTGGTCTGCCCAAGTCGGAGATCGACGAGGTAGCAGAAAACAGGAAAGCGAAACAAACGCCGGATACGATCACATCGCTTATTTTTAAATACAGCCGGCACATTCATGATTTCCCCAATCACCTGAGTGTGCATGCCGGAGGGATCCTGATTTCGGAGAAGCCCATCAATTATTATACGGCTACCGGCATTCCTCCCAAAGGCTATCCGCTCACACAATTCAGCATGCTGGAAGCGGAAGACATCGGCTTGTATAAATTTGACATCCTT
>JALYRR010000243.1 GCA_030855265.1 Bacteroidota bacterium | reverse complement strand
CATGAGTACACACCGCTCTTACGCTGTTGGCTCCGCGATCCATCATCATATCAGCCGCTTTTGTTAAAGTGCCACCTGTATCAATCAGATCATCTACCAAAACGATGTCTTTTCCTTCCACTTCCCGGATCACCGTCATGCTGTCGACCACATTCGCTCTGGAGCGTTGCTTGTAGCAGATCACGATATCAGATTTAAGGAATTTAGCATAGGCGTTTGCACGTTTGGTACCACCCATATCAGGAGCAGCCATACAAAGGTTTGGCAAATTAAGTCCCTGGATATAGGGTAAAAAAATCGAGGAAGCATATAAATGATCCACCGGAAAATCAAAGAATCCCTGGATCTGATCTGCATGAAGGTCCATCGTTACAATTCGTGTAGCTCCGGCAGCGGCCAGCATATTGGCAACCATTTTGGCTCCGATGGCCACACGCGGCTGGTCTTTTCTGTCCTGACGGGCAAACCCAAAATAAGGCATTACGGCAATGATCTGAGTGGCAGAAGCGCGTTTTGCGGCATCAATCATCAGCAAAAGTTCAAAAAGGTTATCGGTAGGAGGGAAAGTAGACTGAATAACAAAGAGGTCGCTTCCGCGAACCGTTTCTTCGTAGGAGGTCTGAAATTCCCCGTCGCTAAAGCGCAATAAAGCAACTTTGCCGAGCTCCTGTCCGTAGCTGGCAGCTATCTTTTCAGACAGGTAACGGGAAGCGGATCCTGAAAATATTTTAACCTGATTGTGCATGGCCTTTTTATAAGGGTTGCAAATGTAGTAAAATTTGGCTTTTTGGCAAAGAAAAACTTCCTGAAAGTGCACATCTGGTTAATTGAATGGATTTTCACGGAAAACAGGCCTCAGGCTTTGCTACGGAGGGTTCGGAATTTATCCCAATAACTTCTTTTTCGCAGCAGCAAACTCTTCTTCTGTAATTACTCCGGCATCTTTCAATTCCTTTAGCTTTTTTTATCTCATCTGCTAATTAGTTCCTTAAACCCAACGTTGTACAGCAGCAATTGTATCCATCGGGTTCGTGTTAAAACATATTTTCGATTTCGGAGAATGTTCATGAATGCTGTTCATCATTCTTTCAAACAGAAAGAAGTTGACTTCAGCCTTGTGGATCCCGGCACCAACCACAATTCCATCGTATGGTTTATCTCTCAAATTTTTATTCAAAACATCAATTGCTGTTTCTCCCAGATCTGTCCAACATAAGTCTGCTTCGTATCCAAGCTCAATTAATTTATTAATCGAACCTTTGATACCTGCGTCAACCTTTTCGGCGGTTAAGCCTGTGGCAGCGAATTCAGGAATTGAAAAGTCAATGAACGTTGGGTCGATACCGACAACTCAATCCGTTCGAATTAGGCAATGTTTATTTTTTATATTGGGCTGTTTCTTTGAACGGGATGTTACGCATCCGGAATTTTCGGTTCAACAAGCTTTGCAAGTTTCTCCAAAGACTCCTGCCAGCCGAGGTAACACATTTCAGCCGGTATCGCGGTCGGAATACCTTCCTGAAGGATATTAATTTCAGAACCAACAGAAACTTTTTTAATCCATACTGAAGTAATCATTTCTCCCGGTAGATTCGGATCATCAAATCTTTCTACATACTTAAGGAATTCATTTTGTTTTATCTCCGTGTAGCTTCCTCCAAAGGAGTGAGTGCTACTTGTAGAAAAATTAATAAAAGACATTTTGAATGTGCCACCTACACATACATCCATATTGTGGACCACACATAAAAATCCATAAGGCGGAAGCCAGAAGGACATGGCATTGGCATTTGTAAACGCACGGAACACTTTTTCAGGAGTTGCTTTTAGAATCCTGTGGAATTTAACGCTGTTGGATGACATGTTTTTAGTTTTTAATTACAGTGTAAAGTTACTTAATCCCTGATTTATGAAGATAGTGTTTTGGGTCAATCTAAGGAGCTAATCTCGACTTTTTAAAAAGTATTAAAAAACAAAAAAACCATTTTCTTGCGAAGACAGGGCTAGCGTTAAATCCGGAATCCTAAAAGCTCCCGGCGATCCATCCATAAATAATGTGTGAATTTTACAAAAGGTTTTAAAATTACGTAACAATAACCGGTATGAGAAACAACACCTTTGTCTACCATAAATTAATATAAATATTTAAACCCTATTCAGTATGAAAAAAACAGTATTTATAACAATGATAGCTTTAGCATGTGGCTTTGCTTCTTGTAAAAAAGACAGGACATGTACTTGTACTTATTCTAAACCATGGGCATCAAGTTCCGAAACTGAAGTTACCACTTATGATGACGTAAGGAAAAAATCTGCTCTTTCTAACTGTACATCCGGCACTAGCTATGATCCTGCAGATCCTTCTAAGGTTGAGACGAGAACTTGTACATTGGATTAATATTTTTAAAGATTTTATTCCGAGTGGAACAAAATTTATAATAAATATAATTCTTGATACAACTATCAAAGGACCTATAAAAATACTTTATAGGGGGTTTTCTTAGGTGTTAACCAAATTCCGATTACAACATCACCTATTGCCTCAATTTTCCAGTTAATAGCTCAATTTGGTCGCATTCTTTTCTAAATTATGTAATTCACACATGCACCTTCAGCTTTCCACCAAAAACTAGGCTCCCACTTCCAATTGGAATTTCGCTCAGAAATGCTGTTCAAGCCTTTCCTGAATATGATTGCAGCTTCCTATAAAAAAGGAATCAGCTGTTGAGGAATACAAAATATATACTGCCGCCATGATTTATTTTTAAAAACAAAAACCCCATTTTCTTGCGAAAACAGGGCTAGCGTTAAAGCCGGGAACTTGGAAGCTCCCCGGGAATGCACCCCCTTCCAGACCAAATATGAACGAGATCCTTGAAGATACAAGGGATATGGCTCTGATTTGGGATTTATATGGGCACCTATTGGAAAAACTGGAACAGGACTAAATTAAATCATTGCCGAAAGCCGCATATTGTCCGTTCGCATTATCCAAAAATTGGAGTATTCCAAAAATTAATCTGCAAAAAACGGGGCAGCAAAAGGATTGTCAACAAGCCAAAGCCAAATTCCATCAGCATTCTTACGCATCATATTAGCAGAGGCACCTTTCATGTTAATAGGATTGCCTTGTGGGTCTGTAGCTGTCATAGTCCATTTGTCTAACCAATACATCATATGATTTCCGACTGGCGAATTTTTATGTTCATAAACTTTAATGTCTGCTCTCATATTGCAAAGATTAGCGACTACCTTTTCTATGTTGGCAAATCCACTAATTGTGTTCCCGTCCTTGCCGATATATATTGCCTCAGAGTCAAAGCAGGTCATAGCATTTTTCAAATCGCCACTACGAACGCAAAATAAAAAGTATTCGTCTGCGCCATTTGGATCTGTTCTGTCAAAATTTTGTGTCATTTCTTTTTTTTGTTTAATGATGTAAAGATTTATCGGGTATCAAATTTACTATTTAATTAAAACATCCTATTTAAAACAAACATACAAATCAAGTTCTAAAACCTCTTCGGAGTCGAACGCATAACTCCCTGAAAATAAACTGTTTTGTGTTTTGGAGATACTTTATCGAACCAAAAACCCCTGATAAATAAGACTTTATCAGGGGTTTTCCGGTTAAGTACCCGGGACCGGAGTCGAACCGGTACGGTTTCCCACAGGTGTTTGAGACCAGCGCGTCTACCAATTCCGCCACCCGGGCATTTTGAGCGGGAGCCAAAAGTACCAAAATGTTTTGAAATAGCCAAACAACAAGCGGCTTTTGAAAACTATTTAGAAGAGCACCGGTCTATGGAAGTGCTTTGAAAGGAAACCCTTCAGTATAAATGAAACTCAGCTATCGAGTTCCACCGATTCTTTTTCCCCTTTCACCGAAACATTTATTTAAAAAAGTCTATCTTTTCTAATTTTGACCCTCTACTTATGTTCGAATCTGTTCTAACCAAAAATAATTTTTATGGCTAAAAAACCTACCCGTTCATCAAATGAAAATGAGAAAACAAAAAACCTTCAGTCATTCGCTGAAAACAGTGACGGACAATTTCTCACAACCAATCACGGTCTTAACATTAACGACAACCAGAACTCACTGAAAGCCGGGGAAAGAGGCCCCTCGCTTCTCGAGGATTTTATTCTTCGTGAAAAAATAACTCATTTTGACCATGAACGTATTCCTGAACGAATTGTTCATGCCCGGGGCTCTGCGGCTCATGGTTTCTTTGAACTATCGAAGAATATGTCCAGCTATACAAAGGCGGGAATTTTTACGGATACCAAGTCCAAAACACCCGTTTTTGTAAGGTTTTCTACCGTAGCAGGATCCAGAGGTTCTACCGATCTGGCAAGAGATGTACGCGGGTTTTCTGTAAAATTTTATACACAGGAAGGAAACTATGATTTGGTGGGCAACAATATGCCGGTGTTCTTTATTCAGGATGCAATGAAATTTCCTGATCTTGTACATGCCGTTAAACCGGAACAGGATCATGAAATGCCTCAGGCATCCTCTGCACACGATACATTTTGGGACTTCATTTCTCTCATGCCTGAATCTACACATATGATCATGTGGCTGATGAGTGACCGGGCTATTCCTCGCAGTTACCGTATGATGGAAGGTTTTGGTGTTCACTCATTTCGTTTCATTAATGAAAAAGGGAAATCCCATTTTGTAAAGTTTCATTGGAAACCATTGCTTGGCGTCCATTCTGTTGCCTGGGACGAAGCTCAGAATATCTCCGGAAAGGATCCTGATTTTCATCGCAGGGATCTTTGGGAGGCAATTGAAACTGGAAATTTTCCGCAATGGGAATTGGGAGTTCAGTTGGTAGACGAAAAGGATGAACATAAATTCGGATTTGATCTGCTGGATCCAACTAAACTTATACCCGAAGAATTAGTTCCTGTTCAGATTATCGGAAAATTAACCTTAAACAGAAATCCGGATAACTTTTTTGCGGAAACAGAACAGGTTGCATTTCATCCCGGACATTTAGTGCCCGGAATTGATTTTTCCAATGATCCATTGTTACAAGGAAGACTATTTTCTTATACAGATACTCAGTTGTCCCGATTAGGT
>JALYRR010000242.1 GCA_030855265.1 Bacteroidota bacterium | reverse complement strand
GCATATATCACATCGTCTTTAAAAATCAGGTTCTTCAGACCGAAAGCAGGAATACCTGCTGTTACTGTTATCCAGGTTGCACCGTTATCAACCGACCTGAAAATTGAGTAGGGGCTCGCAAAACAATAGTTCTTTCCTTTTTTAATTCCATCTTGCAGCGCTTCAGATAATAGGAATTGTGTCCAGGTCGTACCATAATCTTTCGAAATAAGAATGCCTTTTCCATGCATGCTGAGGCAAAGTGTATCGCCGTCAACACAGATATCATTGATCTTTGCATCTGAAACTCCGACCGGTAAAATACATTTCTGCCAGGACTGTCCTTTGTCCGCGCTTCTCATTAGTTGCTCCTTTGCTGTGGCGGTAAAGATGTATGGCCCACATTGTTTTGTACTCCATGCATCTGCTTTATTAATCAGGCTGTCGGATGGAGTCCAATTCAAGCCATCATTCTCGCTTTTGAATATCCCCATCCAGTTATGAACAAACAATGTATTTCCGAGAGGTCTTACATTTGAAAAGTTTGAATTATTCATCACCTCAAGCCAATTGATTCCACCATCAGAGGATCTGAAAATTTTATTATAAGTAGCGAGAAAATAATTGATTCCGACTTTTGAGATTAATCTCAATGCCCCGGAGCCTGTGTAGATCGTGGTCCAACTTAATCCGTCATTCGTTGATTTATAGAGTCCTGATGTTGTCAGCGCAAGAATTAGAGAATCTTCCACAACAAAGTCCCGGATATCAGAACTTGAAAATCCGCTGTCGATTTGTGTCCAGCTGGCATAATTGTCTGTGGTTCTGTACAGTCCGAATGAGCCACTCGCATAAACAGAATTGTTGTTGCTTTTCAGAACAGACCAGAATGAAAACAGATTTATGTCACGGGGATGCCATGTTGTTCCTGAATCCGTTGAACAGTAAGAATCTCCATAACTATTCCGGAAGATCAAACTGTCCCCGACGGGAAAAACACCCGGCGACTCCAAAGAGGATCCAGGCTGCCAGGTCATTCCGCTGTCGGCAGACCAATACCCATTTCCATAAATGTATCGGCCGGCAGCCATAATATTATTCAACTCCGAATTGGTTTGAAGCCATGTTTTTCCCGTATCAGCAGATACATAGATTCCTGAATCAAGAGCAGAAGTAATAAGTTTGTTGCCCAGAGTGATCAACCCTGTTATTCTCCCACCATAGATCCCTGTTCCTTGCTCCCACTGGGCGAAAAGGGAGTTAAGTAGAATAAAAAACACAGAAACAAGTATGAACTTTTTCATGGATTTAGTTTAAAATTATCTTCTGATTATACTTCTTCTCTCCTGCCTGCACTTCAATAAAATAAATGCCTCTCGCCTGTTCTGCAATGGAGAATTGCAGAGTTGATGAATTAGAGAATTGCTGAGTTAAAATACAATTGCCTAAAACATCGTAAACACATAACTTTCCTTCCATGGGCTTTTCAAATTGCAGATTGAATATTCCGGTGGAGGGATTTGGAAAGGCTTCAATGAAATTTTCGGTCAGTTCTCCGAGACCAAGGAAAATGTTTCTCGGACGGGACCACATACCCCTGTTTGTGGCTGCAATGATAAGTGAGTCCGTAAATGCAATGGCATAGGCCATCTGGAATTCCGGAGGGCTAATATTGATCCAATTTACTCCATAATCTGAGGTGTAATTAAGTCCCTCAGAATTACACAACCATATCTCACTGCCCGCTGCAAATACATCCGTGCAGTTGTAAATGCCATACGGATGAAGTTCATTCCATGTGATTCCATTATCAGCTGAAACACTTAATCGGCCACTGTATCCGCAAGCAAATATTTTCCCCTCAATTACCTTTAGTCGAATCACTTCAAGTGTCGGCTCCATTTCAATCCATGTAATTCCAAAATCGGAAGAACGATAAACACCTTGTCCGTCATAAGCTCCCTGTCCTGCAAACAGAAATCCGTCTTTTTCAATGATGGTGTAAAAAGCATCAAATCCGGGATCACTCACTGTGGTCCAGGTTATTCCGTTATCAAGCGAGGTGTATGTTTTAAAAGGGTTGCTCACAGCACAGATTTTTGCTCCTTTTTTAACAACGCTGCGGAAGTATTCCCCGGGAAAAAGAAAAGATGTCCAGGTGTTTCCAAAATCACGACTAATAAAAACCCCATCTCCCCGATGACCATACAGCGTGTCCCCATCAGCCTGAAGAAAACCAATTGTATTGTTTGGCGTCGGGATTAAGAGCTTATTCCAATGTTGTCCATCATCGGCAGAACGAAACACATCTCCCCATTGGGATGTTGCAAAATAATAATTTCCGCAATGAACAGCACTTCCAAAAGTCAAACGGTTCATGAGGCTGTCTGCATTCGTCCAGGTGTTTCCCTCATCGTCACTTCTCCGGATGCCTGTTTTAGTGCCAATAAAGGCGACATTGCTAAGGAAAGCAATCATGGGTCGTGCTGTAACAGGAGTTTCTCCATAAGAGGTTTGCCAGCTGAGACCTTCATCGTCAGAGATCATGATCTTATTATTGCTGGTATGATAAAGGTATTTTTCATTCCATTTTAAAACGCTGTTCGTCCATGCGGAGTCAACGATGGCCCACGTTTCACCGTAGTCCGCAGACATTCTTAAGCCAAGAGTAGTCGCAGCCATCACAATCGAGTCATCTGCAACCACTGACCATACCGTGGATCCGATAAAACTTGAATCCACAAAACTCCAGTTTTGCATTCCATCAAAGGACACGTAAAGTCCATTGATACAGCCGGCATAAATTCCGGAGTCACTTTCAAATAAACATTCTACGTATGATAAACCAATATCAGTAGCATGCCAGGTTGCACCGGAGTCACTGAAGCAGATTGCACCTGTTGGCGCTAACAAGGCAATAGTGCTATCGCCAATCGGATAGAATGGTTTTTTAGCCATTGGAAATCCCGGCAGATCACTCCATGTCCGGCCTGTATCCGCTGACATATAATGATAACCTGAATGATGATTGCCATATACATATTTTCCTGCGGTTGCAAGGTAAGCAAGGCCATGTTCAGCAATGCCGGATTGTTTCCAACTCTGGCCTTCATCATCAGAATAATAGGCCCAACCATCTACACCAGATGCTACAAGCCGGTTTCCGATGGCTACAATCCCTCTCATTTCCCCGCCATCTGTACCGACGCCCTGTTGCCACTGTGCAAAGAGAGTATTGAAAATTATCAGCAGCAAGGAAGTGAATATGATTTTTTTCATTTTGTTTAGTTTAAAATTATCTTCTGATTATACCACTTCTCTCCTGCCTGCACTTCAACAAAATAAATTCCTTTCGCCTGTTCTGAAATCGAGAATTGCTGAGTTGATGTATTAGAGAATTGTTCTGTCAGGATGCACTTTCCGAGCAGATCATACACGCAAACTTTCCCTGTCAATGACTTATCAAATTGAAGATTGAAAGCTCCGGTGGAAGGATTTGGGAAGAGTTGAAAGCCTCCCTTGGCTCTTTCTTGGATTGCAGTTGGAACACTATTGCCAAAATGCGCAAGAAAAGGAAAGCCTTGCTCATAACAAGTATAGCTTCCAAGGTAGCTTCCATTCATGCAGTTGCCTGTAATAAAAAAATCGTCCTCCGAATTCACAAGTATGTTGCTGACTCTATGAGTGATGAGTGAATCATATATAATTGTATCCACCGTATTTAAAGGTGTAACTTTCACTATCGATGTAAAAACCGGGCCTATAAACCATGCATCTATCCCTGCGACCCACACATTTCCGGAAGTATCAATATCAGAAACGCCTGAATAAATTATCGGAATTTTTTTGGCCATTATCTGATTTCCATAATCGTTATATCTAATTACTTCAAGTTCATGTAAAGCGCCTCCACCTCCGCCGGTTTTATGGATCAAAATAATCCTTCCATTATTATCAAAATGAATGCTTGGTAAATATGAACCATACATAAAATGTTCTACGATAGCCATCGCCCATTGAGTTTGTAAGCTTTCATTTAATTTTGTAAAATAATAGCCATCATCATAAATCTGGATGCTTGTTGTGTCAAATCGAATAAAACCATCTCCCGAGCCGAGCAGATACACGTTTCCATCTTCAGCAACCCCAATCTTCGAAGGGTAAGAAGTTCCGCTCGAATCGGTTTGAAAAAAATTAACAACATTAAAATCGCTGTCGGTCTCAATAACCCAGCTCCGTGGTGCTGGACCTCCAAAATTATTTCCATTAAAAACAAAAGGATCTTTTGCGTATCCTGTAAAGTAAAAGCGGCCATTTCTCATTGCAAGTGAGGTTGCAGATTCACTACCCGCACTTCCAAAGGAGGTATGCATAATATAATCACCATCACTATCGAGCTTTCCAATAATTGCATCCGATCCTCCGGTAGAAAAAGAAGGAGTTCCATCCAAAACGAGTGAATTAGAAAATTTCCCAGAGAAGTAAATGTTATCGAATGAATCTGTAATAATATCAGTCATGAGTAAGCCCGGAAAGTTTTTCTTCCATAGCGTATCGCCGGAAAGATCAAAGCATATTAGCTCTGTAAGATTGGAATCAGATGTATATGAATGAGCAATGCTCAACAGTAGGTTGCCTGCTGAATTCTTTATGAGGGTAGTGTTTGAAACTATTGAGTCTGGCGAATAGGTGGGCTTTACCCAGTCCCAGGTTTGTGCCGGTGCTATGAATGTTATAAATAAAAACAGGTGTAGTAAGATAGTTTTCATGTTGGAATAATTTAGTTGACTATTATCTTCTGATTATACCTCTTCTCTCCTGCCTGCACTTCAACAAAATAAATTCCTCTCGCTTTTTCTGAAATGGAGATTTGCTGATTTAAAGAATTTGAGAGTTGCTGCGTGAGAATGCAGTTGCCAAGAAGATCGTAAATACAGATTGTTCCAGACCGGGACTTTTCAAATTGAAGATTGAATGTTCCAGTGGAAGGGTTTGGGAAAAGATTTAGAATTTTAGATTTGGATAGGAATTCCAGACCTAAGGAACCGTATTGTATCAAACCAAGAAAGCATTGGTCATATCCTGTTTGATCATTTGATAAAGAAATAGAATCACTGAAAATTCCGGAAACGAAATATTTATTGTCCTGTACCGCTATGTCGTACCC
>JALYRR010000241.1 GCA_030855265.1 Bacteroidota bacterium | reverse complement strand
CTACAATACATTCTATGCGCCATTGGGATTAACTAGAATCGGATACAAGCCTTTGTCGAGATTTGAATTAAAAGAGATTGTACCTACCGAATTTGACGCGAAATTTCGCAAGCAACTTGTGCATGGTGATGTTCATGATCAGGGTGCAGCTATGATGGGTGGAGTGGGAGGTCATGCAGGATTGTTCTCCAACGCCAATGATCTTGGAGTGATCATGCAGATGCTTTTACAGAAAGGAAATTATGGTGGAAAACAATTTCTTGATTCTGCTACCGTAGGAATATTTACTACCTGCCAGTTTTATCCCAACAGAAGAGGAATTGGTTTCGATAAACCGGAAACAGATCCTAAGAAAGACAGTCCGGTTTGTAACGGCGCAACTCCAAGCAGTTTCGGACATCAGGGATTTACAGGCACTATCGCCTGGGCGGATCCTGAAACTGGAATCGTTTATATTTTCTTATCGAATAGAGTGTATCCTGATACGGAGATAAACAAGCTGGCAAAGCTGGGAATCAGGACTGTCTTGCATCAGACTATTTATGATGCGTTGAAATAGTTTTATGTTTAGCGAAAAAAGTTACCACTAAGGCACCAGGGATTAATTTGAAGGTCTTCGCTGAGTAGCGAACAAAGCCCTAGGATCATAATTTTATTAATCTATTATTCGACACACCGTTTTATTACCGTATTGATCCGGCTCAGTTGAATGTTCTTCACATTCTTTTTTTGCTTTTTTCTCAGTTCCTTTCACAATGAAATTGGAATACCCACCACTAGTACTTCCGGAAGGAAAATAAGGATTGATTGCTTGGCACTGGCAATTGTATTCTTTCCTGCAAGCCACAACAAATAGCACTGTAATAGCCAGAAATAAGCAGGAAATCCTATTATTCATATTGATAAAGTATCCTTTTAAAATAATCTATTGCCGGCGTAAAAAAAACTTAGTGTTCTCAGTGCCTTAGTGGTAAAAAATAAATTAGTGGTAAAATACTTAATCCACCAACGTCACCTGCCCGATATAAAAATGCGGATCACCATTCGGATCCCTGATTGCACATTTATACACATACACGTCCTTGAACGGAGCGCCGCCTTTGTAAGTACCATCCCAACCCACATTGATATCCTTTGAACGGAACACCAGTTCACCCCAACGATCAAAGATCATGAGATCATATTCATGGATTCCATATCCTTTCGGCATGTAGAAGTCATTGAAACCACTTCCGTTCGGACTGAATGCACTCGGGAAATAAATAGCGAAGCTCGGCTTGATAAAGATCGTTACATCAGTAGAGTCCTGGCAACCGAACTGATTGGTGGCAAGCATCTGGAAATTATAACTACCTGTATCAGTAATTGGGTATACAAGGTCAAACGCAGTTGAAACAGGGAATCCGAAAAGTGTCCAGTCAAAAGTAGTAGCTCCTGTTGTAAGGTTGGTGATGTTGATATTGTCGTCGTACAATTCATACTCATACGCTTCTGGGAATATCATCGCAGTTGGTGCAGGATACACTTCCACGTAATTCGATATAAGTGTGTCAACTATACAACCATTGCTGGTAGTGGCCTGCAGGAATACGTTATAAAGTCCGGGTGAACTGAGCAATGCATTAGGAGCAAACTCATTCACATTTGTTGATCCGATCTGCCAGTTCCAGGTTGCACTCGAACCGTTAAGTACAGATGAATTTGTAGTTGATACGAGCAATGGATCACATCCTGTTCTTGGTGAAACGGTAAAGAAAAGAGTTGGAACAGGATAAATTCTCACAGTAGTAGAATCACTGTTTATGCAACCATTCGCATCCTGAACGACCACTACATAATTTCCCGCAGCAGTTACAGGGATAGAAGAAGTAACAGCACCCGTATTCCAGAGGTAAGATGTATAAGCAGGATTCGCGTTGAGATTGGTTGACAGACCCGGACAAATTCTAACCGTATCAGAAAGGCCGATCACAGGCAAAGGATTAATGATAAGAATCAAAGAATCTTTTACAAGACATCCGTTAGGGTCAATAGCTGAAACATGATACAGGTTTGCAGTGGAGGCGTTCAACGTTTGTAGATTGGTTCCGTTTTGCCATAAATAAGAAGAAAATCCAGGTCCTGCATTCAGGGTGATCATATCACCCTGACAAATTGCCGTATCGTTTCCAAGGTTAATTACTGCAGGTTGAAAAACAGTTATTAGTACGCTGTCAATTGCAGTACAATTGTTTGCATCCGTTACGGTAACAGTGTAATTGTTTGTAAGTAATGGACTCACTGTTTGAGTTGCAAGCACAGAACCATTGCTCCATGAATAGGTGTAAGAAGTTGTTCCACCGGCAACTGTTGAATTGAGTGTTGTTGATCCGCCTAAACAAAATGCAGTTGATGAAGCCGAGGCATTATTGGTTAATACCGCAGGATCGGTAAGTACGACATTCAATAAATCAGTACAACCATTTCCATCACTTAAAGTGATATCATACGATCCGGAAGGAATATTAACAGCACTCGCAAGCGTTGAAACTGCGGGTGCCCATGAGTACGAGTAAGCACCTGTTCCGCCGGAAGCAAGTGTAAAAATTGATCCATCAGATAAACCGTTGCAGGATGGATCTGATTTGGTATCCAGTGAAAGTATCAATGGTGCAGGCTCTGTAATTGTAACAGTTGCGGTGGAAGTACATAAATTAAGATCGCTCACTGTAACGGTGTATGTTCCGGCAGAAAGGAGATTCGCTGTTGCAGTAGTTTGAACCGGGGTCGTATTCCAGGAATAGGAATAGGTTGGAGTGCCACCGTTTCCTGATGCTGTAGCGGTCCCGTTTGTTCCGGCATCGCAGCTGACATTTGTTTGAGCTGTTATACTAACACTTACGGCAGCTGGTTCAGTAATCGTAACTGTGTTACTTGCTGTGCAGGAATTTAGATCGGTTACAATTACTGTATATGTTCCTGCAGAAAGTGAATTCGCAGTAGCAGTTGTCTGAACAGGAGTCGTGTTCCATGAGTAGGAATAACTTCCTGCGCCGCCATTGGCCAGAGCTGTTGCAGTTCCGTTTGTGCCTGCGTTGCAGGAAACATTCGTCTGAGAAGTAATGCTGACACTCAAAAGAGTTGGTTCTGTGATCGTCACCGTGTTTGTTGCGGTACATGAATTTAAATCAGTAACAGTAACGGTATAAGTTCCCGCTGAAAGTGATGAAGCGATAGCTGTATTTTGAACAGGTGTTGAATTCCATGAGTAGGAGTATCCCGGATTACCTCCGTTTCCGGCAGCTGTAGCCGTTCCGTTTGTTCCTGCATTGCAACTCACATTTGTTTGTGAGGTAATTCCAACAGTCAATGCAGGTGGCTCTGTAATAGTAACGGATGCAATTGCAGTACATCCGTTCAAATCTGTAATTGTTGCTGTATAAGTTCCAGCCGTCAGGTTCGTTGCTGTTGCTGCAGTCTGCACAGGAACTGTATTCCATGAAAATGTGTAGGGAGCTGTTCCGCCGCTTCCGGCAACTGTTGCAGACCCTGTATTACCCAGGTTACACAATACATTTGTTTGTGCGGAGATGGATGCTGAAAGTCCGCTTGCTTCAATAATAGTAACAGTGGTTGTTGAAGTACAGAAATTCAAATCTGTTACTGTAACGGTGTAAGTTCCAGCTGATAGTCCGGTTGCGGTAGCGGCAGTCTGCACTGGCGTGGTACTCCATGAATAAGTGTATCCGGCAGTTCCTCCGTTTGCTGTTACTGTTGCGGTTCCATTTGTCCCTGCATTGCAGCTCACATTTGTTTGGGTAGTTGTTAATGTAAGCGCAGCAGGTTCTGTGATTGTAAATGGTGTATTAACGGTACAGCTTGCACATGATTTAAAGGAAATATTATCAACTCCGAAATCATTTCCACCAGCAATGGTATTCAGGTCGGACATACAAATGGTAGCCGTAGTGCTTGAACCAGAATTCCAGACTGTCTGAAAAGGATCCCATGTAAAAGTAGTTGCAGGCGCATTGAGAGAACCCACAGAAACTCCATTGATTGTAAAATCTATTACAGCAAGGACTGAGCTGTAGGTTGATGAAACAAATGTGGAAAATGAATAATTGGTGTTCGGAGTAACTGCAATGGTCTGACACCAGAAATTTGTTCCGGGTACAGTGCTTCCATCCAGGATCAGGTAATTTCCGGAGCCTCCAAAGCCGGAACCGAAGTGTCCGGGGTTGTAATAATTGGGATCTACATCCACTGTATAGTTTCCCGGACCGCCGCCGCAGCAAATGTATCCGCTTCCAAAGCCTGTATTACCATCATCAAAATGTCCGTTGGTTACCAGTTCAGCGCCAGAGGCTTTGCAGGTATCAGAAACAGCTACCGAATAATTTCCTGCAGCAAGTCCGGTGATTCCGGTGCTTGTATTTAAGGAAGGCTGCCATAGTTGTTCGTAAAGTGGACCGTCACCTCCCGAAGGTGCAACATTGGCGGTTCCGTTCGCGGCTCCGTTACACAATGCATTGCTGGTTGTGAGATTGGGCAGTAGAACCGGAGGGTCAGTAAGGACGATATTCGATGAGACAACACAATTGTTGTTGTTTTGAGGGCGTGTGAAAACGGTATAAGTTCCTGCTGTTAATCCTGAAAACACAGGAGAAGGATTAAATGTGATTCCATCAAGTGAATATTCATACGGAGTATAAAAACCAAGTGCGGAAACATTGATCAAACCATTGGCTTCTCCGGAGCATATTGGATTTGAGCTGGTAAGGCTCTCACTTAATGTCACCGGGTAAGGCAAAGGAGCCTGCTGAAATAAAGGAGCGCCAACTGGTGTTCCGTCAAAAACAGGATTGCCTTGCAGATTTACATAGCTGCCATCAAACTTCCAGTAACCAAGTAACCCTGGCTGGGTGGTAGGTGTTGGTAAATTGTTCATATTGGTTTGGATCTCAGTCTGGGTCCGGGCAACATTCCAGATTCTAACTTCATCAATGTATCCGGTGTATTGTTCGCACTGACAAGAAGACTGATTTCCGATAGCAGTTATTAGATTCGATTGAACCATATTACCTGTCCATGCCATTTGTCCGGTGAGACATCCATTTACATAATATTTCAGAAAAGCACCATCATAAGTAGCGGCTACATGGTAC
>JALYRR010000058.1 GCA_030855265.1 Bacteroidota bacterium | reverse complement strand
ACTTTAAACACAACCGTGTCAATCTCTTTTTTCTCGCAGAGGCGCAAAGAACGCAGAGAGATTATTTCTAATTAAATTTCATTAAAGTCCAATTTTTTTCCCGGAGCGTCATTGCGAGGACTTTTCGCCCGTGGCAATCTCCTTTTCTTAGTGCACTTAGTAACTTAGTGGTGAAAAATTCTTTAAACTCAACCGTGTCAATCTCTTTTTTCTCGCAGAGGCGCAAAGAACGCAGAGAGATTATTTCTAATTAAATTTCATTAAAGTCCAATTTTTTTCCCGGAACCTCATTGCGAGGGAGGCACGCCCGTGGCAATCCCTTTTCTTAGTGCGCTTTAGTAACTTAGTGGTAAAAAATTCTTTAAACACAACCGTGGCAATCTCTTTTTTCTCGCAGAGACGCAAAGAACGCAGAGAGATTATTTCTAATTAAATTTCATTAAAGTCCAATTTTTTTTCCCGGAGCGTCATTGCGAGGGTTTTTCGCCCGTGGCAATCCCTTTTCTTAGTGCCCTTAGTGGTAATAATAGCGGTAAAGATTTCACTTATGCGGATTACTGAATTCTGCATTACTGATAAATACAGAATCAGTTAGTGTATGAAGAAAAGCAATGATATCTTTCTTTTCTCTTTCACTTAGCTTCGCACCTTTCTGATACGCAAAACCCATTTTTGAATCCACATTCGCACTGAGGTGAACTCCTGAGCTATAAAATTCCATCACCTCTTCCAATGTTTTGAATCTTCCATCATGCATGTATGGGCCCGTGAGCGCAATGTTCCGCAAAGATGGAATCATGAACTTTCCATTGTCGGTATTTTTTCCTGTAACGCCTCCTCTTCCTTTATCTTTAAATTTTTCCGGATTAAAAACAGAATCAAGTCCGTTATTGCTAAAAGCAAATGTGGTCATTAGTCCGTTGCCATCGGTAGGATGACAATGCAGACAATCGGCACGCGTCTGATTGTTGATCAAACCGAAACCACGAAATTCCTCCTCATTGAATTTATCTTTCTGCGCCATCACCCTGTCGAATTTAGAATCCGAAGAAATAAGTGTAAACAGAAATTGTGACACAACATCTTTTACCATATTGCTGTCGATGCGTTTCTCTTTAAACAGTTCACCGAATTTCTGTTTGTATCCTTTGTTTGAATTCAATCGCCTGGTAATTTCCTGCCAGTTCATATTCATTTCGTTCCTGGCTGTGATCGGGTGTGATACCTGATCTGGGAGGTTGGATGCTCTTCCATCATAAAAAAAAGATCGTTGCCAGGCCAGGTTAAACAAGGGTCGGGCATTCCGCGCTGTTTTGCCGTTTCCAACGCCCAGACTGAATGTTTTTTGAGGATCACTAAAAGCAAAACGGGGATCGTGGCAACTGGAACATGAAACGGTGCTATCCATGCTTAATACAGGATCATAAAAAAGCAATCGGCCGAGTGAAGCACCTTCTATGGTTACGGATTTACGTACCTCTTCCGGCACTTTCGGAAAAAGGAAAATATCCGGAAAAGGATAAGGTGTAAATATGACCTTCCCGCAAAAGAAAATGAATGCAATCATGATGAGTGCAAAAAAAACTTTGCTCCTCTTCATCTTCTATCGTTGAATTGAAACCGGGATTGTTTTTGATTTCAGGTTGGACTTTATTTTCAGAAAATAATTTCCTGATGCATAGCTCCTGACATCGATCCAGAATCGGGTCGGAACATTCTTCCATTCCTTCATCACAGTTCCGGAAGAACTCACAAGCTGGAGATGCTCTATGATATGATACTCATTTAAGTTCTGTAATTCAATGTTTATTACATCTCCGGAAGGATTCGGATACACATGAAAATAATCTTCTCTTGCTATTTCCTTTACAGGATGAAGCATGGTAAAATGCACATTCAGATTATCAATCATCCATCCTTCCTGGCTGGTTTCAATGGAATCAAACACGAATCTGTAACGCATTTTCAGACTGTCACATGATGCAAGCCAGGTCGTCTGAAGGCAAAACCAGACATCTTTCCAGGCAGAATCAGTTCCACTGTGAGCATATTCACCACTGAGCAAAGTATCCTTGTTTGCAGGGTCGAAGCCAAAATAATTATAGACATAAGGGTTATTAAATGCGTTCTGCCAGGTAGCTCCATAATCAACAGAAAACTCTACGATACCACCATCACGTTTTTTATCCATGTCAAGTTTTTGCTTCCATTGAACTGCAAGAATACCATGTGTACTCCAGAGTTTATGATTAAAATAGAAACTTGATGAATTGCCTAGCGGATAATTATTTACCGTATCGGTTACAATAGCATTTGGAAGAGTCGCCGCGCTATCGAAAATCACTTTGTCTGGCCCGCCTACCTGCCAGATATTATTTGGGGTTGCCTCTGTGTAGACAAACACAGAACCGGGACCCCAGGTATTATAAGTTGAGTCGGCTCCATCAAAATACTGGGTTTGCGGACCCTGGCTTTATGCAGAATTACTGAGCATCAACAGGCAGATAGTAAAGGCGAGTAAGTTTTTATTCATCTTCTGGGACTTTGGTTCAAATCGTTTTATAATATGTCTGGAAATACTTTTATTTCTTCACAACCCTTTTTGACATTCGTACACCCTGCTCATTCCACATATTAACCAGGTATAATCCTTCCGGATAAAGTGTAAGATCAACTTCAGCTTTTGAAATTCCTGTCTTAACAGACTGTAGCCGGATTCCTTTAAAATCATACAAATCAATTATCATGACTTCCGGAGTTTTCCAGCTTAGTATAAATTTTCCATTCGTTGGATTTGGGTACAGAACAATTTCTTCCATCGATGATTTTTCCTGTATTCCTACCTGGCTCGTGATCGGACATGTACCAACACCATCAGTTGGATACTGAAAAAAATCATTGTGACTCATGCAAATCAATCGCACTGTATAATTTGAAACATTTGGCCATAACTCAACAAACAAACCGTTCGTACCTCCCACACCTTCTATCCAGTATCCCTCCTCAACCCTCATTCTTCTTCTAAAAGAACCATTGATCAGAACAGAATCCACAGTTCCGATTGAATAAATAGTTGGCGAAAAAGAACCGCTATTCGGTGTAGTCTGGTAATAAACAGTAACTGTATCGCCGGAGCCTTTCGAATAATCATAGATGAGCATTTCTGTGACTGTTCCGGCATCAACAAAATAAATTTTTCCATTGTCATCCCGGATTCCACCTTTGTAAATGCTATCACAGAAAAACAATTGCGAATATGTATTCGCACCGATAACAGTATCAGCAGCACCCATGCAGTAGTGAACTTTTGGCTGCCATTCAATGTAATAAGAAGGCGGCATTCCTGTTGGGAAAACTACATTTCCGAAATCATTGCTCCAGGTTGCACTATCGGTAGGAAAAGGATGATAGACCCAGGCCTGTGCTCTAAGTCCGGGAAACGAAGCAAGGAACAGGAACAGGAGTAGGAATTTCTTCATTCGGAATAGATTGATCACACTAATTTATAACATTTCTTTCAAAACGCTGTAACTTTACCTCAACTAAGTCGTCATATACCCGGAATCGAAGAAAAAATGCTACTATGACCGCAGAAGAATTCAACAATTGTGTTGACTTATATGCCGATAATCTTTACCGCTTTATCCTTAAGAATATTAAGGATGAAGAGAAGGCCCGTGATGTGGTTCAGGATACCTATGAAAAGCTCTGGCTGAAGGTTTCAGAGGTAGCCAGCACCAATGCGAAGTCCTATATGTTCACAACAGCATACAGGACTATGATCGACCGGATCAGGAGGGATAAAAAGCAGGGAGAAATGTCGGAAGCCAATATGTATGCGCTGGGACATTCTAAGCAATACAGCGACTTAAAAGAGATCCTGAATGAAGGTCTTGCAAAACTCCCGGAAATTCAGCGCTCGGTTCTCCTACTCAGGGATTATGAAGGTTATAATTATGCAGAGATTGGTCAGATCACCGGATTGAATGAAAGCCAGGTAAAGGTTTACATTTTCAGAGCGAGGGGATTTCTTAAGAATTACATCGGAGCGATGGAAAACGTGATTTAGATATAGTATCAGGTAGCAAGTAAAAAGTATCAAGACAATAAAATGAATATCAACAAAAATAATTACGAAGCTTTTTTCCTCGATTATCACGAGGAAAGTTTGTCGCCGGAACAGGTGGCTGAGCTTTTATTATTTGTTGAGCAGCATCCTGAACTGAAAACTGAATTTGAAAGCTTTGAAACTATTTCCCTGAATGATCTTTCATCCTCCGTTTATGAAAACAAGGACGATCTTAAAAAAGGCATTACAGAAGAAAACCGTGAATACTACTTTATTGGTTCTTTGGAAGGAACATTGAATTCTGTTGAACAGGATTTACTGAATACATTTCTTAAACAACATCCCCATTTTTTACCGGAGCTTGATCTCTATAAAAAAACATTCCTACAGCCCGAAATGCTTGCTTTTGCAGCAAAGGAAAGCCTGAAGAAAACCTCTTCCACCATTCATGATCTGATGATCGCTTCGATAGAATCTCAATTGTCGGCAAAGGAGAATGAGCTGTTAAAAGATCAGATCAGATATGATGCAGCGCTGAATTACACGTATTCACTTTATGAAAAAACGCGCTTAGAAGCTGATCTGTCTCTCGTTTATCCCGACAAAGAAAACCTGAAAAGATCCACTAAGAAGATCCTTCCATTCTATTATTATTCAGCGGTAGCGGCAGCTGTACTTTTTATCTTTGGTTTGTTTTTTATTTTCAGCAATGACTCAAATGAAATCAAATTTGCCGACAGCACCCAACCAAGAAACACTACTGTAGATATACGCGAAAGCATAAAAATAACATCCCCGGAAAAAGTAGCTGAAAGTGATTTCGCTTCGAATGTTACTGCTCCGAACAATACTGTGATCGACAAACGGAAAAAGATCAACCGCGGGAACAATACTACAATTCAGCCTGAGAATAAAATCATCGAAGAGCCGAAAAATCTTGCGAACAATTTGATTGAATCACCTGCAATTGATAGTAATGAAAACAAAACGATCATTGCAGAGAAAAAAGAAAATAAGAAGGAAGATGATTCCGCTGTTGCTTTGCAGAACAAAAAAGGAACGGATCAAAGCGAATTTCTTTCACTGAGAGAAATGGCTGCAGCAAAGATCAAAGAAAAAACACTGGATGAGCAAACACTTGCTGCACAGAAAAAAAGCGGCAAAGTGAAACGTTTCAGCGGTTGGGATCTCGCACAGATCGTTTCCAAAGGAGTGAGCAAGCTTACCGGCCGCGACCTTGAAGTAAAGCCTCAATACAATACGGAAGGTGAAGTTACTGCTTACGCATTAGGCAACGGAATGGAATTCTCCAGGGGAAGATAACATCTCCACTTCTACAGGTTATTGCTTCCCTGATTCCTATCTTTGCCAAAATCTTATTAAAATGAAAAACATCTTTCTGAAATTTGCAATTGTCCTGATCTGCAACAGTTCCCTTTCCTCTTTTGCCCAAACAATCAATTCCGCGAAAATGGACAGCCTGATCTGGAAATTATCGGAAAACAATAAACTCATGGGTTCCCTTGCCATTTCAAAAAACGGCAAACAAATCTATTCAGCGGCGATCAATACAATCAATCCTTCAGAAAAACTTCCGCCAATCAATCATCAGTCTAAATTCCGGATCGGCTCCATCACAAAAATGTTCACTTCAGTAATGATCTTTCAACTTGTTGAAGAAAAGAAACTAAAAGCGGACTCTAGACTTTCGGAATTCTACCCGGAGTTGCCGAATGCAGACAAAATCACCATCACCGACCTACTCACCCACCACAGCGGACTTCATAATTTCACCAATGATGAATCCTATCTCAGCTATTATACCAAGGCAAAAAGTCAGGCAGAACTTCTCAGCATGTTCAAACAGATGAAACCGGATTTCGCACCCGGAGCAAAAGCAGAATACAGCAACACTAATTTTGTGGTCCTTGGATTCATTATTGAAAAACTCGACAAACGTTCATACGCCGAATCATTGAAAAAACGGATCGTAGATAAAATCGGGTTAAAGGATACATTTTATGGAAGCAGGATCGACACAAAAAACAATGAAATGCTATCGTATGCTTTTACCGATAATAAATGGGTCGCCGAAAAAGAAACCGACATGAGCATCCCGCACGGAGCAGGAGCAATTGTTTCTACACCGAACGATCTCAGCACCTTCATTGAAGCCTTGTTCAGCTATAAGTTGCTGAAAAAGGAATCACTCGATGAAATGAAAACACTCCGTGATAATTTCGGAAAAGGAATTTTTCAATTTCCGTTTGGGAAAAGATCTGCATACGGACATGACGGAGGGATTGATGGTTTTGTGTCTTCACTCGCCTACTTTCCGGAGGATAGTCTCTCGATCGCAATCACATCAAACGGACTTAATTACAACATGAATGATATCCTGATCGGTGTGCTGAGCATTGTTTTTAATCAACCGTATTCCATCCCCACTTTTACTTCCATAAAGCTACCGGAAGAAAAACTAATTGCTTATGAAGGAGTTTATGCTTCCAAACAAATCCCCATCAAAATCACATTGAAGAAAGAAAACGGAAGTCTTAGCGCACAAGCAACCAACCAACCCTCGTTCTTACTGGATGCCCAAAATGAAACGACATTCAGCTACGAAAAAGTGGGTGCTGTGCTTTCATTCAAAATAGAAACAGATGGAAAAATAAACTCCTTTGTTTTGAAACAAGGTGGTGGAGAATTTTTGTTCGAGAAAGAGAATTAATCTACTTCAGATAGTTCACTGTATAATGCAATCCTACACTTTCCTTTCTCTGTCGTGCATGCTTAATAATGATGTAGGCGACATTGATAATGTTTCGCAATTCACATAGCTGAGGAGAAATGGTGGTTTTTAAATACAGGGCTTCATTCTCTTTGTACAAAATCTCCAAGCGGTCGAAGGCTCGTTGCAAACGAAGATCTGATCTTACAATCCCGACATAGTTTGTCATGATGGCCTGCACTTCCCTCAAACTCTGGATCAGCAAAACCATTTCTTCCGGATGCTGTGTTCCCTCTGCATTCCAGTCCGGAATGGTTTCACAAAACGAAGCGACATTTATATTTTCAATTCCTGCGATGGCAGCATGATGGGCATACACAATTGCTTCAAGCAGGGAATTTGAAGCAAGCCGGTTGGCGCCATGCAATCCCGTGCTGGAACACTCTCCGATTGCGTAAAGATTTTTAATGCTGCTCCTTCCTTTCATGTCCACAGCAATTCCTCCGCACATGTAATGCGCAGCAGGAACAACAGGAATGAGGTCTTTGGTAATGTCGATTCCAAGGCTGAGACACTTTGTATAAATATTCGGAAAATGTTTGATCAGTTCTTCTTTGTCGAGATGAGAACAATCCAGGTAAACAAAATCATCACCGCGGGTTTTCATTTCATTGTCGATGGCACGTGCAACAATATCACGCGGCGCAAGTGATTTACGCACATCGTATTTATGCATGAATTCTTTATTGTCGATAGTTTTTAAAACCGCTCCGAATCCACGCACTGCTTCTGAAATCAAATAGGAAGGACTTTCTCCCGGATTATAAAGGGAGGTAGGATGAAACTGATAAAATTCCATTCCTTCCACCTTACCTTTTGCACGATAGACCATTGCCACGCCATCGCCGGTTGCGATAGTGGGATTGGTGGTGGTGCTGTAAACATGGCCCGCTCCACCGGTTGCCATTAAAATTGTTTTAGCAAGAATGGTTTCGATCTGATCACTCTTAAGGTCTTTCACATACGCACCATAACATTCAATGTCGGGAGTGCGGCTGTTCACTTCAATGCCCAAATGATGCTGGGTTAAAATATCGATAGCGAAATGATGATCAAATATTTCGATATTGGAATGTGCATTGACTGCGGCGATCAATGCCCGTTCAATTTCAAACCCAGTATTGTCTTTATGATGAAGGATGCGATGCTCGGAATGTCCTCCTTCTTTGGCAAGATCATATTCTCCGGCAGTTGTCTTATCGAACTGAGCACCCCAGCTGATCAATTCATTCACACGTTCTGTTGATTCAGTGATAACCATGCGAACCACTTCTTCATTGCAGATTCCGTCGCCGGCGATGAGTGTGTCGGAGATGTGTTTTTCATAACTGTCCGGACTGTACATCACTGCGGCAATTCCACCCTGTGCATATTTGGTATTGCTTTCGTCTTTATTGGCTTTGGTAACAATGCATACTTTTCCATGAGCTGCTACTTTCAGCGCATAGCTAAGTCCGGCAATACCGGAACCGATGATAAGAAAATCAACTTTTCGCTTCATTCGTTGTTAGATAGTGTATCATCCTTAATTGACAGGGATTTCGTACCTTTGTAATTATTAAGTAAAAGTACTAAAAATGGACACACTCGTTAAACGACCGATCATAATCTATGCGGAAAGCACCCCAAATCCTTCTTCGATGAAGTTTGTGGCAAACCAGCTTTTGCTTACAGAAGGCGCTACGGCACAATATCTCTCAAAAGCGGAAACCAAGGGAGCACCTATTGCTGCGAAGCTATTTGAATTCCCCTTTGTAAAAGCCGTTTTTATGGCTGCGAATTTTATCACCGTTACCAAAACCGACAATGTGCAATGGGAAGATATTACACTGAAGCTTCGTGATTACATCCGCAATTATATCACGGAAGGAAATCCGATCGTAACAGAACTTCCGAAAGCAGAAGTTGCTGTGGACAATAGTTTCCAGACAACAAAAGAAGTGTTCACGGAACACACTGCTCCAGCCACGGAATTAGAAGTAAAGATCGTTGAGATCCTTGAGCAATATATTCGTCCGGCTGTTGAAGGCGACGGCGGAAGCATCACTTTCAAAAGTTTTAAAGAAGGAGTTGTAACTGTTCAGCTTCGTGGTTCATGCAGCGGATGTCCGTCATCTACCATCACATTAAAAGCGGGAATTGAAGGGTTGCTAAAGCGGATGGTTCCTGAAGTAACGGAAGTTGTTTCGGAGGCGATGTAAGGTAGTTAAGTTAAAAGGGAAAAGTTAAAAGTCAAAAGGAAGCAAATTAAAAGAATTGAAAGAATTAAAAGAGTAGGCAATTAAAAAGGGTTTGCGATTCTCCTTTCAGCTCAAATTTCTCTGCGGCAGATAGACAAAGTTAAAAGTCAAAAAGGGTTTTCAAAAGAACCGTCATTGCGAGGGCTTCGCCCGTGGACTATCAATGCTCCGGAGGAGCATACTGCCTATAATAACCGCCAACAAAACATATTAAGCTCCGTAGGAGCGTCCTGTTCACCTCTGCGGTTCTCCTTTTTTTCTCATAAACCTCTGCGTGTAAATGAAAAAGTTAAAAGGAAGAAAACTAAAACTAAAAGAATTAAAAGAGTTGACAATTAGACCGTGGCATATATGCTCCGGAGGAGCAAACTATATATAGACAATTGGATACAAACACAAACTAGCTCTGTAGGAGCGGCCTGTATTCTCCATTCTTCTAAAAAATTCTCTTCGGTAATAAAATAAGCTAAAAGTAAAAAGACAAAAAGAAGCAAATTTAAAGAGTACGCAATCTTGATCAAGCGATCAGTTTAAGAATTTTTGAAAAATTCAATGTCTCATTTGCTTATCTCTTCCTCAATTAGCTTAGTGATTTCTTGTTTCAAATTATCACTAAACCCTTCTATTACCTTCAAAATTTGTTTTTCAGAATTTAAAATGAATATCGTTGGATATGAGTTAACTCTGTACTGCGAGGCCAAGTTTTTATCTGATAATAATACTGGGAACGGGATATTGTATTTCTGTATATGTAAATTAATTTTATCTTTAGTGTCATAGGGGTTTATACTTATTACAAACACTCCTTTCATTGAATAACGGTGATGCAAATCAGTCAAAACAGGGCCTGCTTTTAAACATGGATAACAACTGATATATCCAAAATCGATTATGATAACATTTTGATTATTTATTTCCTTTAAATTAAACACACTATCTACGCTACTTTTTAAAATAAACGCAGGGGCATAAGATAATGAATCTAGTCGCTTTTCCTGAATTGAATTAATAACCGGCATTACTAAGTTATATTCCGATTCAATTCTTTTCCTTTTAGATTCTAATTTATCGCTGCCGGTGTTCAGATTTTGATTCACAAAAACAACCTCTTCAAATTGAGTGTCATTCATAAAACCAAACACATATGATACTGAGTAAATTAAATAACTATCGGTATTGATTAGAATATTGATTTTAGACTGAATTTCTTTTTTACTTTCATTTACAATCTCTATATTATAATATTTATTTATACCCACATTAACTATTTGACTTAGATTAATTTTAGCCATACTGTCTTTGCAGTATTCATTTAATCCCGAAAAATTAATTACATTATTAAAACAATTAATATTAGCAACATCGGATACACGATCAAGTTTGCTATAAGTCTTATTTTGCTCATTTAGTTCATAAATAAGAGTATCGACTTTCAAGAAATTCTTATTATTAAAAATTTGCAGAAAAAAATTGTTGAATCGTGTCTTATCATTGTTCATTTCCAAAAAAATCTTGCCTTCTAAGCGTGTTGTGTCGCTCTTAAAAATATTTTTTCGTTTTAAAATAAAGGTTAACTCTTGAGAGGCTTTCATTTCACCTAAAACTTTAGAGGCTTTTTCAAGTATGAAACATGGTGAAGGGGGACTGTCAGCAACGAAATAATTACATCCATGTCCGTTCAGAAAGAATACAGTTAAAAGTATATATAAAATCAGCAATTGTCTCATGAGTAAATATAGTATAACTCCGGATAATTCCGGAGTTATACTTAAATCCATTTATTGATATGTTACGCCGTTTAATTTTAGAACTGGCCCGTTCACAAGAACTCCACCCCCTGTAACAATTTTTGACCCACCTACCGTGAATGTCAATACGCAGCAAGCATTACAGCCATCATTCTCACAAGTGCTAGTTGAAGTTCCGTTTGAAATAGTGGTTTTGCCTCTGCAATTTCCTGTTCCAGTACACCCACAATTCATTTCAATTGATGAGCCCCCATTTACTATAAATGGCTGAATTTTTTCATCAAAAGGAATTATCCAATATTTTTTGCCATCATTCGGAACTAACACTTGTTGATTTTGACTTGTCTGCACTCCAATTGAAATAAATTTAAAGGCATTTGCATCTCCATTGGGAATAGCTTCTCTTTTAACGATTATTTCATTCGCTTTTGTGTGAATATTCATTTCCACCTTCCCTGGGTTAGCGCAAACTCCGGTATACGAATCAAATTTGTAATTTCTAGACACGTTTCCATTGATTTCGATTGCTTCGGCTTCTACGATAACTCCCGAACCAACTGAGATTAAGGCACCTCCACTGGTTTCTGTTATAACCATCTCGCAGCATGAGGTGCAAGTCCCAGCGACACAAGAAAAGGTAGACCCCCCTCCTGCGGTTGCAGACCCAGATAAAGTACATGTTCCTCCTGAACACTTACAATCCACAGACACTGTACTCCCACCTGCAATCAATGTTGGAGCATCCCCATTAAATGGCACAAACCAATAATTTTTCCCATCTCTTGGAATTGAGATTCGACCGTTTAATTCTACTAGAACATTTGCTGCTACAAATAGCTTAAATGCATCTATGGAATTAGCATTGCTGGATTCTGTTGTAATTTCAGTAATATCACTTTTAACTTTTACTTTCATTTCTATGCCCGTGGGATTGTTACATGTCCCACTAAATGACTCAAATTTCTTATCAGAACTCTTTAATGTTGGTTGATTTAGAGTTTCATCCGTCCCGCCTGCAGGTGAGGAGTGCTCATCTTTATTACATGCGATTATTGTAATAATAGCAATTGCGGTTAGCGCGAAAATTAAACTAGT
Organism: Bacteroidota bacterium; assembly: GCA_030855265.1. Taxonomy (GTDB): domain Bacteria; phylum Bacteroidota; class Bacteroidia; order 2-12-FULL-35-15; family 2-12-FULL-35-15; genus 2-12-FULL-35-15. Next base: position 5,720 of record JALYRR010000058.1, on the reverse strand, counting down.
TGTTTTCCTTTTCATAGATTTTGTTTGTTAGTGATTAATAAATTTATTTAATCAAATTTAGAAATATTTTGTATAGTACCAAAATATCATACGAATGTATCTATATATGGTACCATCTAGTATTGACATTAAAACCTTTTTGCGCCACTTTGTAATATGCAAACTCACATTGGCGAAGTAGTATCAGGAATTCTGAAACGAAAAAGGATTTCAAAAAAAGAATTTGCGGATTTAATGAATTATAGCAAACAAAACATTAATTCACTTCTTCAAAAAGACAACTGGAACCTTCAACAAATAATCAAAGCAAGCAAAGTACTAGATTTCAATCTTTTATCCTTTCTAAGTAATATAAAAGAAGTTGCTAATTTGCCAAGAGAGGCTCAGGATCTGACTCACAAATCTATCAATTCGGAGTTATTAAAAAAGAGTGAAGTCAAACTAAATCAAACTATTGTTGAATTACAAAAGGAAATAAGACAGCTACTTAAAATCATAGCTCAATTGAGCAACAAACTCAATAAATAGTCTTCTCTAAAACCAACAAAAAAAGTTCAAAGCAGGATCCCCACTTTGAACTTTCTAACTTTGAACTTTCAAACCTTTTTTTAATTTTTAATTATCTTCCTGTTAATCACTTCATTTCCTGTTATTATCTGCAGATAATAAATTCCATTCGGATTTTCTTTCAGGTCGATCTTTCTTGTTACAACCCCATTCTGTGATTTCAATTCTGATCTCGAGATCAATTGACCTGCAATATTATTTACAGTGATCGTTACATCGCTTGCTGTTGCAAGGACAAGTTCAATCATCACATCGCTTGCTGTGGGATTTGGAAACACATTCAGTAATGTAGCCTGAACAAGCTCATTCACACTTACATCATTCACCGTAATCACTGTAGAAACGCTGCTACAACCAAGGTTGTTGAACACCTCTACATAATAAGTTCCATTCCCTGTAACAACATACGTTTGTGAAATGGCACCACTGATCGGCGAGCCGTTCATATACCATTGATAAGCAAAATAAGTTGGACTGCAGGTTAAAGTATCTTCCACTTTAGAGATGGTAGGTAATCCGGGATTTCCTAAAACAGTGATGGTAACAGAATCTGTGTTGGAGCATCCACCGGAAGCTGTTCCGACCACCCAATACGTTGTTGTATTAACCGGACCTGCAACAGGGTTGGCGATAGTTGAATCACTCACTGTTGTTCCAGGGTGCCATACATACGAAACACCGCCGGTTGCCATTAAATTCACATTTGTACTTAAGCAGGTACTGTCATCCATCCCTGCATTGATTGTAGGGAGAGCAAATACAGTTACAGTTTGAGAAGTTGAGCTTGAACATCCGAAACCATTTGAAACGATCACGGAATATGTTCCGCTGATTGAAACAGTAATTGAAGAAAGTGTATCATTCACACCGGTGCTCCATTGATAAGTAGAGGCAGGAGCCGACATTAATGTAACTGAACCACCTGAGCAAAAAGAAGTCGGGCCGCTCGGCGTGATTGCAGGTGAAGGCAAAGGAATAACCGTTACCGTAACAGTATCAAGATCCACACAACCCGTTGCATTTGTAATCGCCACGATATAGTCGGTTGTGGTTGTTGGTGTAGCAACAGGGTTGGCAATAGAAGGGTTACTGAGTCCGGTTACAGGCATCCAGGAATAACTCACACCGCCAGCGGCTGATGCATTCAGTGTAACAGAAGCTCCGTTGCAAATTGTAGTATCAATTCCGGCGTTGGATTGAAGCTGACAATATTTAATTGTTTCGTAATCTTCTACCGTTCCGGCGCCTTTGCTGTAACCTGTCACATAAATATTTCCAGCATTATCAACCTCGAGTCCGGCTGCCTGATCAGAATTATTTCCAGTTCCATTGTACTGCGTTTTCCATTGCTGGGTCCCGGCAGCATCGTATTTTATAAGAATGTAATCCGTACTTGCACCCGCTTCGAAGCTGAGTCCGGCTACATACACATTCCCCGAAAGATCTACTTCCAGGTCTTTTCCTTCGTCATATCCATTGGAAGTTCCGTTATAGCGATTTGCCCATAAGGTTGCTCCGCTGTTATCGTATTTGATAGTATAAATATCTTCCCCGGTTGAACCAACACCAACGCTTTTCCCCGTTACATATATATTTCCGGAAGCGTCCAGCTTTACTACATTTGCGCGATCCGCATCATCGCCTGTTCCGTTATAGGTTTGCGCCCATTGTTGAACTCCGGCAGCATCGTATTTAACAGTCGCATAATTGAAATTGGTAAGAACAGTTGTCTGTGTGTTCCCGGTTACATAAACATTGCCTGCAGCATCTACAGCGATGGATCTCGCTTCGTCATAATTCGCAGAAGGACCGTTGTACTGCGCAGACCATTGCTGAACAAGAGAGCTGTTGTACTTCACAGTAAGAAAATTAAAATCGTTGGCTGTGCTCTGAAATGTATATCCGGCAACATAGGTAGTTCCGGTAGTTGGATCCACATAAATGGAATAACCGGCATCCAGTTGATTCCCTGCGCCTTCAAAGCGGATCAGGGCTGTTTGTGTTCCTGATGAATTGTATTTTACAGTTGCTGCGGCACTGTTTACACCTGAGCCGTCGCTGGTACCGGTTACATAAACATTTCCTGAAAAATCAACACCGATATCAAATGCTTCATCGGTTCCGTTAGTGGTATTATTATAACGCGATGCCCATTGCTGAGCTCCTGCTGAATTGTACTTAATTGTTGCATAATCGTAGCCGGTTCCTGCTCCGCCGTAGCTCCAGCCAGTAACATATACATTCCCGCTGGTATCAATGGTAACAGCATGTGCCTCATCCAGGCTGTTTCCCGGACCGTTGTATTCAGAAAGCCATTGCTGGACTCCGGCTGAGTTATACTTTATAGTAACATAATCAAAATTACCGCTGGCGCCTCTTGCGATCCCGGTCACATAAACATTCCCGGCTGCGTCCATCACCATATCCTGGGCTCTGTCAACGTTCGCACCCGTACTGGAATACCGTACCTGCCATTGTACATTGACCTGAGAAATTCCCGTAAAAAAGGTCAGGATTAAAATGAAAGAAAGGAGGAGTGATTTTTTCATATTTAAATAAATAGTTCATTCAAAACTAAGCTTTTTTTGTCATAGACCTGCGTTTTTGCCCGCTAAAAATTTGTCAGAATAAAAATTTTATTACATTTACAATTGATTACTTACAGAAAAACATGATCTGAATGAAGAACAAATTTTTACTCCTAATCATCTTTCTCTTCTTCCTTCCATTTGCATCATCGGCTACACATATTGTCGGAGGTTCATTAACCTATGAGCAATTGGGCGGATCTACTTATCGTATTACACTTAAGTTGTACAGAGATTGTAAACCCGGCAGTGCAGCTTTTCCGGGATCTGTAAATATTCAGATCCGTTTGAACAGCGGAACGGCTTATTCAAATGTAGTAATCCCATTTCCAGGAGCAGCGCTTGTTCCGCCTAATATCGATACTTGTGCAGTAAATCCGGGCATATGCCTTGAAGAAGCTATTTATACTACAATTGTGAGCGGACTTCCACCGAGCCCGGGCGGTTACCATTTATATTATCAGTACTGCTGCCGTAACTCTACTCTCTTAAATATTGTCGCTCCCCTTTCAGCCGGAGAAACATGGTATGCACACATTCCTGATAACGGTGTTGTAATTTCCAACAGCAGTCCGAAATGGGTAAATCCTCCTCCGACATTTGTCTGCCAGGGAAACAACATGAACGTTGATCATGGAGCAACTGATTCTGATGGTGATTCATTGGTTTATTCCATGTACACACCTTACGATGACAATGCGATCACTTATCCGGGAGGAGTTTTTACAACAGCTCCTGTTACCTGGTCAAGTACGTATGGACCTTACAATCCGCTTGATGCTTCATCACCGGGATCTCTTTCTATCAGTCCGACAGGGATCATCAACGGTGTTCCTCCTAACTTAGGCCAGTATGTTGCAGGAGTTCGTGTTCAGGAATGGAGAAACGGAGTTCTTATCGGTGAGATCCTCCGCGATTTTCAGTTCAATGTCGTAAGCTGTCCTCCTGTAGCTGTTGCGAATTTCACATCCAGCGGTGCATGTAATGGAACAACAATCCAGTTTTTAAACACAACTTCTCCTGCAGCGAATTCTTACTTCTGGGATTTTGGTGACCTTTCAACTCTTGCAGATACATCCAATTTCGGAAGCCCAACCTATACGTATCCGACTTTAGGAAGCTATACTGCAACCCTGATCATCAATAAAGGAACACCATGTGCTGATACGTCAATACAGGCGGTAAACATTTCCTATCTGAATGCCGGCTATGCGCACGATGCTCCTGCATGTGAAGGAACAGCGGTGAACTTCAATGATACTTCATCCGTAGATCCGAGCAGCACCATCACAAACTGGGACTGGAATTTCGGTGATGGAAACACATCAACCACCCAGGACCCCGCACATATATATACTGCCGGCGGAACATTTAATGTTGTGCTGATCACCACGTCGGCTGCAGGATGTAAAGACACGATCAATTATCCTGTGAGCATCCAGGGATTCCCGATCGCCAATGCCGGTAATGATACTACAAGCTGTACAAACAATCCATCCATCACTTTAGGCGGAACTATATTAAATGCAGGTGGAGGATTCTGGAATGGAAACGGAACTTTCAATCCAACCACATCCACTTTAAATGCAACCTACACACCTGATTCAACAGCCATCGCATTAGGAGCTGATACACTCACACTCATCTCGACTTCCAATGGATTATGTCCGGCCGATTCCGATCAGGTGATCATCAATTTTTATGCTGGGCCTGGTTCAAATGCAGGTGCGGATATTTATGTCTGCAAGGATACCGCGTATGTTCCTGTTTGCGCTACCGTTTCAGTGGCTACAGGTGTTAACTGGCAAACAACAGGTTCAGGAACATTCCTGAGCCCGGGTTCATTGTGCACCAATTATTTCCCGAGCACCGCTGATACAGCTGCCGGAACTGTGATCGTATATACCACAACTACCGGCAATGGAAATTGTATTGCGGCGCGGGATTCAACACTCATCACTTTTACAGCAACGCCAACAGCCACCATCACCAGCAATGATTCGGCCTGCGCAAGCAATCCGATCCTGATCGGTGTAAACGTTACAACCAGCAGCGGAATCTGGACCACATCCGGATCAGGAACTTTTGCACCGAGTGATACCAGTTTAACAGGTGTTTACAATCCAAGTCCTGCCGATGATGCAGCGGGAAGTGTGACTCTGATCTTTGCTTCTACCAACAATGGCGGGTGCAGAACTACTTATGATACACTCGACATCACTATCATCCCATCGCCAACGGCAGCTTTCAGCAGTGTAAACGCTTGTCCGCAAATTGTTGTGCCTTTTACAGATGCTTCCACTTCGGTAGGAACTGTTGTAGGATGGAACTGGAATTTTGGTGACGGAAGTCCGAACTCTACCGTGCAGAGCCCATCACATGCTTTCCCCGGGAACGGTCCTTACAGCGTAACACTTGTTGTAACATCCAACAATGGTTGTGTGGATACATTAACTCAAATGCTTGATATTTTCGATAAGCCTCTCGCCGATTTTAATGCAAACGGGATCTGCCTCAGCGATGGAACTATCTTCACAGATTCATCTACCGTGAGCGGTGCAAGCA
>JALYRR010000003.1:8082-49101 GCA_030855265.1 Bacteroidota bacterium | reverse complement strand
CTCATGAAGCTATTCGTTTGTAACGATGCACGTGTGATACCTTGTAACACCTGTGAAGATGTTGCAGGAATTGCTTCACGCGCTTCGATCAACTTCATATCTCTGCGTTTCAAAGAAGAATTCTCATCTCTTAGTTTACGTGAGCTGATGATCTGTCCTGTTTTGTAAAGAGTAGAATCACCTGCTTCAAGTATTACAACTTTAGCATACAGATTATCATTCTCTAACATAAACTCGGCTTTGTTCACCAATTGTTTCTCTAAGAAAATTGTATCTCCCGCTTCGCTGATGTCTACTTTACGCATCATCTGGCGAACGATCACTTCAAAGTGTTTGTCATTGATCTTCACACCCTGTAAACGATATACCTCCTGAACCTCGTTCACTAAGTATTCCTGTACAGCTGTTGGCCCTTTGATAGCAAGGATATCACTTGGCGTGATAGCACCGTCTGACAATGGCTCACCGGCTTTGATGAAATCATTTTCCTGAACAAGGATGTGTTTAGATAACTGAACAAGATATGTTTTCTTTTCACCTGTTCTTGATTCAACATGAACCTCACGGTTACCACGTTTGATCTTACCAAATGAAACGATACCATCGATTTCAGATACTACAGCAGGATTACTTGGATTACGTGCTTCGAAAAGCTCAGTAACACGTGGTAAACCTCCCGTGATATCTCCCGTTTTACCGGAAGAGCGAGGGATCTTAACAAGGATCTGTCCTGCCTCAATTTTCGCATTGTCATTCACAATTACGTGAGCTCCAACCGGAATGTTGTAGGTACGAAGAGTTTCTTTGTTTACAACGATCTTGATCGAAGGATTCTTGCTCTTATCGCGGCTTTCAACAATTACTTTTTCTTTAAAGCCTGTTTGCTCATCTGACTCTTCGCGGAAAGTGATACCTTCTTCGATGTTATCAAATTCGATCTTACCTGCGAATTCAGAAACAATAACTGCGTTATACGGATCCCAATCACAGATCAGATCGCCTTTCTTAACTTTTGAAAGATGCTTGATATAAACCTGGGAACCATAAGGAATGTTTCCGGTAGTCAAAACAATTCTTGTGTTTGCATCAATGATACGCATCTCAGCAGAACGACCGATTACAACGTCAACGGTTTGTCCATCAGGATTTTTACGTTTAACGGTTTTCAATTCGTCAATTTCGATGATACCATCATATTTTGCTTCCAGCTTAGAAGATGCTGCAGTATTAGATGCAGTTCCTCCAACGTGGAATGTACGTAATGTTAACTGAGTTCCCGGCTCACCGATTGACTGTGCAGCGATAACACCTACAGCTTCACCTCTCTGAACCATTCGGCCAGTTGCAAGGTTACGTCCGTAGCATTTACCACACACACCGTTTTTGCTTTCGCATGTCAATACTGAACGGATCTCAACTGCTTCGATAGGAGATTCTGCGATTATTTTTGCATAATCTTCAGTTACTTCTTCACCAGCTTCAACAATAAGATCTCCGGTTAACGGCTGATACACATTGTGTACAGTTGTTCTTCCAAGGATCCTGTCGTAAAGTGATTCAACAACCTCATCATTTTTCTTCAATGGAGTTGCGATCAGACCGCGCAATGTTCCACAATCTTCAACAGTGATGATCACATCCTGGGCAACGTCAACCAACCTACGGGTTAAGTAACCTGCATCGGCTGTTTTCAAGGCTGTATCGGCAAGACCTTTACGGGCACCGTGGGTAGAAATGAAATACTCAAGGATCGATAAACCTTCTTTAAAGTTAGAAAGGATCGGATTCTCGATGATCTCTCCTCCACCTGCACCTTTTTGCGGTTTCGCCATCAATCCACGCATACCGCCAAGCTGACGGATCTGCTCTTTGGATCCACGTGCACCTGAATCAAGCATCATGTATACCGGGTTGAATCCCTGACGGTCATTTGTCAGTGTATTCAATACTTTCGCAGTGATACGTGAGTTAGTGTGTGTCCAGATATCGATGATCTGATTGTAACGCTCGTTGTTGGTAATGAAACCCATGTTATAGTTTCCGATTACTTCATCAACCTGCACATTTGCATCAGCGATCATTTTTCCTTTATCCTCAGGAACAATTACGTCACCAAGATTAAAAGATAAACCTCCGCGGAATGCGCTCATGTAACCAAGAGTTTTGATTTCATCAAGGAATTTGGCTGTTTTAGCCATACCAGTTTCCTTAACGATATTCCCGATGATATCACGCAATGATTTCTTTGTCAGAAGTTCATTGATGAAACCAACTTCTTTAGGAACAACCTGATTGAACAAGATACGACCAACAGTAGTTTCAACAAGTTTATTTGCAGTAACACCATTTTCTTTAACAGCCAAACGTACTTTCACCCATGCATGCAGGTCAACACGTTTTTCGTTGTAAGCGATAATAGCTTCTTCAGGAGAATAGAAAGTAAGGCCTTCACCTTTTACTTTTTCATCATCTGTTGTTTTCTTTCCTTTGGTCATGTAGTACAGACCAAGAACCATATCCTGTGAAGGAACGGCAACCGGTGCACCATTTGCAGGGTTAAGGATGTTATGGGAAGCAAGCATTAACAATTGCGCCTCAAGGATTGCAGCATGTCCCAATGGAACGTGAACTGCCATCTGATCCCCGTCAAAATCCGCATTGAAAGCGGTACAGGTCAATGGGTGCAACTGAATCGCTTTTCCTTCGATCAGTTTTGGCTGGAAAGCCTGGATACCTAATCTGTGAAGTGTCGGGGCACGATTCAAAAGAACAGGATGTCCTTTCAATACATTCTCCAAAATATCCCAAACGATAGGCTCTTTTTTATCTACAATTTTCTTGGCAGATTTAACGGTCTTAACAACACCACGCTCAATCATCTTACGGATGATAAATGGTTTGAATAATTCCGCTGCCATATCTTTCGGCAATCCGCACTCGTGTAATTTCAATTCAGGTCCTACAACAATTACCGAACGTGCTGAATAATCCACACGCTTACCAAGTAAGTTCTGACGGAAACGACCTTGTTTACCTTTTAATGAATCGGAAAGAGATTTAAGAGCACGGTTCGATTCAGTTTTAACCGCATTTGATTTACGTGAATTGTCGAACAATGAATCCACAGCTTCCTGTAACATACGTTTTTCATTACGCAAGATTACTTCAGGAGCTTTGATCTCGATCAAACGCTTCAAACGGTTGTTACGGATAATAACACGTCTGTAAAGGTCATTTAAATCGGATGTAGCGAAACGGCCACCATCCAATGGAACGAGTGGACGCAATTCCGGTGGAATAACAGGTACGATCTTAACGATCATCCATTCAGGACGGTTTTCAACGTTCTGATTAGCGTGACGGAAAGACTCAACAACCTGAAGACGCTTTAAAGCCTCATTCTTACGCTGCTGTGAAGTTTCAGTATTCGCTTTGTGACGAAGGTCAAAAGATAAACTATCAAGATCAACGCGGCTTAATAAAGCCTGTAATGCTTCCGCACCCATTTTTGCGATGAACTTGTTTGGATCGTTGTCATCCAGGTATTGATTTTCTTTTGGTAAAGTTTCAAGGATGTTCAGGTATTCTTCTTCAGAAAGGAAATCAAGATAATTGATTCCGTCTGCAGCTTTTGCACCTGCATTTACTACAACATAACGTTCGTAGTAAATGATCATGTCAAGCTTTTTAGTTGGAAGACCCAACAGGTATCCGATTTTATTCGGCAATGATTTGAAATACCAGATATGAGCAACAGGCACAACCAGGTTGATATGGCCCATTCTCTCTCTACGTACTTTCTTTTCAGTTACTTCAACACCGCAACGGTCACAAACAATTCCTTTGTAACGGATACGCTTATATTTACCGCAAGCACACTCCCAGTCTTTTACCGGACCGAAGATACGCTCACAGAACAATCCACCCATTTCAGGCTTGTATGTTCTGTAATTGATCGTTTCCGGCTTAACTACTTCACCGCTTGAACGCTCCAGAATCGCTTCCGGGGATGCAAGGCTGATGGTAATTCTCGAGAAGTTGCTTTTTAGTTTATTATCTCTTTTGAAAGCCATTTTTGTCTTTTTTTTAGATCCAGATTTTCATCAGGACAGGGTTCAAAGTTTAAAGTTCAAAGTTGTTTAGCTTAAGGTTTAAAAATTACGGAACTCGTAACGTTTAAACCTTAAACTTTAAACTTATTTAGTCAAGGGAAATGTTCAATCCAAGTCCTCTTAATTCATGCAACAATACGTTGAATGATTCAGGGATTCCCGGAGTTGGCATATTCTCACCTTTAACAATAGCTTCGTAAGCTTTTGCACGGCCCACCACGTCATCAGATTTGATCGTAAGGATCTCCTGAAGAATGTTGGCAGCACCAAATGCCTCAAGCGCCCAAACCTCCATCTCACCGAAACGCTGACCACCGAACTGAGCTTTTCCGCCCAAAGGTTGCTGCGTGATAAGTGAGTATGGTCCGATTGAACGGGAGTGCATCTTGTCATCCACCATGTGTCCAAGTTTCAGCATGTAAATAATACCTACTGTAGCCGGCTGATCGAAACGCTCACCTGTTCCACCATCTGTTAAGAATGTACGACCAAAACGAGGCAAGCCTGCTTTGTCTGTCCACTCATTCAACTGATCTGTAGTAGCACCGTCAAAGATCGGAGTAAAGAATTTTTCTCCTAATTTCTGACCTGCCCATGCAAGAACTGTTTCATAGATCTGACCCAGGTTCATACGTGATGGTACACCCAACGGGTTCAACACGATATCAACAGGAGTTCCGTCTTCAAGGAATGGCATATCTTCATCGCGAACGATACGTGCTACGATACCTTTGTTACCGTGACGACCTGCCATCTTATCACCCACTTTCAACTTACGTTTTTTAGCGATGTAAACTTTAGCAAGCTGTACGATACCGGCAGGAAGTTCATCTCCTACAGTAACCGCAAACTTTTTACGTTTATAAGCACCCAACAAATCGTTGTACTTGATATTGTAGTTATGAAGCAACATTCTGATCATGTCGTTCACATCTTTATCAGTAGTCCATTTGCTTGGATTTACAGTGATGAAGTCAATTTTCTCAAGACTCTTCTGTGTGAATTTCGTTCCTTTTGGAACCACTTCTTCTTTCAACACATTCAGAACACCCTGAGAAGTTTTACCATTTACAAGAGTAAATAATTTGTCGATCAGTTTCGCTTTAAGAGCAGTAGCTTCTCCACTGTGTTCTTTATCGATCTTCTCTAACAAAGGCTTCTCTTCTGCTTTTGCTTTTTTATCTTTAATTGCTCTTGAGAACAATTTTTTATCAATTACAACACCGCGTAATGATGGAGGCGCTTTAAGGGAAGCATCTTTTACATCACCTGCTTTGTCACCAAAGATTGCGCGTAAAAGTTTTTCTTCCGGAGAAGGATCTGTTTCACCTTTCGGAGTAATTTTTCCGATAAGGATATCTCCTTCTTTCACTTCAGCACCGATACGGATCAATCCGTTTTCATCAAGGTCTTTAGTAGCCTCTTCAGAAACGTTAGGAATATCCGCAGTAAGCTCTTCTAATCCGCGCTTTGTATCACGAACCTCGAGTGCATACTCATCAATATGAACAGATGTAAAAATGTCCTCACGGGCAACGCGTTCAGAAATTACGATCGCATCCTCAAAGTTGTAACCTTTCCATGGCATGAAAGCCACTTTCATGTTACGTCCCAGAGCTAATTCACCAGCCTGAGTTGCATATCCTTCGCAAAGAACCTGACCCTTAGAAACTTTTTCGCCTTTTTTAACGATTGGTTTCAGGTTAATACAAGTGCTCTGATTGGTTTTACGGAACTTGGTTAACTGGTAACGTTTGATATCTTCATCAAAACTGATGAGGCGATCGTTATCAGTGCGGTTATAACGGATCACAATTTCGTTTGCATCTACATACTCAACAACTCCTTCGCCTTCTGCATTAACAAGAACACGTGAATCGCGTGCAACAAGCGGCTCTAATCCTGTACCCACGATTGGCGCTTCAGGGCGCAACAATGGAACAGCCTGGCGCTGCATGTTTGATCCCATCAAGGCACGGTTGGCATCATCATGCTCCAGGAAAGGAATAAGAGATGCAGCAATCGAAGCGATCTGATTAGGAGCAACGTCCATCAAGTGAAGCTTCTCTGGTTCTACAACCGGAAAGTCACCTTCGTAACGTGCTTTTACTTTAGCCTCAAGAAATTTTCCTTTTGCATCAACCGGCGCATTAGCCTGAGCGATGGTTTTGGAATCTTCTTCTTCAGCACTTAAGTACGTAACGGATTTTTCGATATCCACTTTTCCGTTTGTAACGGTCATGTATGGAGTTTCAATGAATCCTAATTTATTGATCTTGGCGAATACACAAAGAGAAGAGATCAAACCGATGTTTGGACCCTCTGGCGTTTCAATTGTACACAAACGTCCGTAATGCGTGTAATGAACGTCACGTACCTCGAAACCTGCACGCTCACGGGAAAGACCACCTGGCCCGAGTGCGGAGAGCCTACGCTTGTGCGTAATTTCTGCAAGCGGATTCGTTTGGTCCATGAACTGAGACAGCTGATTGGTACCGAAAAAAGAGTTGATAACAGATGACAATGTTTTCGCATTGATCAGATCCGTTGGTGTGAACACCTCGTTGTCACGAACATTCATACGCTCACGGATCGTTCTTGCCATACGTGCAAGACCAACACCGAATTGTGCGTACAATTGCTCACCCACAGTACGAACACGTCTGTTACTTAAGTGGTCAATATCATCCACATCTGCTTTTGAGTTTACAAGCTCAATGAGGTATTTGATGATACAGATGATATCCTCTTTTGTTAATGTTTTAGTATCAGAAGGAGTATTCAGGTTCAATTTTTTGTTGATCCTGTATCGGCCTACTTCACCAAGGTCATAACGCTTATCAGAGAAGAATAATTTATCGATGATACCACGAGCTGTTTCTTCATCAGGTGGTTCAGCATTACGAAGCTGACGATAGATATGCTCCACAGCCTCTTTTTCAGAGTTGGAAGTATCTTTCTGTAAGGTGTTGTAAATAATAGCGTAATCACCGGCGTTGACATCTTCTTTATGAAGAATTACCGATTTAACGTTTGCATCAACGATCATATCGATATGGCCGTTTTCAAGGATTGTTTCGCGGTCAATAATAACCTCGTTACGCTCAATTGAAACAACTTCACCGGTATCCTCATCAACGAAATCCTCGATCCATGTCTTAAGAACACGAGCAGCGAGTTTACGTCCGATTGCATTTTTTAGTGCGGCTTTGCTGACTTTTAATTCATCGGCTAATCCGAATATTTCGAGGATCTGCTTATCACTTTCAAATCCGATAGCTCTTAATAGTGTTGTTACCGGTAACTTCTTCTTACGGTCGATATAAGCATACATTACGCTGTTGATATCGGTAGCGAATTCAATCCATGATCCTTTGAAAGGGATAACACGGGCAGAATAAAGCTTGGTACCATTAGCGTGACGGCTTTGTCCGAAGAACACACCCGGTGAACGGTGTAACTGAGATACGATAACGCGTTCAGCACCATTGATAACGAAAGTACCTTTTGGTGTCATGTACGGAATAGTACCTAAGTATACATCCTGCACGATTGTTTCGAAATCTTCGTGTTCAGGATCTGTACAATACAAACGTAATTTCGCTTTAAGCGGAACGCTGTATGTTAGTCCACGCTCGATACACTCTTCGATAGAGTAACGTGGCGGGTCAATAAAGTAATCCAGGAATTCGAGCACGAAGTTATTGCGTGCATCAGAAATTGGAAAGTTCTCTGCGAAAACTTTGTAAAGGCCTTCGTTCTGGCGATTCTCTGAAGTTGTTTCCAACTGAAAAAAGTCCTGGAACGATTGAAGTTGAATATCCAAAAAATCAGGGTAATCGATCTGACTTTTAATGGATGCAAAACTTATTCTCTGAGTTTTTTTATTTTGAGCCAAGGTGCTTAGGTATTAAGTTTGATGTAACAATTAGTATTGCTTCAACAAACGAGGTTAATAAGAAAAAACAACTACAAACAATATAAAAGTCGATTACCCCATCCTTTTTAGGGGATGAGGTGATGACTAGAAATTGTATACCTGCTTTGCAACAGGCTGATTAGCTGACAGCTTATTTAATCTCAACTTTAGCTCCTGCTTCTTCTAATTGTTTTTTCAATAATTCAGCTTCTTCTTTAGAAACTCCTTCTTTAATCGGTTTTGGTGCACCGTCAACAAGGTCTTTAGATTCTTTCAAACCTAATCCTGTTAAATCTTTTACGATTTTAACAACACCTAATTTAGCTGCTCCTGCTTCAACCAAGATAACATCGAAAGTGGTTTTTTCTTCAGCTGCTGCTGCTCCACCGCCTCCAGATACAACAACTGCTGCTGCTGCTGGTTCGATACCGTACTCGTCTTTAAGGATTGTTGATAATTCCTGCACTTCTTTCACAGTTAAATTTACTAACTGTTCAGCAATTGCTTTTACGTCTGCCATTTTTATTGTTTTTAAAATTTGTTACTAATTAAATTTTTAATTTTTCTTCATTAACTGTTTACACAACTAAGCTGCGTCCTTTTCTTCTCTGTTCTGAAGAGCAGATACAACTCTTTGTATAGGAGACTGAAGCGCCTTTTAAAAGAGGCTTATTCATTTTAGGGTTCTTTGCTCTGAATTCCTTAATCAACTTTGCAGGTGCGTTTCCTACTTCAGTAAACATGATAGCTGTAGCGCCTTTTAATGCCGGAACTAATTCCGCCAAACGACTGTCTTCAGCTCTTTCAATTGCTTTTTTAAGCAATGAATTTTTCACAACGGTTACTGAAATGTTCTTTTGAAAACAAGATCTTCTGAATTGATTAACTTTTTCAACAGTCAAAGAAGAACAATCTGCCAAGTAGATCTTGTTGTTTGCATTCAACTGTTCTACTAAAGAATCGATTATTTTTGTTTTATCTTCTTTTTTCATTTCTATTTATTTAAGGTGTTCGCCCAGTGGAAGCCAGAACAAACGGGTGATGATTTTAATTAAAATTATTAAGCCAGGAATTTAGAATCAATCTCGATGCTTGGGCTCATAGTAGAAGAAATAAAGATGCTTCTTACATACTGACCTTTAGCAGAAGATGGTTTCAATTTCATGATGGTTTGTAACAATTCATTTGCATTCTCAGCAAGTTTTGTACTGTCGAAAGATGCTTTTCCAACAAGTGCCTGAACGATACCAGCTTTATCAACTTTGAAATCGATCTTACCACCTTTAGAATCTGTAACTGCTTTTCCAACATCCATGGTTACAGTTCCTGTCTTTGGATTCGGCATCAGACCACGAGGTCCTAATACACGTCCTAAAGCACCAACTTTACCCATTACTGAAGGCATTGTGATGATAACATCAACATCAGTCCAACCACCTTTGATTTTTTCAATGTATTCATCAAGACCAACGAAATCAGCACCTGCTGCTTTTGCTTCCGCTTCTTTATCCGGAGTTACCAACGCGAGTACACGCATTGTTTTTCCGGAACCATGAGGCAATGAAACAGAACCACGCACCATCTGGTTAGCTTTACGTGGATCAACTCCTAAACGTACGCTAATGTCAATGGATGCATCGAACTTTACAGTGGTGATGTCTTTGATGATCTTTGTTGCTTCTGTCAGAGAGTATGCTTTTGATGAGTCATACTTAGACAAAGCAAGCTTTCTGTTTTTAGAAATTTTTGTCATTTTTATTAATTTATGATGTTCAAACGTCCTACTTTTTTCCTGCCGACAAGGCAGGATTCAGACTCCACCTGTTAAACTTACTTTTTTAAAGGGGACTCACCTGTAACGGTTAATCCTAAGCTACGTGCAGTTCCTGCAACCATGCTCATTGCCGATTCAATTGTAAAGCAATTAAGATCGGGCATTTTTGCTTCTGCAACCTGACGGATCTGATCCCAGGAAACATTACCAACTTTAAGACGGTTAGATTCTTTAGAACCTTGTTTCACTTTAGTGATCTCAAGTAAAGAAACTGCAACCGGTGGATTTTTAGTGATAAACTCAAATGATTTATCATTATATACTGTGATGATAACCGGAATTACTTTTCCTGCTTTATCCTGTGTTCTTGCGTTGAACTGCTTACAGAACTCCATAATGTTAACACCTTTAGCTCCTAATGCAGGACCGATTGGTGGTGAAGGATTCGCTGCTCCTCCTTTTATCTGCAATTTGATCATTGCACTTACTTCTTTTGCCATTTTCTTTTTTGTTTAGATCCCTATTTAAAATTGGGATAAGGTTTAAAGTTTAAAGTTTGAAAGTTTAAAGTTTTTGCTTATGCTTAAACCCTAATTTTTTCTTTAAACGGTTTTGTTTATTTATTCTAATTGCTCTTCCTATTCAAACTGTCACGAGCCGGTGGAAGCCAGGCTTTTTTATGAATGATCAGATAATGCTTTTATTAGTTTTCTTTCTCTACTTCTAAGTATCCTAATTCCAATGGTGTTTTTCTTCCGAAGATCTTCACCATTACTTCTAATTTCTTTTTCTCTTCGTTCACCTTTTCAATTGTTCCGGTGAATCCGTTGAAAGGACCATTGATCACTTTCACTGTTTCTCCAACGATGAAAGGAATGCTGATTTGCGCATCGCTTTCTGCAAGATCATCAACAGTTCCGAGGATTCTGTTAACTTCTGACAAACGCATTGGAACAGGAGATCCTCCTTTTGTTTCTCCAAGGAAACCGATCACACCAGTAATGTTTTTAATTACGTGTGGAACTTCTCCAACCAAAGCAGCTTCAACTAAAATATAACCTCCGTAAAACGGACGCTCTTTACTTACTTTCTTACCGTTACGGATTTGATAAATCTTTTCTGTAGGGATCAGGATCTGGGAAACAAAAGGTGTTAATCCAAGACGGTTGATCTCCATTTCAATATACTGTTTCACTTTTTTCTCCTGGCCACTGATAGCTCTCACCACATACCATTTCTTTACCGTGTCAGTCTTTGTTTGCTCGCTCATTTTTTAATTTTGTTGTAGAATTAAAATGACTGGTAAATAATACCCATTCCTGTTTCGAACATTTTATCCATTGCAAAAACGATAAGTGCAATGATGATAGAAGCAACAGCTACTACGATCGCACTGCTCTGTAATTCGCTCCAGCTCGGCCAGCTAACTTTATGAAAAAGTTCGTTGGTTGTTTCATCAATGTATGTTTTGAATTTGCTCATTTTTTTAAGTATTATGTATCAAGTATCAAGTATCAGGACTTCCCTTTTAACTTTTAACTTATTACTCTTTTAACTTATCCTTTTTGCACAGGTGGAGAGATTCGAACTCCCATCAAAGGTTTTGGAGACCTCTATTCTACCCTTGAACTACACCTGTTTTTGCTTTCAGAGTGAGTTTCCAAAACGTTTAAAACATCGTCTTAAACATCACCCGTTATTAGTAGAAAACAGCAGGCAATGTTTTCCACTGCCCGCTGTTACACTACTAATTAATTATTTATTACTTGATGATCTCAGTTACCTGACCTGCACCTACAGTACGTCCACCTTCGCGGATTGCGAAACGTAAACCTAATGTCATAGCTACCGGAACGATCAACTTAACAGTAATTGTTACGTTATCACCAGGCATAACCATGTCACGTCCTGTTGGCAATTCAATTTCTCCTGTTACATCTGTTGTGCGCAGGTAAAACTGAGGACGGTATTTATTGTGGAATGGAGTGTGACGTCCACCTTCTTCTTTTTTCAAAACGTAGATCTCAGCTTTGAATTCAGTATGAGGAGTGATGGTTCCAGGCTTAACTACAACCATACCTCTGCGGATATCTTTTTTATCGATACCACGTAACAACAAACCAACGTTGTCACCTGCTTCACCTCTGTCAAGGATCTTACGGAACATCTCAACACCAGTGATTACTGATTTCAACTTCTCTTCCTGCATACCAATGATTTCGATCTCATCACCTGTGTTGATAACACCTGTTTCGATTTTACCAGTAGCAACAGTACCACGACCTGTGATAGTGAAAACATCTTCAACTGGCATAAGGAAAGGCTTGTCAACCTCACGAAGTGGAATTGGAATATATGTATCCACTGCATCCATCAGTTCCATGATTTTTTCAGACCATTTCGGATCTTTATTCAAACCACCTAAAGCAGAACCCTGGATGATAGGAGTGTTATCACCGTCAAACTGATAGAATGACAATAATTCACGGATTTCCATTTCAACTAGCTCAAGTAATTCAGGATCGTCAACCATATCCACTTTGTTCATGAAAACAACGATCTTAGGAACACCAACCTGGCGAGCCAAAAGAATGTGCTCACGTGTTTGTGGCATTGGTCCGTCTGTAGCAGCAACAACCAAGATTGCACCGTCCATCTGAGCAGCACCAGTAACCATGTTCTTCACGTAATCCGCGTGTCCCGGACAGTCAACGTGTGCATAGTGACGAGCAGCAGTAGAATACTCTACGTGCGAAGTATTGATCGTGATACCACGTTCTTTTTCTTCAGGAGCATTGTCGATAGAAGAGAAATCTCTCACTTCAGATAGTCCTTTTTCAGCCAATACAACAGTAATTGCTGCGGTTAAGGTAGTTTTACCGTGGTCAACGTGACCGATGGTTCCAATGTTAACGTGTGGTTTGGAACGGTCGAATTTTTCTTTAGCCATTGCTAGTTATTATTTAATTGTTATTTTATATTTATTTACCTGAAACTTAAAATTCAAACTCGCCACACGTTATCCTCAACATCATTAAGAGCTGTTGATGAGGATTGAACTCACGACCTCTTCCTTACCAAGGAAGTGCTCTACCACTGAGCTACAACAGCTTAATGAAGCGTGAGCAAAAAGGAATAAGATCCCGCAAAATACGGGATCTCTTTCCTGAAAAGAGCGGAAGACCGGGCTCGAACCGGCCACCCTCAGCTTGGAAGGCTGACGCTCTACCAAATGAGCTACTTCCGCTTTTATTATAAATACTTAAAGAACTGCAATTCAAAAATCAATAGAACAAACTAATACTCTCTCCTGATAATTGTGGGGAGAGAAGGATTCGAACCTTCGAAGCAATTAAGCAACAGATTTACAGTCTGTCCCATTTGGCCACTCTGGTATCTCCCCGACAAAGTATCACACAAAAAAAAGAGCCGATGGAGGGATTCGAACCCCCGACCAGCTGATTACAAATCAGCTGCTCTGGCCAACTGAGCTACATCGGCTTATGGCTGCAATACTACATTTTAAAAGAACTATGGAGGTTTTCTACATTAATTTCAACAAACCCCCTTGAAAAAGGACTGCAAATCTATAAAACATTTGCGGAGTAACAAAAAAATTAATGCTTTTTTTCAAAAAAAACCGCCCCAGCTATAAACCGGGGCGGCAAATGTAATCAATTGATATGATATGCAAAGGGTTACATCCCTTTTATTTTCTCTTTATGCTTCTGAACCTGACTTTTCAAAGCATCTATACTGGAGTCTATCGCTTCTTCAAAACTCTTGCATTGCTTTTTAGCAAACAGATCATTTCCAGGGATATGTAATTTGATCTCCGCTATCTTATTTTCCGAATCACTCGTGTTATCAATTCGAAGCACTACATCGCTCGTTATGATCTCATCATAATACTGGGTAAGTTTATCTACTCTTTCCTGAATAAATGCAAGTAATTTTTTATCTGCATCAAAATGCACCGACTGAATTTTTACTGTCATGGTAGTTTCCTCCTGTTTTTATAATCTGATTAATATTAATTTATGCTTTGGGATGTGCCTGTTTGTGTATACTTTTTAGCTTTTCTACTGTATTGTGCGTGTAAACCTGTGTTGCTGCCAGACTTGCATGACCTAAAAGTTCTTTAATTGAATTCAGATCTGCTCCATTATTCAACATATGTGTCGCAAATGTATGTCTCAATATATGCGGACTCTTCTTATTTACTGTTGTTACTTGAGAAAGGTAAGAATTAACCAATCGATATACAAATTTAGGATATAATTTTTTTCCCTTTTCATCAACTAACAAAAACTCATTTTGCATCGTTTCTTTCTCATTCATGTACCGCAATAATTGTTCCCCCAAAGACGAATTAAATGGAATAATCCGCTCTTTATTTCTTTTCCCCAACACCTTTAATTGAGATGCAGGAATATCCACATCGGTTTGCTTCAGATTGATCAGTTCTGACAATCGCATTCCTGTACTATAAAGAAGATCAATTATCAATCGCCCCAAATCCCCTTCTTTTCCCTCCGGAAACGGAATCTCGTCCAGCAGCATATCCATACTTTGTTTGTCAACAAAAACAGGCAGTCTTTTCGGCGTTTTGGGCCCCTGGATTTTCAGCATGGGATCAACAGATATCGATTCCTGTCGAAGAAGGAATTTAAAAAAGGTTTTCAGGGTAGTAATTTTCCGGTTAACGGTACGGGCGGAAATTCCGTTCTCCATTAGTTGAACGATCCAGGAACGAATAATTGTATGGTCGATACTTAGGACTTCGTTTATTTCATACGTATCTGAAAGGTAGAGAAAGAACTGGTCAAGATCGCCGGTATAGGCAGTGAGGGTATGGACAGAAAACCGCTTTTCGTATTTAATGTATTTAAAAAAGCTTTCCCTGCTGGTGTCCATAAAATTAAAAGGTGTTGGTGTTTAACGGAATAATTCCTCTAAAATTATTAGAAAATCTATTAAAATCAGCAACCGAATTATTGTTTTATGATGCGATGCCCTGCCCAACCTTCAGCATTTAGTGCCCTCAGAAAATAGATACCATTTGGTTGATTATTAAGATCCAGCGCAACTTTTGACCCATCGGCTTTAAAACTTAACACGAGCTCTCCCAGGATATTATAAACCCCAACCAGAGGAACTGGCGCGGCATTTTCTTTAAATTCAACAAAGAAAGTTCCTTTTCCCGGATTTGGGTAGACCATCATTTGCATGTCCGTATTGTAATTTACAGTTAGTGGTTCCACAAATTCATTCAGGGTAGTATTAGTAACTACTGCCGCATTGTAATCAAAATAAATGAAAGCTGTATTGTACAGTTTTGTGCCGCCAGGCAAACCCGACTTCGGCTTCAGTCTGTATTGAACAAATCCTTTTGAACCCTCCGGGTCACTTGTACTGTCGGGCAGCATAATCCCGGGAAATTCGAATGCAAGAGCATTGCCGTCCACAAAAACCGAGTTGAAATGACTTGAACTTAACATCTGAAAGGTTTCGAGATCCAGATTCATGTCCAACGTATCCTCCAAGCGGATATTCATCGCCGGAGCATTTCCTGTATTTTGATAATGAATGGTGTAGGTAAACCAATCCTGATAGCCAGTTGCGACATCCACCGGGAAAACTTCTTTCATGTTCGGGTCGTAAGAATTTATGACCTCATAACAATAATACAAAGTGTTATTTACGGGATCATTATCACCACCTGATCCGGCTATAACTTCAACGTCAACACAAATTTGATCTCCTGCAACAGCAGTTGTTGGAATTCCGAACTGCAGATTAAAATCAAGCATTAAGTTAACAGAATCGAAATTCGATATAGTATAAGTATAAATATTCCCCGCTATCGAAGGTGTGAGAGCTCCGGGAGAAACGCCGTTGAACAGCGAGGAGCCCGTAACAGTTACCTTCACTGTACCCGAAATATTGGCCAAACAATGATCACCATTGACGGTCGTCAGATCCCCGGCAACAATTTTTAAGTTATGTAACTGACCAGGAAAAACCCATCCGCTGGTTGATATCGATTGAACTCCAATATCAAAACCGGGCTTGCAGATCAGGGCAAAATCCGTATTCTGAATCAAGGTTGTTGAACTTGTAAGAGTAACAGTTGTTTCGGTGCCTAAGGATAAACAACCTACCATCAAAGGCAGACTTGTTGTGTCAATCTTTACTGTATAAACTCCTGCTGTTGCAGGAAAATAATAATAACCATTAGAAAGAGAATAAGTTTGTGCTATTAAACTACCGGTACTATCATATAATTTCAATGGAACATTCTCCCAGAAATCATCCGAACTGTTTAACACGCAATTAAGATTGAGGTCCCTATAAATACTACCCATAATACCATTCGCGTTGTTGCATCCATCGGGATTATTGATTGTATCTCCGGAAGTACAGATAGGATAGGCCAGCAAGGTGGAGTCCATCGCTGAGATATAATTGGGCAAACACGAGAAGGGATTGGTTCCAAGTATCAGCCCGAACGGTACTATTGAACTCGGAAAAATTGGAAAACATGAAATATTGTTGTCATTACAAACCAATACGTATAAAGAATTAGGCAATGCCGGAAGAGTTAACAAATCATTGCTTGAACATTGCAGTTCCGACATAAGCGGTGGCAAAGCAGGGAGAATTGTTAACAGGTTATCAAAGCACCAAAAGATCAACAACTTATTAGGTAACAAAGGCAATGATGTGAGTTGATTCGAATGGCATTGCAACTGCAAAAGTGAATCCGGCAGGGCGGGCAAACCAGTAAACTGATTGCTGCCACAATAAAGAATCTCTATTGAATTAGGCAAGGGGCTGGGAAGGGCAGTCAATAAATTGCCAGTACAATTTAAAGAAATAAGTGCATTTGGCAACGTTGGCAAAGTGGTTAAATAATTATAACCGCAATCCAGGTATTTCAAAGTAGTTGGCAAAGGGGAAGCCAGGGTGGCAACTTGATTAAGGCTGAAATCAAGATTTACAAGAGATAAAGGTAAAGTCGGCAGTGCTGTTAATTGATTGAAACGACAGCCTAGATTAGTTAGTGAATCTGGTAAAACAGGAAGACTTGTTAAGGCATTATCATAACATTCCAGGGAAAGCAATGTAGCCGGAAGGGGGGGCAAAGTTGTAAGTAAGTTCGTATTGCAATTGAGCACCTCCAAACTTGTAAAGTATTCTATTCCGGTAAGGTCGCTAATTGACAAACCGGTAATAATTATACTCGTCGCATTCTGGATTGCGGAGCAGGTAATATCCATCTGATTACCAACCATGCAAGAAGGATGCATTAATTGAAGCCAGTTGACAAAATTAGGATCCGGAATTGTCACATAGGTTTGTGATTTGGAGTTGTTGAAACAAATAACACACAGAACAATCAGGAGGACTTTTCTCATATCAGTGTAAATTGTTACCAAGATAAAAATAAAAAAGGAAAGAACTGCAAATCAACTTGCAGATCCTTCCTTCTTTTGGAATATTAAACAACGAGAAAGCCTATGCTTCTTCGCTGCGCTGCATCTTCTCTTTGTAGATCGCTTTGATCTTTGCTTCGCGGAAAACCACAGAAGGCTTAGTGAATTTCTGACGCTCACGTAATTCTTTAACTACACCTGTTTTTTCAAATTTCTTTTTGAATTTCTTCAGTGCTTTTTCGATTGCTTCGCCTTCTTTAACTTGAACTATTAACATGTTTTATTTTTTTGAATGGTTGATTTGTTGTTCTGAGAATCCGAAAATTATTTTTTCTGTTTTCCCTTCACTCCAATTTTATTGGGTTGCAAATATACAAAATAATTTTAAATCTCCTTTTTCTTAACTAATATTTTCAGGAATTTCCGGAATTACTTCATGATCTCACGAGCGATCACCAATTTCTGGATCTCTGAAGTTCCTTCTCCAATGGTACACAGCTTACTGTCGCGGTAATATTTTTCAGCCGGAAAGTCCTTTGTATAGCCATATCCGCCGAAAATCTGAACCGCTTCATTCGCTGATCTCACAGCTACTTCCGAAGCATAATACTTCGCAAAAGCTCCTTCTTTGGTCATTTTCTCCCCTTTATTCTTCTTGTCGGCTGCAAAAAAGGTCAGCAATTCAGCTGCTTCAATTTCCGTTGCCATATCTGCCAGCTTGAACGAAATCGCCTGGAACTGAGAAATCGGCTTCCCGAATTGTTCACGTTCCTTTGAATATTTCAGGGCACAATCAAAAGCTCCTTTTGCAATTCCCACCGATAATGCTGCAATAGAAATCCTTCCGCCGTCAAGCACTTTCATAGCTTGTACAAATCCATCTCCTTCTTTTCCTAACAACTGATCTTTGTGTATTCTGCAGTTATTAAAGATGAGCTCAGCCGTTTCTGAAGCACGCATCCCCAATTTATTCTCCTTTTTTCCGGATCCAAAACCAGTGGTTCCCTTTTCAATAATAAATGCGGACATACCTTTGGAATCACCTTTCTCACCAGTACGTACAATTACAACAGCTACATCACCTGATATCGCGTGAGTGATAAAGTTTTTAGAACCGTTGATCACATAATAATCACCGTCTTTTTTTGCTGTTGTGGTCATCCCTCCTGAATCCGAACCTGTTCCGGTTTCTGTAAGTCCCCATGCTCCTATCCACTCCGCTGTTGCTAATTTTGGAAGGTATTTTTTCTTTTGTTCTTCGTTACCGAAAGCCAGAATGTGGCCAGTGCACAAAGAATTATGAGCAGCCATGGAAAGACCGATGGATCCGCAGATCTTGGATAATTCAACAATGGCAGTTACATATTCAGTGTATGAAAATCCTGATCCGCCATATTCCTGCGGAACCAAAACCCCCATCAAACCCAGATCTCCGAGCTTTTTGAATACCTGAACCGGAAATTCCTGCGATTCATCCCACTCCATCATTTTCGGACGGATATGGTCATCGCCAAATTTCTTAATCATATCAGCGATCATGCGCTGGTTTTCGTTGAGGCTAAAATCCATGTTTCGTTTTATTTGAGAGGGCAAAAATAGAAATTTTATTGTAATAGAGGGAGAAAGATTTGTCCGGCCCCTCTTAATTTATCAGGTAGCCCAAAGAAAAAATTGACCTAATCACTAACGGATGCTATTGTTTTACAAACGGACACCCAAATACAAACATCACCACCAGCCCAAATTTCCTTTTCCAGATTTCGGCATCAAAGCAAATAAAAATAGAGATTAGTAAGTCACCAAACTAACAACCTGATCACTGTATTGCAGCAGTCGTTCTTTCCCTTTTAGAAATTCCAGTTCAACTAGGAATGCAAATCCCGCTACCTTTCCATTCTGCATTTGAATAAGGCGGGCTGCGGCTTCTGCTGTTCCTCCTGTTGCAAGCAAATCATCATGAATCAGAACATTCCAGCCGGATTTAATATCATTCACCTGCATTTCAACTTTTGAACTGCCATACTCGAGATCATATTCATAAGCAATTTTCTTGTAGGGAAGCTTACCAGCCTTGCGCACCAGAACAAATGGAATTTTCATTTTTGCAGCGAGTGCAAATCCGAACAGGAACCCACGACTTTCAACTCCTACAATTGCATCGATCTTTTTATCAGAAAATTGCTTTGCAAATTCCGAAACGATCTCATTGCACAGTTGAGGCAAATGTAGAATAGGGGTAATATCTTTAAAAAGAATGCCCGGTTTTGGAAAATCGGGAACATCCCGGATCACTGATTTAATCTTTTCTTCTAACATGCTGCTTTTTTTGGGAAATGACGGAAACCCGTCAGGAACATTTATTCTGTTGTTAAGTAGGGTACAATTTTACGGTATGTTTCTTCATCTACCAAATCTGTTTTCCTGATATCATTAACAGTTGTGTATTTCCCATGATTTTCCCGGTAGTTTATGATCGCATTCACCACATTCCATTTCAGGTAAGCATGCTTCAATTCACTTGCATTACACGTATTGATGTTAATTTTTTTAACGGCAGACGCATCTACCGTCAGAAAGGCTTTCACCATATCAAATTTTTCCTGATCAAATTTCCACACCTCCAGCAGTTGTTCTTTTGAAATGAAGCCACCCAACTGCGCACGGTATTTTATAATGTTCTTCGCAAAGAAAGGACCGATACCTTTTAGTTTGGTTAGAGAAACCGAATCTGCTTTGTTTAAATCTACCACAATAGGTGCGGCGTTCATCGTTTCGACTGTTTTTAAATTTTCTACTTTCCCATCTTTAAACATGGGCTGTTGATCTTCCAGTTGAATAAACGGTTCCAGTTGTGCATATTTTTCCGGGCTGATGCAATACATTTTTTTCAGATCTTCTTTCTTTCTGAAAGTCCCTCCTTTGGCTTCGAATTTTTTTATTGATCGTATTTGCTTTTCGGATAAGCCTAGTCGAAGCCAATCTTTATCAGGTAGTCCGTTTGGGTTGAAAATAAAAAGTTCTACTGATTTTTTTTCTACTTTATTTTTCCAACTCTCCTGTGGAAAATGTTCTGAATTATTCTCTATCGTATCCGAATTGTTTATCACTGATGCATGAAGAACTTCGATCTTTTTCCGGAAAGCCTCATCATTGAACGGTTCTGGCCTTATAAAGTATTCGGCAACATTCAGATAAACTACCAGGATAAAGATGATGGACAACAAAACAAAAACACCATTGCGCTCCCGTTTGTTAAAGGTAAAGTAATCGCGTAAAATTTTTTTCATGGCTCATTTTTTAAAATGTTCAACATAATCAATACAAAGCACCATGCTTTGTATCATTCATTAAAATTTGTTGAGAGCCGTAAAGGGGAAGAAAAAACTTACATGGAAGGAGCTTCCTTCTGTGTGAGATAATAAACCGGTATACCGAGCAATACGATGACCAATCCGATCCCGGTATTCAGGGTCTGATAGATCAGCAGGTCGATGCAAATGGCTGTTGTAATCAATATATAAAGTGCAGGAATTACAGGGTAACCAAAAGCTTTGTAGGGTCTTTCCGTATCAGGTTCTTTTTTTCGGAGGATGAAGATCCCGCCGATGGTAAGAATATAAAACAGCAGAGAAGCGAATGTTGCATAAGTGAGAAGATCGCCATACTTGCCGGAAAGACAGAGCACACAAGCCCATAAGCATTGCAGCCAAAGAGCGGTTGAAGGAACCTGTTTCTCATTTAATGAAGCAGCTTTTTTAAAGAATAATCCATCCTTTGCCATAGCATAGAATAATCGTGCACCTGAAAGAATAAGTCCATTGTTACAACCAAAAGTAGAAACCATAATAAGAAGAGCCATTACATAAACTGCCGGATCACCCATGATCATGGAAGCTGCGGCTGCTCCTACCCTATCATTGGAAGGAAACATAATTCCTTGTCCGAGTGCATCTGCGGCAGCCGGATCACCTTTGATCGGTAACAGTGCGAGATAAGCAACATTGGCAAGAATATAAATAATAGTAACGATGAATGTTCCTAGAAACAAACTTCGTGGAATGTTCTTTTTAGGATCCTTGATCTCTGCGGCAATAAAGGTTACGTTGTTCCAGGCATCACTTGAGAACAATGAATTAATAATAGTGGAACCCATTGCTCCAAGCAAAGCGGCACCAGCAAGA
This sequence comes from Bacteroidota bacterium, assembly GCA_030855265.1. Classification (GTDB taxonomy): domain Bacteria; phylum Bacteroidota; class Bacteroidia; order 2-12-FULL-35-15; family 2-12-FULL-35-15; genus 2-12-FULL-35-15. The sequence continues at coordinate 27,676 of JALYRR010000003.1, read as the reverse complement.
GGAACAATAATCAGACTGCCATCTACAGCTACCGAAGTAGAAGAAGCTTCCCACATATTTGTGAAGTTAGCTACGATCACATCACCTCGAAATCCTATGGCGAGCCCTAAGACAATGAGTGCAAAAAGTGCGAAGAGTTTTGCGGAAGTGAAGATCAGCTGAATGCTTTTTCCATTCTTAACGCCTCTGCTGTTTATATAGGTAAGTAAAACAATGCTTGCCATACCTAACAACTGAGCATAGGTGATTTTAAAAGAGCTTACTGTAAGTATAACAGTATTCAATTCAGGAAAAAAGACAGAAGTGTATTTTGCGAAAGCCACTGCCACTGCTGCAATCACACCTGTCTGGATCACAGTAAAAACGGTCCAGCCATAAAGGAAAGAGATCATTCTGCCGTACGCGCGTTGAATGTAGATGTATTGACCGCCGGCATTGGGCATCATTCCGGCAAGTTCTCCATAACTCAAAGCAGCAAAAACTGTGATAAGGCCGGTCAACAGCCATAGAAACAACAACCAACCTGCAGAACCCACATTGCGGGCCATTTCCGAAGTAACGATAAAGATCCCCGAACCGATCATTGAACCAGCTACTATGCTTGTTGCATCAAGGAGTCCAAGTGTTCTTTTTAATTCTGTTTTTTGCTCTGACATGTAAAATTAAATTCAGGAGAGGGATCAGGTCCGAAAAGTGAAAAAAAAGGACGGCTAAAAACCGTCCTTCTTTTCAAAAATGATTTATTTTTTATTCATAAAGAATTTTGCCATGTAGAAGACAATGTGTGCCCCGGCGATAACTACAGAAGAAAGGAAAAGCATGGTATCTTCTGCCCCTTCATTAAGCGTGTAATGATGCAAAATTGCAACTACAGCTAAAAGGAATGACAATGCCAGACCTGTGAGGAACAAAGGCTTCAGATTACTTATGCTTCCCACTTCTTTTGCAAGTTTACTGTTTTTGGAACCGTAAGCAAGATATACATCAATACCGATTAACATCCAGATGATCAAACGCAACCATGTATCAAGAGGCAAAAACACCATCATAAATAAACATGAAGCAATACCTAAGATAGGAATCAGGGGAACTAAAGGTGTTTTAAAAGCACGAGGGAAATCAGGCTGTTTTTTTCTTAAAACCCAAACTCCGGCACATACAAGAATAAAGGCCAGAAGTGTTCCGATACTTGTCATTTCACCCACCACATTTGCCGGAACAAAGGCTGCGAACAAACTTACAAACACCATGAATAACAAATTGGATTTTGACGGAGTTCCGAATTTTGAATGCACATCAGAAAACACCTTTGGCAATAAACCATCTTTTGACATTGAAAAGAAAACACGGGACTGCCCCATCAACATTACCATAATTACAGAAGAGTATCCGGCAAGGATTGCAATGATAATGGCCTTGTTTAACCATGGATATGCAGGTACGATAATTCCATCTGCACCAGCAGTTCCCATATTATCAATAGCTACAGCTACCGGAGCAATACCGTCAGCACCCTGAAAACTAGTATAGCTTGTAACACCTGTCATAACGTGTGCAAAAAGAATATACAATACAGTACAAATTACAAGGGAAACTAAAATTCCGATAGGCATATCCCTTTTAGGGTTTTTCGCTTCCTGAGCAGCAGTGGATACCGCATCAAAACCGATGTAGGCGAAAAAGACAATTGCTGCGGCTCTTACAATTCCACTCATACCAAAACTTCCGAATTCACCGGTATTTTCAGGGATATAAGGAGCATAATTATCTGAGTTGATATAACCCCAACCAAGAAAAATAAATACAAGAACTACAGACACTTTAAGAAGAACGATGATACCGTTTACAATCGCTGATTCTTTTGTTCCTTTGATCAGCAACAACGACATCAGGACTACAATAAAAACCGCAGGAAGATTGATCATCCCGTGAACGACAGTTCCATCAAGAAGTGTGGCTGAATCAAACGGGGATAAAGTGAGCGATGCGGGGAGATGAATATCGTAATATCCTAAAAACTTCACAAGGTATCTGGACCAGCTGATGGAAACAGTGGCTGCACCTACGGCATATTCAAGTACAAGATCCCATCCAATGATCCAGGCGATGAATTCACCCATGGTTGCGTAAGAATAAGTATAGGCACTTCCTGCAACCGGGATCATGGACGCAAATTCCGCGTAACAAAGTCCGGCAAAAGCACAGGCAACAGCGGCAATAACAAATGATATAGTAATGGCAGGCCCGGCATTGTTTGCTGCAGCACCACCTGTGATTGAAAATAATCCAGCTCCTATAATGGCTCCTATTCCCAAAGCTACTAGAGATCTTGCGCCAAGTGTGCGTTTTAATCCCCCTTGTTCCTCTGAAGCTTCTGTTTGAAGTGAACTAATAGATTTTTTTAACCAAAGATTTGCCATAACTGTTTCAGATTTTGAATGAGTTTCAAATATATGTAAGTTTTATTTACAATTCCAAAAACTTATTTGCTTTTACCTAATTGTTTCCAACATTGAGTTCTGCAAGATTATTCCATCTAAATAATTCATGCTTTTCTCTATATTTGAAAAGATTTGCGATTCATTTTTTTTGTTGATTAAAACAAACTCCGCTTTTATTCATGTCGAAAAAATTCTTTTGCCTTCTCCTGATCCTCTTTCCTCTTCTACTTCAGGGACAGACCATGGTTTCGGCTGACAGCCTGAATACTCAGCAGGAATTTTTCCTTCGCGACTGGAAATTCCATTCCGGTGATTCTTTGCAATTTTGCACCCCCGAGTACAATGATTCTCAATGGAAGCAGGTTTCAATTGAAAACTTTGATTCATGGTTTGATGGAAAAGGATGGCTAAGAACCACCATCGTACTGGATTCAAATTTTAATTCCAACGGACTAGGCTTTGTTATCAGACAAACAGGAGCCTCAGAAATATACGTCGACGGAACACTGATCATTCAAAACGGTACAGTTGGAGATTCAGAAGAAGAGGAAAAACGATTCAATACACAAAGTATTCCGGCGGGTTTCAACTATACGCCTGGCAGGGCTGTGTCCATAGCAGTAAGGTATTCCAATCACGACAAAGAACACAGCTACGATTCGAATGGAAAAGCCGGCTCAGGATTTGAAATGCGAATTGTTCTGATCAACAAAGCGGTAGTAAGTAAGTTAATGAGTTCGTTTATGATCAACACACTTACGATCCTTTTCGCTGCTTTTTTTATGTCCATGGGACTTGTTCATTTTCTGATCTTTCTGTTTTACAGAAAAAACCGCTCTAACCTCTATTACTTCCTTTTCAGTTTCATTACAGCACTCTACCCCCTGGGGATTTATGTAAACGCATTTTCAACAAGCTTCACAACATCGTGGATCTTTAATTCCATCATGGTTTTCATTTTCCCATTGTTATTTGTGTCATTGCTGAGCCTGATCTTCTCGATATTCCATGATCATTTTCCAAAAAGGTTTAAATGGATACTCGTTTCCGGGATCTTCCTTTCCGTATACTTTTTCCTCGATGGACCAATAGTAAGTATGTTGATGTTTGCTTTTGTTGTTTATTGTTCCTGCGACACACTTGTCACCATAATACAGGCTGTAAGAAAGAAAAAGAAAGGCTCACGCATTATCGGAACAGGTGTATTATTTTTTCTAGGACTGATTATCATCGGTCTCTTGATGGTTGTAATTTCTGCCATTGTTCAGCACACCATTAACATTTCAAATGGAGCTGGTGCTATTGCACTGATGATCATTTTCTTTCTTTCCATTATTAGTATACCGGTTTCAATGTCGGTGTTTCTTGCCAAGGATTTTTCCGCCACAAATAAAGTGCTGGCAGATAAATTGGTGGAAGTGGAACATTTATCAGCTCTGGCCATCGAACAGGAAAAAGAAAAACAAAAAATTCTTGCTTCACAAAACACGTTGCTGGAGTCGCAGGTAAAAGCACGCACCTCAGAAATCACTGAACAGAAAAAACTGATCGAAGAAAAAAATAAGGACATAACCGATAGCATTAATTATGCGAAGCGCATCCAGGAAGCCAGTCTGCCCGATCCAAATTCGCTATCGGATTTATTCCCTGAATCTTTCATTCTTTTTAAACCAAAAGATATTGTAAGCGGGGATTTTTATTGGTTCGCGGAGCTGAAAGGGAAAAAAATCGTTGTTGCTGCCGATTGCACCGGCCATGGAGTTCCGGGTGCACTGATGAGCATGATCGGAACCAATATTCTCACGAAAGTGGTCATTGAAGAAGGAATCAGTTCACCCGCAGAAATTCTGAACAGGCTCAACCAGGAGGTAAGGAAAACGCTGAAACAGACGGCATCAACTTCAGAAACAAGGGATGGAATGGACATCGCAATTGTTTGTATAGAAGCGGATCAAGTTGAGTATGCAGGAGCTCATCGTCCTCTGTGGCGGATAACTAATAACTGTTGTCTGGAAGAGATCAAAGCGAATAAATTTTCCATTGGTGGAATTCAACAGGAAGAAAAACAATTCCAACAACATACAATACCGTTAAAAAAAGGCGAGATGATTTATCTCTTCTCTGATGGGTATGCAGATCAGTTTGGCGGGCCGAGCGGAAAAAAACTTATGACAAAAAATCTGAAAGAACTGCTCCTAAAGATGAATGAATTAAGCATGATTGATCAGAAAAACAAACTGAATACAACTATTGAAGAATGGCGTTGCAATCGCGAACAGATTGATGATATACTTATAATCGGAATCAGAAATTAATGAAGCTTTCGTTCACATATCTGTTTCTGCTACTCAACTTTGGTTGTGTATCATCATACGCTCAAAAAGAAGTGATCGACTCTCTGGAGTTGGTTCTTTCTTCTCCTTACCACGACACAATTAAAGTAGATGCCATGCGCTGGCTTGCCATCGAGCTTCAGGAAAGCAACAGGCCAAAAGCCTTTGAAAAGGGAAAAGAGTCTTTGGAATATGCAAGAAAGATTTCGTTTAAGCGTGGTGAAGGCCATTCACTGAATGCCCTGGGAGATCTGTATTGGTTTGCCGGAGATTATACAAAAGCTTCTGACAATTATTTCCAGGCACTTAAGATTTTTGAGTCACTCAAAGACAAAGCAAGTATTGCTCAATGCTATCGAAATATCGGATGGATCTATCAAGGTCAGAAAAATTACACGCTTACAGTTGAGTATTATTTAAAGTCGCTAAAAATTAACAAGGAGCTGGGCCTGGAATTACAAATGATTGCCAATCATGATGATCTAGGTATTGCCTATAAAATGATGGGTAATTATCCGGCAGCTCTGGAATATTGCAAAAAAACAATCGAGCTTTCAAAAAAAATGAACAGCGAAAAAGGGTTGGCCACAGCCTATGGTAACCTGGGAATGATCTATTACGAAATGGGCAATTATGATCTTGCACTTGAAAGCTACCTCAGTTCAAACATTCTTCATCGCAAATTGGAGGACCACTATAACCTCGCAGAAGGTTACAATGGTCTTGCGCTTTGCTATATGAAACTTCAGCAATATGATAAAGCGATTTCCTTTTCTGAAAAAGCACTTCAAATAGGTCTGGATCATGATTTCAAAACTGTTCAATCCGATGTGTACAAATTACTTTCAGATGCCTATGAAAAGAAAAAAGATTTTCAAGCATCCTTCAAATACCTCGTAAAATATACTGCCTTGCAGGATTCGACGTATAATGAGAATAACAGCAAACAAATAAATGAAATGTCGGCAAAGTATGAATCTGATAAAAAAGAACTTCTGATCAACTCACTGGAAAACGACAAAACACTTGCACAGGAGCAACGTAAAAAAGAAGAAAATTTCAGGATCTACCTGATCATTTTATGCGTCACAATTGTTCTGCTTGCGTTTTTTCTTTTCAGAGGAATCATCAAAAAGAAAAAAACAAATTCGGCGCTGACACATGCGTACAAAGAAATTGAAGTAAAGAACAAGGACATTACTGACAGCATTAATTATGCGAAGCGTATTCAGGATGTTAGCCTTCCTGCGGATCAGATTCGGAAGGATTTATTTCCTGAATCATTTATCCTGTTCAAACCCAAGGACATTGTGAGTGGTGATTTTTACTGGTATACCGAAAAAGACGGCAGGAGAATCATTGCTGCCTGTGATTGCACAGGGCATGGCGTTCCGGGAGCATTGATGAGCATGATAGGAAACAATATCCTGAACCAGGTGATCAACGAAAAAGGAATAACAAGTTCAGGAGAAATCCTTCAGCAGGTTGATTCCGAATTAAGAAAAGCCCTGAAGCAAGATGAATATGCCCAAAACAGAGATGGTATGGACATCGCCATCCTGGTTTTTAATTCAGAAAACGAAATTGAATTTTCCGGGGCACAACGTCCTTTGTGGATCATTCAGAATGAGGAACTGACAGAAATAAAGGGCACAAAGCATTCAATCGGCGGACTCCAGGCAACAGAGAAAGTAGAATTTAAAACGAATACGATCAGATTAAAGAAGGATGATCTTCTTTATATTTTTTCAGATGGATACGCAGATCAGTTCGGAGGAGAGCAGGGAAAAAAATTTATGACAAAAAATCTGAAAGCGCTTTTGCTACAGATCAAACAGGAACCAATGCCGAAACAATCTGAGATACTCAATAGTTCCATTGAATCATGGTCGTCAAAAACAGAACAGGTTGATGATATTTTAGTGATCGGAATAAAAATAACATGATCAAAAAACAGCTACATATTCTGATTGTATTTCTTCTATTCTTGGCAGTGGGGAAAATTTCTGCGCAGGATCAGAAGGCGATCGATTCGTTAAAAGGCATATTGTCAACTGAGCAACCTGATACAGTAAAGATCAAGGCACTTCTTGGACTTTCTTTCAGGTACCAGGGATTTGATGTGGATAAATCATTAAGCTACGGAAAGCAAGCTTTGATGCTTTCAGAGAGTTCTAACAATAAAAGAGGGATTGGCTTATCACACAATAACCTTGGAGATGTGCATTGGTACAAAGGAGAATATGCAATTTCCTCCGATCATTATCTAAAAGCCCTTAAAATATTTGAGCGTCTCAACAGAAAAAATGAACTGGCCGACAGTTATAGAAATGTAGGCTGGATCTATTTTAAGCAGAAAAATTTTGAAGCCGCACTGGAATATTATTACAAGGCGCTGAATATGAATCTTCAGTTAAAACGCAAACCTGAAATGGCCAGCAACTATAATGATATAGGAATTGTTCATGGTCACAGTAAACGGTATGATGAGGCAATTGAAAATTATCAAAAAGCGTTTAAGATCCAGGAAGAATTAAAAAACAAAGAGGGAATGGCTGCAAACCTTGGAAACATGGCCATCATCTATGAAAGTACCGGGAGAATGGACCTTGCGATCAAAAGCATAGAACGTTCCAGCGAGATGGCAAAAGCCACGGGAAATAAGCAACACATCGCCGCTTCTCTTCTCAACCTGGGATCTTTCTATGCTCAGGACAACCGGCTGGACGAGGCTGTAACATCTCTTCAAAGTTCCTTAGCACTTGCAAAAGAACTTGATTACAAAGAAGTGATGAAAGATTGTTATTCTAATCTCGCCAATGTTTTTGAGAAGAAGTATAATTTTGAAAAAGCACTTGAATATGAAAGATTACTGGTTGAACTGAAGGATTCCATCTACAACGAACAAAACAGCGAACAGATCAATGAGATGACAGCTAAATATGATTCCGAAAAAAAGGAACTCATGATCAGTTCACTGGAAAAAGAAAATGAAATTGAATCGGAGAAGATTAGCAGGGAACGGAATTTCAAGATCTCACTACTTATGTTTTGTTTTCTTCTTGGAATTTTTTCTGTGGTATTGGTCCGCAGTAATATGAATAAAAAGAAAGCCAATCAGGCACTTTCGTATGCTTACAAAGAGATCGGGAGTAAAAATAAAGACATTACCGACAGCATCAATTACTCCAAACGGATCCAGGATGCCAGCCTGCCCCCACGTGAACTGAAATACCGCTTATTTCCCGATGCGTTTGTGTTTTTCAAACCCAAGGATATTGTGAGCGGAGACTTTTACTGGTTCGCTGAAAAAGACGGAAAAAAATTGATAGCCGCTTGCGATTGCACTGGACATGGTGTTCCCGGGGCGTTGATGAGCATGATTGGAAATAACATTTTGAATCAAATCCTTGCAGAAACTGAAATCAGCCAGGCATCAGTAATACTTGATCGCCTTCATACCGAAGTAAGAAAAACCTTGAAACAAAAAGAGAAATCAGAAAGCAGGGATGGAATGGACATCGCATTGGTTGTTTTTAATTCCGAACGTGAAATTAGTTTTGCCGGTGCTCAACGGCCGTTGTGGATGATAAGAAATGGTGAGTTTGAAGAAATTAAGGGAAACAAGTTTTCAATTGGTGGAGTTCAAGCCGAAGAAGAACGGTCGTTCACAGAACACAAAATAACCCTATCAAAAGGTGATTCGTTTTATCTGTTCTCGGATGGACTGGTAGATCAGTTTGGTGGAGCGGATGGAAAAAAGTTTATGAGCCGACAATTAAAGGAATTGATAATGACTCACTTCTCTAAACCGATGGCCGATCAGGATGTGATTATTGAAAAAGAATTTGAAAACTGGAAGCAGGACTTTGAACAGGTAGATGATGTTCTGTTGATAGGAGTAAAAATATTTTAACAGAAAAAGAAGAAAAAAAAGTCCGGCATAAAACCGGACTTTTTTTTGATATTGATAAGATTACTCAATAGAGCAAGAAACACCTGGATATGCAGTATTCCAATTAGCTTCTTGTTCAGCACAAACATCCTTAGATTTGCTCTTAGTAGTTCTGATAGTGTAACGTTGGTATTCAGTGCTACCATCTCTACATACACAAGTGTAATCTTTCTTGCAAGATGCAAAAGAAAATGCTGCAAGAGCAGCAACGATAAAAATTGATTTTTTCATGTTTGATTTTGTTTTTTGATTAGTATTAATAATAAACGTGCGAAAGGTACACCTTTTTTTTTATTTCAAAATATATCCGGATATTTTTTGAATAATCTGCAGAGCTGCCCCCTTAATTCTTATCGACAATATACTCATTTATAGCATGTTACAATAATTCTATTTTCTATGGGCAAAGGCTGAAATTCATTATTATCTTCGCTTTTTACATGAAAAAGATCTATCGACTTGTCCTTATAAATTTTATCGGATCATTTACCGTTACATTCTTCATTGCGATTTTTGTGTTTTTAATGTTTTTCGTATTTGCCTACATTGATGAGTTTGTCGGAAAAAACATTGGTGTGCTCCCACTTGTTAAACTTTTCTTCTATTTTTCCCTCAATACGATTCCAAGGGCCCTTCCCCTGGCCATCCTGCTGGCTTCACTTATGACTTTGGGTAACATGACTGAACATTACGAAGTATCGGCGATGAAAAGTGCGGGCATTTCTTTTACAAAACTCAGCAGTCCTTTACTTATTTTCTCCATTTTAATGAGTGCTTTCCTCTTCAGCTTTTCAAATTACACCTTACCCTACACCAATCTGAAAATGCAATCCCTACTCATGAGTATCCGTTCATCCAAGCCGGCCCTCCTATTTAAAGAAGGAGCTTTTAACAATGAACTCCGGGGATTTTCAATCCGCATTGAAAAAATGGATGAAGGAGGCAAATCCTTTCGTGATATCCTGATCTATGATCATAGTTCCTCAGAAGGAAATACAACGGTATTGCATGCAGAGCGAGGTGAAATACTCGAAATGGGTGAAAAAGGACAATTGATCTTCCGTCTTTATAAGGGGAACAGCTATAAGGAAATCTCTGACAGCGGCGAAGTTTCTGCAAACAATAACCTGGTAAGAGATTCTTTCGAAGAGAGAATAATCCGGTTTAATGTTTCTGACTTTATGATGAAGAGCGTGGACGAAAACGGCCTACGAAAAGACTATGCTATGCTCAACTTAGAACAACTTCAGGTTTTTATTGATTCTTTGAAAACCAATATTCTCTTAAATAAAGAGGTCATCCGGGAACAAAAAATTGCACTTGATAAAATAAAAAAAGACACGCTGAATGTAAGTCCGCAGGAATTTTCGAACATACTTGATACAGCTGTTGCCAGAAGCAGGAATATCAAACTAACGCTGAGTGAAGCGGAAGAACAAGTGGAAGTGGACGAAAGTTATATCGTGAAATATACTGTGGAATGGCACAAACGATTAGCTTTTCCATTTGCATGTATCGTAATGTTCCTTATCGGGGCGCCGCTTGGCTATATTGTAAAAAAAGGAGGATTGGGAATGCCAGTTGTAATTTCTGTGGTGCTCTTTATCATTTTTCACACCTTATCCATTGCAGGGGAAAAACTTGCGGAAGACGAAATGATTCCGGAATGGCAGGGAATCTGGCTGGCGGTAATGATCCTTCTTCCTATTTCATTATTTATTTTTTATAAAGCATCCAGAGATTCTTCGCTTTTAAGCATCACTCTGCCTAAGTGGAAAATGAATTCATAACAATTGAAATTAGAAACTTAGAGTTGTTTTGCTAAAAGTGCCAGACCCTCAGCAAATGAATGTGGAGCATATCCCAATTCTTTCTTAGCCTTATCAATAATAAATCCGGTACGCGGCGGGCGTTTAGCTGCCTGATTAAGATTATTCGATTTGGAAGGAGTTATAAGGGAACGATCCAGTTTCCATAAATCTGCAACCGAATACACCAACTCCAGTATGCTCATAGTTTCCGGACCTGATAAATGATAAAAACCTGTAGCGTCTTTTTCCGCAATCTGAATACAACCCCTGGCCAGATCTTCTGCAAGTGTCGGCGCACGAAACTGATCATCCACCACATTGATCTTCTGACCTTTCTCGAGGGCTTCTTTTGCCCAGAGAACAATATTGGAGCGGCTCATTTTATTAGCTATTCCATAAACGATGATCGTGCGGGCGATGGCCCATCTGATTGAACTTTTCTGAAGTAATTTTTCAGACTCCACTTTTGAATGAGCATAATAACTCTGAGGATTGGGTAGATCCGTTTCTACATAAGGTCCGCCTTTCTCGCCATCAAAAACAAAATCAGTGCTTAAATGAATGAAGTGTGCATCTAGTTTATTTTCAGTGAGCACATCCACCATATTCTGAACAGCGGTCACATTTAATTTAAAACATAATTCCTTTTGAGTCTCACAAGCATCTACATTGGTCATTGCAGCCGTATTGATAATTACATCCGGCCGGAATTTCAGAAACAATTCATTCACCTTTTGTTTTTCTGTAATATCAAGTTCATGATAAACATAACCCTCAATATTCAACAGCCGGTTCTCTCCCAATGAGGTTGCGACCACTTTCATTTCATTTTTCTTCACAAGAGCTTCTACCAGTTTCTGACCCAGCAGGCCATTACTTCCGGTGATTAGTATGGTTTTCATAAATTTGAATGCTATTAATATTCCGAACGGAAATTGTTCTTAAAGATCCCAAACACTTCTGCGTTTGTTTTTAAATGGCTTGAAAAATTGTTTGTTCTCAAGAATAAAAGCCATAATAAAATAAATGATAACGGGTGAACCTACTGTAAAAAAAGACAAGTAGATAAAGTACAAACGAATTTTTGTGGAATCGATGCCGAGCTTTTTGCCCCACCATTCACAAACACCGAAGGCTTTCGTTTCAAACCAGCTTTGTACATTCTTTATCATCAGAGGAGTAGTTTTCTTTTTCAAAAACTAAATTACGAATTTTTCAGAAGATAATTACCCGCCGGACAACTTAAACATTTTTTATTATTACAGAGTTCCGTTTTGAGTTGCAACAATGCCTGCGTGCTATAGGCTTTTGCTACAGGTAGTCCCAACTCTTCCCATCGCTTAATTAAAGTGTTTTTCTCTCCATCCAGCTCCTGTAAAAACTGCAGGGCCCTGTCGATGTAAAATTCTTCTCCTTTCTGTTTTCCCCAGACAAACAAGAAAGGAACAATCGTATTGATAATCAGATTTTGAATGGCTTCCATGCCCAGGTGTTTTGATTTTTTGGTTGACGGTTTATCAAATTGATAATGCGTCAACCAGTAAGCGGAAACATCCACTTTTAACAGATCTTTCAACTCATTGCTTGTTTCTGCATCCATAATTTTAGAGAACAAGCGCTCCGATTTAAAAGCCAATCCCGCAAACTGCGCGAGACGAATGGTAGGAAAATTAACAGGTCGTAAACGAAGGAATTTCCAGAGATGATTTTCGATCGGCTGAAGACGGTATTTTTGTTTCAGAAAAACATATTCATTTTGTAATTGCCGCGGGTATTCATCCTCAAAATGTTCATTCAGAAAACCTGCTTGTCCGAACAGCATAGCTTCAATTTGCAATAAGCTTGTTCGTTGTCGGGCTACCGTAAGTGATGGCAATGATTTGGCAAGTAATTCAAAGGGTTCTGCATTTGTTTTAAAACCGAAATTTCTCGCTAGTGCCTGATAAAAAGTTTCTTCCCAATTATTGCTGTTAAGCTGAAGGCTGTTTTGTATTGCGACCGCTTTCCTTTCGAGTCGATCCAGCAGCAAGCGGTCAATTGTATTCTGAATGATGAGATCGGGAACAGCAGAGATATTTTTCTCACAAGGGATCCAGCCGGAGGAAGATTTAAAATTCAGATAATTCTGATACATTTTCTGATCAACCCGGCTGCGGATCTCGATGGTGGGAATAACTTCACCGGAAGTGCGATGCATTGGTTTATCCGCATGATAAACAACATGAAGAATGATATTGTCATAGGCTTTGTCGTGCTGATGCTGATGGCGGTTCCAGTCACTTCCGCTGATATGCACTTCCACATTCCCTGCCCAAAGGGTTTCCCCGATCTTAACTCTTGCATTAAAAAAATCAGGGCCTGAATCAAAGTTATGATCCCCGGCTTTAATAATTTCTACAGGTTCATTATTTGTAGTGACAAGATCAAGCTGATTAAAAAGCTTGAATTTCCATAGATGGTGTAAAAAGTCTTCCGACATCTCCGTTTTGAAGAATAATAAAAGCAGGAACAGACGGAGTAGAACTGTTCTTTCTTTTTTTGGGTTTATAAATAAGTATCGAGCAATGTGCTCATTTCATTTTGTAATTTTAAAGCTTCGGCTCTGGCTGCATCTGCAAAATCGTCATTCACACCTGCGTAGATGATTCCGCGGGAAGAATTCACCAACAGCCCGCATTGTTTATTCATTCCAAATTTAGCAACTTCTTCCAGACTTCCACCTTGAGCTCCCACACCGGGAACCAATAAAAAACTATCCGGGATAATCTTTCTTATGTCTGAAAGCATTTCAGAACGTGTCGCACCCACAACATACATCATGGTTTCAGGGCTGGACCATTTTTTTGATGATTCCAGTACCTGATGATACAACAATGCAGGATTCTGATTTTCAGATGAAGCGTTTACCGAAAGAATCTGAAAATCCGAGGAACCGGAGTTGGATGTGAGCGCGAGTAAAATCACCCATTTATCCTTGTATTCCATAAATGGTTTCACACTGTCCTCACCCATATATGGCGCTACCGTGATGGAATCAAAGTTCATGTTTTCAAGAAAGGCCTTCGCGTACATCTTTGAAGTATTGCCGATATCTCCGCGCTTTGCATCAGCAATGGTGAAAATATCAGGACAGGTCTCATTAATATAGTGGATGGTTTTCTCCAGGCTTATCCAGCCTTTTGAACCATTGCTTTCATAAAAAGCAGTATTGGGTTTATAGGAAACACAAAGATCTTTGGTGGCATCAACAATCTGTTTATTGAATTCGAAAACTGGATCTTCGTTATTCAGCAGGTGTTTTGGAATTTTTGTAATATCCGTATCAAGCCCGATGCAGAGGAAGCTTTTTTTTCTTTTTATATTATTAAATAATTCCTCTCTGGTCATGAAATAAAACGAATTGCGAATTTTAACGAATAACGAATTTACGAATTCCTGCAATCAAGCCCTTTTTACAGTCAGGCTCAGAACACTCCGACTCATCGCGGCAATAATGATACTTTTTTAATCAAATCTATTCGTAATTCGAACGATTCGACATTCGGTTTAAACCATTCCTCCTTCTTTCAATCGCTCTGAGTTCTCAGCCAATTGAAGTGCATCGATCATATTCTGGATCTTCCCATCCATAAAATCGGTCAGGTTGTAAAGTGTCATATTTATCCGGTGATCCGTGATCCTGTTCTGAGGATAGTTGTACGTTCTGATCTTCTCTGAACGATCACCTGTGGCAACAATTGTTTTTCTGCGCTTTGACACTGCATCCAGGTGCTTTTGTAATTCAATGTCGTATAATTTCGTACGTAACATCTGCATGGCGATCTCACGGTTACCTAACTGTGAACGATCCTGCTGACAAACAACCACAATACCGGTAGGCTTATGAGTCAGCTGAACTTTCGTCTCTACCTTGTTTACATTTTGTCCACCTGCACCACCGGATCTGGAAGTTTGCATTTCAATATCTCCGGGATTCAGCACCACATCCACTTCGTCAGCTTCAGGCATAACAAGAACCGTTGCAGCGGATGTATGAACACGTCCCATTGTTTCCGTAAGAGGAACACGCTGAACACGATGCACACCTGCCTCAAATTTCAACATCCCGTATGCACCATCCGTATTAATATTGATGATCACTTCTTTATATCCGCCCATGGTTCCATCGTTGGAATCCACTACGACATACTTCAATCCTCTTTCCTCAAAATAACGGGTGTACATCCGGAAAAGATCTCCGGCAAAAATACTTGCTTCATCTCCACCTGTTCCTGCACGAATTTCCATTACAGCATTCCGGGCATCTTCAGGATCTTTTGGAACAAGCATCTGGCGAATATCGCTTTCCATTTTTTCCTTTACAGGAAGAAGCTGGTCAATATCCATTTTCGCCATGTCACGCATCTCATCGTCCTTCTCGGTGGATAAAACACTTTTATTGAATTCGATATTTTCAACAACGTTTTTATACTCATGGTAAGCATTGACAACCTCAGTGAGGTCCTTATATTCTTTGTTGAATTTTTTAAATTCCTTCATGTCGCCAATTACTTTAGGATCGGAAAGCTTTTGCTCTACCTCTTCCCATCGTCTTTTTATGGCTGCTAATTTTTCTAACACTTAAATAAATTATTGATCGTTGAATTGTAAATTTTGAATTAAATCGTGCGCAAAAGTACGAAAAAAAGCTCTGAAAGACGCAGCTTGTGTGCGATTTAAACCCTGCGCCTACAAGCCTGGAGAATTAAACGCTGCTGATTTTTTCTCAATTAGTGCCTGTTGATTTAATAAAGAAAAGTTCCCTTATCTGAAATGATGGTCAGCTGCTTTTTTGAAGAGGCTTCCACTCTTCCAACAATTCTCGCATCAACACCAAATGATTTCGAAATCTCAATAATATTCTCCGCAATCTCCTTCGGAACATAGATCTCCATCCTGTGACCCATATTAAAAACTTTATACATCTCCTGCCAGCTTGTTCCGCTTTGTTCCTGGATCAGTTTAAATAAAGGTGGAACAGGAAATAAATTATCCTTGATCACATGCACAGTATCTACAAAATGAAGCACCTTGGTTTGTGCTCCTCCGCTGCAATGAACCATTCCATGGATCTGAGGACGCAAATCATCAAGGATCTTTTTTATGATGGGTGCATACGTTCTTGTTGGCGACAATACCAACTTACCTGCGCTCACTTCTTCGCTGCCGACATTTATCATTTCGGTCAGCTTGATTTTACCGCTATAAACAAGATCAGCAGGGACAGCAGCATCAAAACTTTCTGGAAATTTTTTAGAAAGAGAATTTTCAAAAACATCATGACGGGCAGAAGTTAAACCGTTGCTTCCCATACCGCCGTTGTATTCCGTTTCATAATCAGATTTTCCGAAGGACGCCAGCCCCACGATCACATCTCCGGCTTGTATGTTTGCGTTATCAATTACATCAGCTCTTTTCATCCTGCAAACAACAGTAGAATCCACGATGATGGTTCTTACAAGATCACCAACATCCGCAGTTTCACCTCCAGTTGAATGAATACCAATTCCATAGCTTCTCAGCTGCTCAAGTATTTCTTCTGTACCATTAATGATCTGAGAAAGCACCTCAGCAGGGATGTTGTTCTTGTTTCTGCCAATAGTTGAAGAAAGTAAAATATTATCTACGGCTCCAACACATAAAAGATCATCCGTATTCATTACAATAGCATCCTGAGCAATTCCTTTCCACACTTTGATATCACCGGTTTCTTTCCAGTATGCATAAGCGAGGGATGACTTTGTTCCTGCACCATCCGCATGCATTACGATGCAATAATCTTTGTCACCGGTTAAATGATCTGGGACAATTTTACAAAATGCTTTAGGAAACAATCCTTTATCAATCTTCGCGATTGCTTTATGTACATCCTCTTTGGATGCGGAAACTCCACGCTGATAGTATCTGTTATCTGACATAATTTATTCCTTTAAAATAAAACATCCCGGCATCCCGATATCAATCGGGAGTCGGGATGCTTGTTATACTATACCTCTTTTACTCCTCGTCTTCTTCCTCCGTTTTAGGAGTTGTAGGAACAACTTTCGGCTCATCTTTCGGAGCATTAGGATCCACGAAATCTTTGCTCAATACGGAGAATACAGTACGTCTGTTCTTCTGCATCAGTGCTTCGAATTCTTCTTTTGATTTTCCTTTTGTCTCTTTCGTGATGTATTTCTCAGTTAACGTATACATTACTTTACCGTTTGCATCATAAACTTCCAGCGGATATTTTTCACCATAACCTTTTGCTTTCAAACGTGCAGGGTTGATTCCTTTTGAGATCAGGTATTCAACACAAGACTTGGCACGAGCTTCAGATAATTTCTGATTGGCAGCATCACTACCACGGAAATCGGTGTGTGAACTTAACTCGATCACGAATGTCGGATTATCCAACAATGTCTGATAAAGGAAGTTCAGGGAATCTCTTGGATTTGAAGGATGCTCCAGATCTGCTTTGCCTAACAGATACAATACATCCGGGAAACGGATAAATTTCTTGATTGGAACAAGACAGAAATCATTTTTGAATGTTCTTGCCTCTTCTACACCAACAGTAGTTACTTTAGGTTTATCCGAGCTTGCAAGGAAACCTTGTGGAGCTTGCATTGTCTTCACTTCATTTCCAACCTGGATCGTGATAATGTAAGATGTGTTCGGATTAACATAACGCTTATCTCCGTTTTCAGCGAATTTATAATAACCAGCCTGATCAGTTTTTGTTTCTACAGAAGAACCATCAGATCCAACCAATTTAACTGTTACACCAGGAATTACTTCCTTGAACTCACAGTCAGAAACAACACCCTCGATAGTGAACAACAATGGTGGCAATACAAATGACCAGATATCATCTGCTCCTTTGGTTCCTTCGCGGTTAGAAGAAAGGTAACCTCTTTCTTTTTTCCCTTCGAAAACAATTCCGAAATCATCACCTGCAGAGTTGATCGGGTATCTCATGTTGGTAACGTTACCCCACTGATCTTCGCCTTTTTTCTCAGCTTTGAAGACATCCCATCCACCCATTCCTAAGTGTCCGTTTGAAGAGAAATACAATGTTCCATCATCATGAAGGAAAGGGAAAACTTCCGTTCCACCAGTATTAATAGTAGAACCTAAATTTTTAGGATCACTCCATTTTCTGTTCTTTTTGTCAAATTTAGTGATCCAAAGATCTTTTGAATCGCTTCCACCCTGACCACCTGCCATGTTTGAAGCAAAGATCATTGTTTGACCGTCAGATGAAATAGTTGGTGAAGCGTATTCTAATGAATCCTGACAGAATTCTACTTTTACCGGATCACCCCAGGTGTTTCCTTTTTTAGTAGCATACCATAACTGGTTGTTCATTTCTTTGTTCTTTTCTACAGAACAACGGGTGAAGATAAGGAGATCACCTTTTTTTGTCATTGCAGTAAGACCTTCATTGTCCTTTGTGTTAATCGGAGGCAAAATAGCAGTAGCAGTACTCCACTTACCGTTTTTGTCCATCATTGTCTCGAAAATGTCACTGTACAATTCTCCTAAAGTAGGATCAGTGCTTCCACCGGTTACTCCCGGACGCATGGATGTAAAATAAAGTTTGTTGTATTTCTTATCCGCGTAAGTTGGAGCGAAATCAGGATCTTTTGTATTGATCAGAGCCATGTTCTCAACCTTGTAACGGGTTGGAGCATCTTTCCATTTCTGGGCAAGCTCGCATGCTTTTGCTCCGTCCTCACCTCGTGGGTCAGAAGGAACTTCTTTTTTATAATTGTTGTATTCGATAAGGGCTTCGTTGTATTTCTCCTGTGCTTTTTTTGCATCAGCAAGATATAACTTTGCTTTCGGATCAGTGTAATTTGCTTTGATAGCCTTGATATACCAAGCTTCTGCCTGTTTCATATCACCGATCAAACGGTACGCTTCAGCTGTTCTGAAAATGATAAACGCTTTGTCTTCTTTCTTCTTAGCCTTGGTATATGCTTTCTTATAAAGCTCAATGGCGTTGAAATACTCCCTGTTATCGAATGCCTTATCTGCATCCTTGGAAAAGTTCTTCTGAGCCATCAGGTTGGCAGAAAACAAAAGAGCCACAGCTACAATGCAAATTACTTTTGTAAATATTCTCATATCAGTTTATGGGTTTAACTAATTAATGGCTGCTAAAATAAATAAATAATTCAAACAAAAAAATTCTTTTTAACGTTAAATTCACCTTAACTAAAGGCCCGACAACAACAAATCCTTGTCAGACTTTCGCCACAGACAAGGATTTGAAGGAAATTTCAGCTCTATTTTGTGAACAATAGCTCTCTATACTTAGGCAATGGCCAGCTTTCGTCATCCACCAATAATTCAAGCTTATCTACGTGATAACGAATTATATCGAAATAAGATTTCACCTTTTCACAATAATCAACCGCCTGTTTTTTTACATCGGTTAATGCATTGGCTTTTTTACGAGCCTCGGTCATTTCATCCACTTTTGTTTTGATGGTGCTGATATGCTCAGAAATTTCAATGATCATTTCCATCTGGATCTGAGACGCTTTTTTGAATTCAGCAACCGACATAATTTCTTTCAGGCCTCTGACATTTTCAATAAGTGAACTCTGATATTTGATCGCTGTAGGAATAATATGATTCAACGAAAGATCACCAATGACACGTGATTCGATCTGAATCTTTTTTGTATACGTTTCCAGGTAAATATCATAACGTGCATGCTGCTCACGCTCACTCATGATATTATGACGTTCAAACAATTTCATCGTCTGTTTGGATACAAATGCACCCAACGCTTCCGGAGTGGTCTTAATATTGGAAAGACCTCTCTTTGCAGCCTCTTTCACCCATTCTTCGCCATAACCATTTCCTTCGAAACGGATCTTTTTTGAATCCACAATGTATTTTCTGAGAACCTGGAAAATTGCCTCGTCCTTATCCATGTTCTTCCCTACAAGTGCATCTACATCTTTTTTGAATTCAACCAACTGATCTGTCATGATCGCATTTAAAACAGTCATCGGA
>JALYRR010000003.1:0-8072 GCA_030855265.1 Bacteroidota bacterium | reverse complement strand
ATATATTGACGTAAGATTTTTAAAATCGCTTCGTCCTTCTTAATCCCTTTGTCGATAAGCTGATCAGTTTCTTTTTTGAAAGCTGCAAGCTGATCGCAAACGATAGTGTTTAAAACCATCATGGCATTGGAACAATTCGCAGAAGAACCAACAGCTCTGAATTCAAATTTATTTCCTGTAAATGCAAATGGTGATGTCCGGTTTCTGTCTGTATTATCAAGCAAGATATCAGGAATTTTTCCAAGACCTAATTTCAAAGCTGTTTTTTCATCCGGACTCATTTTTCCTGAAGACTTCACTTTGCTCTCTAACTCATCCAATACATTCGACAGCTGAGTGCCAAGGAACGCCGACATGATAGCAGGTGGAGCTTCATTGGCTCCCAGGCGGTGATCATTGTTCGCTGTAGCAATGGAAGCACGCAAAAGATCTGCATTGTCGTGTACTGCTTTAATTGTATTGATAAAGAAAGTAAGGAACTGAAGATTGGTTTTTGGAGTTTTTCCCGGGCTCAACAGGTTCTTTCCTGTGTTGGTACTTAAACTCCAGTTATTGTGTTTTCCGCTTCCGTTCACTCCTGCGAAAGGTTTCTCATGAAGCAAAACGCGGAAATGATGTCTGCGGGAAACCTTTTCCATTACATCCATTAACAACTGATTGTGATCCACCGCAAGATTACACTCTTCAAATACCGGTGCGCACTCGAATTGATTCGGAGCGACTTCATTGTGACGGGTTTTTATTGGAATGCCTAGTTTCAAAGATTCAATTTCAAAATCACGCATAAAGAAAGTTGCGCGTTCAGGAATGGAACCAAAATAATGATCATCAAGCTGCTGACCTTTTGCAGGAGTATGTCCAAAAAGCGCGCGGCCTGTCATGGCAAGATCCGGGCGTGCGTTGAACAATGCTTCATCCACCAGGAAATATTCCTGCTCCCATCCGAGAGTAGCAGTTACTTTAGTGACATTCTTATCGAACATCTGGCAAACATCAACGGCTGCCTTATCAAGTGCATGCAATGCTTTCAGCAAAGGTGTTTTAAAATCCAGCGCTTCACCGGTGTATGCAACGAAAATAGTCGGGATGCACAATGTTTTACCAATTACAAATGCAGGTGATGTTGGATCCCAGGCAGTATAACCACGTGCTTCGAACGTGTTACGGATTCCGCCATTCGGAAAGCTGGAAGCATCGGGTTCCTGCTGAACCAACTGTCCGCCTCCGAAACGTTCAATCGCTCTGCCTCCTTCTGTCGGCTCGAAAAACGCATCGTGCTTTTCTGCAGTCGTACCAGTTAAAGGTTGAAACCAGTGTGTGTAGTGTGTGGCTCCTTTTGAATTTGCCCATGACTTCATGCTCGCAGCAACCTGGTCAGCCATTTTACGGTCGATTTGAGTCCCTTGCTCCATAGCAGCCATAACGCTTTTGAAGGCTTCATCGGAAAGATTTTCCTGCATGGCATCTATCCCAAATACATTCTCTCCGAAGAACTCGGATACTTTAGTGCTTGGCAGGATGACTTCTACCGGTGTGCGTGTCATAACTGCTTCTAATGCTTTGAATCTGTGAAAGGCCATAAGGATTTGTGATTTATGAATGTTGATTTATGAATGTTGATTTATGAATTGTGAATATTGAATTTTGAATTGTGATTGATGAATTGTGAGTAAAAAGAGCACGATTCGAAATAAATGCACTTTTTTTGCTGGACAAATGTAAAAAAAGAGGGGGTACAACGAGAAAAAAGGTGTTATTTTTTATCAACAGGTCGAATTCGAGGGAGTGGATGGGAAAAAAGGTAAAAGTTAAAAGGGAAAGTCAGTTAGGAGTCAAGAGATAAGATTCAAGAGTTAAGAGTTGAAAGAAAAAAGGAATAAGTTAAACGGAATAAGCAAAAAGGGAGTTCTAATTCAGATGTAAGTTCGCTTGATGTTTTTAATTCTAAAAAAGTAAAGCAATTAAAAAAATTAAAGGGGTTGGCAATTGAAAAAGGGGAAAGTTAAAAGGGATAAACAAAAAGGGAGTTCTAATTCAGATGTAAGTTCGCTTGATGTTTTTAATTCTAAAAAAGTAAAGCAATTAAAAAAATTAAAAGAGTTGGCACTTGAAAAAAGGGGAAAGTTAAAAGGGAAAAGGAGTTCCAGTTAAAGCGAAGGCTCGGTTGATGTTCTCAGCTCTGGAGATTTAGACAATAAAAAATTAAAAGAGTGGGCAATTCTTTATAATTAACCTTCAAGTAGCAATGTTGTTAAGTATTTAAGACATGTAAAGTGAGGAATACCTTATTGAATAATCACTTTTTCACAACCTATCTGTTTGAAATCTGAAAATAATTGAATGAAATAAATTCCGGAAGCTAAATCACCTCTCTCTACTTCTATTTTATTTCCCTGAAAAGGTAACGCAATCAATTCTCTTCCAAAAATATCAAAAATTCGCACCACACCATTTTGATAAAACGTCTCTGTTTCCACAGTGAATTTAGAGGCAAATGGATTTGGATAAATTTTCAACTCTGTCTTTACCGTGGATTCCGGGATACTTGTTGGTGAGCAGATAGTTGTATCAGAAAAGCAGCCGCATCCTACAATAGTTGAAGCGGAAATTAATCCTGAACCGGTTGTGACAGTGAAGGTCGGGGAGGAAATGCTTAGCGAAATAATACTATCATATAAAGGCAGGATCGTGGTGCTACACCCTACATTTCCAAATTTATCGGTTTTGATGAAGTCGGTCTTTCCAAATTCTAATCCCGGTGGAGCTGATTGACCTAAATAAAGATATCCGGAATCCGATGTAACATGGAGATCGAACCCATACCCTGACATATAATTCGCATCATTATAAGAATTCGCCCAATTCAAATTACCCACGCTGTCCATTTTCACTAAAAACAAATCAAATGAATTAGATGTTGAGACATAGGTAGAACCTGAAAAAATATAGCCATGATCTGGAGTTTGCCTGATTAATTTCATATAATCACTTGAAGAATTACCTATTTTTTTTTGCCAGAGTAAACTACCAAAGCTATCTGTTTTCAGGATTAGCATGTCATTGCCAACTGTCCAACCGGATTTAATTCTTCCTCCCAAAATAAAGCCACCATCAGCTGTTTGCTGAACAGAAGTCCCTTCCTCCAAACCACCAGTACCATAGGTTTTTATCCATTAAATAATTCCAAGGCTATCCAGTTTGAACATTAAAGCATCTTTGTTTCCTGAACCAAAACTTAGTGTGTACCCACCGACTATGAAACCGTTGTCCGTGGTTTCCTGAATCTCATTCGCATAGTCCTCATTTGCACCACCCATTATTCTTGTCCATAATACAACACCTGCCGAATCCAACTTTATCACATGGATATCTTTTAGGCCCGTTGCGCCAACACTAATATTACCAGCTAAAATATAACCACCATCATTCGTTTGCTCAATGGAGAGAACGCTTTCATAATGGGAATCGCCATAGGCTTCTGACCACAATAAGTTTCCCGCGGAATCTGTTTTTATCAAATAAAGGTCATCTTCGAATCCTGAACCGAAACTTTGGCTACCTCCGGCAATTATAAAACCGTGATCACTTGTTTCTCTAACTACTTGTCCCCAATCAGAATTACCTCCACCATAAGTTTTAGTCCAGACATTATCACCATTAGAGTTTGTTTTTGCAAGTACTACGTCATTAAAGGAGGAATAATAGTTTGTTCCGCAAAAGACAAAACCGCCATCAAAAGTTTGTTGGCCTGAGAAACAAAGCAATTCAAAACTCTTGCGAAATACAAACTGTGAAAACGCAAGTTCATAAGAAGTCAGGATGAAGAAAACAAGGAAATACTTTTTCATTTGAAATGTATTTACAGTGAGGGGATGATGATCAAATATAGTTAAAATTCCAGATATCCGGGATGCCTCTTGATTCTTGCCTCTTGTATCTTCATCCTGATACTACTTCAGCGTATCATCAATCGCTTTGCCTTCATCCGTTACGGCCTTATTCACATCGCTGACCTGGCGCTTCACGCTGATGTTGGCTTTATCTATTTCTGATTGAATATCGGAAGTGTGTTTTTTGATTTCCTCGGTAAATCCATTTGTGCTCCGTTGGATCTCATTCTGGATCTGTGCCTTCGCATCATTGATTTCACGAATTCCCTTACCGATGCCTTTTGCAAGACCCGGTAGCTTATCGGAGCCGAAGAACATGATGATCACCAGCACAATGATGAACACTTCACCTCCACCGAGATTTAAAAACAAAAGAATTGGATCGGACACGAATTCAGGAATAATAATGTAATGCAAAGTTACGCAAAAACAAAACCCGAAAGTTTTATCCCCCGGGTTTTATTATAATTTTTGAAATAGTTGATTAAGCCGCCTTCTTCTCGTCTTTATCCGCTTTATCTGACTCCAGGTCAATTACGATAGGAGTCGCTATGCAGATAGATGAATACGTACCGATCACGATACCAATCAACAACGCGAAGGAGAATCCTTTGATCGTTTCTCCACCGAAGATGAAGATCGCCAACAATACGAAGAAGATCGTCAATGATGTATTGATAGTACGGCTTAATGTACTGTTCAATGCATAGTTGATCACTTTCTTACGCTCTGATTTATCAAGATCTGATTTGTTTCTTTCTGTTAAATATTCACGTACCCTGTCAAATACAACTACCGTATCCGTCATTGAGTAACTCATTACCGTTAAAATAGCGGCGATGAAATCCTGAGTGATCTCCAGAGAGAATGGCAACACACCATCAAGAATGATATACACCGACAATACAATAAGAACGTCATGGAACAAGGCCACTACCGCACCAAAGCCGTATTGCCATTTCTTGAAACGGATGAAGATGAACACGAACATCACCAGGCAGGATAACAATACCGCCCAGATCGCTTTTTGCTTAATGTCGTTTGAAACAGTTTCTCCAACCTTGTTCGAGCTTAATACTTTGTAACCTGTACCAAGTGTTTTTAATCCTGTTTCAAGTTTCTCTTCTACCTTTTGTTCTGCATTCTCCGAACCGTCATCAATCAGATAAGTGGTTGTGATACGAAGCTGATTGTTGCTTCCGTATGTTTTTACCTCCGGTGCTTCTCCTTCGAATGCAGTTGTAAGGGTAGAACGAACCTGCTCCACATCCTTCGATTCATCAAAACGAACCACGTATGAACGCCCGCCTTTGAAATCCACCCCAAGACTAAATCCGCCTTTCTGAATGTAGCAGAAGATACCTGCAGCAATGATGATCCCGGAAAAGATGTAATACAACTTACGTTTTCCAACGAAATCGATATTGATCTTTTTGAAAGCGTTCTGAGTCAGCTTGGTTCCGAAAGAAATTTCTTTCCCTTTCGCTAACCAACGGTCAAAGATCAAACGTGTAATGAAGATCGCACAGAACAAAGATGAAATGATACCGATGATCAATGTTGTGGCAAATCCCTGTAATGGACCTGTTCCGAATATATAAAGGATGATACCCAATAATAATGTCGTTAAGTGACCATCGATGATCGAAGGCATTGCATTCTTATAACCTTCCTTGATGGACTGTGCAGTGGTTTTACCCAAAGCAAGTTCTTCACGAACACGCTCGAATATGAGGATATTCGCATCCACGGACATCGCAATCGTTAATACGATACCTGCGATACCCGGTAATGTTAATACAGCTCCGAATGATGCAAGGATCCCAACGACAAAGAAGTTATTGATGATCATGGCGAAATCGGCCACCCATCCAGCTTTGCTGTAATAAATTCCCATGAAGATCAGGACAAGCACAAGAGCGATCACAGTAGATAACAAACCTTTGCTGATGGCTTCTGCTCCTAATGTTGCTCCAACCACTGTCTCTTCAACAATACGTGTTGTAACCGGAAGTTTACCCGCTTTCAGAATGTTCACTAAATCGTCCGCCTCATTAATGGTAAAGTTACCGGTAATAGAAGAAGTTCCTCCTCCGATCTCACCCTGAACTGTAGGGAATGAATACACGCTGTTATCAAGTACGATCGCAACTGATTTGCCTTTGTTCTTTCCTGTTAATTTTCTCCAAACCTGTCCAGCCTCAGATGTCATAGACATTGAAATGCTTGGTCTTCCTCCGCCTGCTGCATCAAATACTTTACGGGCATCTGTGATGATATCACCATACAAAGGAGCTTTTCCATTTGTATTGGTCACATCGATCGCGATAAGCTGAAGTGTGGTTTCTTCATTGTCAATCGGTTTGAACGACCACATAAACTTTGTGCGTGCAGGGAAAATCGATTTGATCTTCGGATCTCCGAAATACGTATTTAAAATTGATGTATCAGCGATCAATGCGTATCCGATAACCGGACCTTCAGAATAATCAACCGGCTCATTTTTATCATTCATCTGAAAAGCAGGACGGAAGATCGCAAACAATGGATTTTCTCTTTTTGCTTTTGCGATGGTATCCGCTCTTGACATACCAACTTTTCCTGTGTCTGCTGTTGAACCTAAAGCAGCGGACAATGATTTTGTCGTATCCGGTTCTCCTGCTTTTGCAGTTGTATCAGGAGACGATTTTGCAAGAGTTGCAGAAGTTGAAGTTGTATCTCCTTTCGCGATGCTGGTAGTGTCTCCGGCTAAAGTATCTCCCGGAGTAAGGATCTCTTTCAAGCGGGTGTTCATTGTTTGCAACAACGGTCCGATCACTTTATTTTCATGCGTTTCCCAGAATTCCAGGTTAGCAGTTCCTTGTAATAACTTACGTACACGGTTTTTATCAGTAACACCCGGCAATTCGATCAGGATACGACCTGAGGAAGCAAGACGCTGAATGTTTGGTTGCGTTACCCCGAATTTATCGATACGGGCACGCAATGTATTTTCAGAAGTTGCAATTGCTTCTTCCACACGGTCACGTAAAAACTTTAATACTTCTTCATCAGGAGTATTGAAATCTACTTTTCCTTTTAATTCGATGGACTGGAAATTAAGAGCAAGACGAGCATTCGGATTGATCTTTTTGAATTCTTCACCAAAAAGGGTAACGAAATCTTTCGCTCCACTTTGTTTGTGCCGCTCCTTTGCATTGGCAAGCGCCTTTACAAATGTTGGATCATTGCTGTTATTGGACAAACCGCGGATGATATCGGAAACAGCCACTTCCAGCTGTACGTTCATACCACCTTTTAAGTCAAGACCCAGATTCAACTGACGGTTCTTCACTTCTTCGTAAGTATACTCAGCGATCATCAGATCGATCACGACTTTCTTCTTCAAAGAATCCAGATAGAAATTACGTTTTGCTACACGAACTGAATCGGCATCCATCCCTGCGGATGAAGAAACATAGCCTTCGGCATATACATCCGCATCTTTTTCAATCCCCTGTGCTACCCATGTAAACATCAGATAATATGCACATGCCAGTGTCAATAATATTGCAAACAGCCTAATCGCGCCTTTATTCCGCATAATTTTTAATAATTTAATTTTGGTTTAGATCACCGGTCCGGACAAACATGCCATCTGAATCCGATTTTCCTGTTTAATTTTCCTGAAAATAAGGGTGCAAATATAGAATAACAATTATTATTTACCAATTTTATAACGATTTGGTTGATTTTCTGATAATTAGATCAAATTGCAGAGGTTTTCAGCTCCTCCTTCGGCGGGTAAATTCCGTATATTTGCTTAATTAGAATTACAAATTTAAAAGGCCACAGATTCACAGATTAAATGTGATCAGGAATATAAATTAAAAAAGGCAACGGATTCACAGATTAAAAAATTGATTTAAAAAAAATATGGCCACGGATTCACGGATTAAAAAATCACAGTAATTAATCGCGGATCTTTGGATGAATAAAAACATTTTAGTTTAATCAGTAAATCTGACAGAAAAAATTTCTTTTTAAAATCCCTACACTACTAAATCTTTGACATAAATAGAATCCTTTTAAATCTGTGAATCTGTGGCAAAAAATCACACTACTAATCTTTGACATAAATAGAATCCTTTTAAATCTGTGAATCTGTGGCGATAAACCAGTGAATCAGAAAAACCTCAATTA
>JALYRR010000057.1:8695-17802 GCA_030855265.1 Bacteroidota bacterium | reverse complement strand
GGCCATTCCAGTACGTTCCCATTCCATTGAATAATTAAAGACTGTACTTCCGCCACCGACTCCACCCAGTGCGGAGTTTTCATTAACAAACATATCATTGAAAAGCAGTTCTGAAATGCTGCAAGTTCGCAGACCCATCTTTTCATATTTTTCTCCAACAGAAAAACCTGCAGTGTTTTTATCGATGAGGAAAGCGGTAATGCCTCCAAAAAATCCTTTGCTCTCATCAGTAAGTGCATACAATAATATTGTATCCGCAACAGGCCCATTTGAGCTGAATGTTTTTGTGCCATTAATAATATAGCCACCTGCTGTTTTTTTTGCAGTTGTTTTCATATTAAAGACATCGGAGCCTGAACTGGGCTCTGTCATTGCGTTTACAGCAATCCTTTTTCCATTACAAAGTTCGGGTAGGAACTGTTTTTTTTGTTCTGCTGTTCCATATTTCCAAACGGGCACTACGCAGGATAAAAGATGTGCACAGATCGAGAAGCTGAGTCCATTGTCGTGACAGCCATATCCAAGCGCTTCGAGAGCTATGATGGTTGAAACAGCATTCATTCCCGCGCCATTGTGTTCTTCACTAATGCAGAGCCCTTGCAGCTTTTGTTCGCCGCATCTTTCCCATAATTGTTTTGGAAATTCCTGATCGCGGTCGCGTTGCCTTACATCAGCATTGAGTTCCTTGCGGGCAAAACGAATAATGTTTTCCCTGATCAGTTGTTGTTCTGTACTTAATTCAAAATCCATCCAGTATTTGTTTTAGCTTCTGATAATCTGTTTTGTCGCTCGCCGTTTTCGGAAGCGCAGCCATAAATGAAAAATCATCGGGGATCATGTAAGAAGGCAATTGCTTCAAACAATATTCCTTCATTCCAATGACTGATTCTGATTCCGATGAGTTGCATACAACAAAAGCAGTGATCCTGCATCGTTGATCTGAATCGGTTCCGGCCACCACTGAAGTCTCAATGATGCCGGGATGATTGTTTAATGCATCCTCGATCTCCTGCAACTCGATCCTGAATCCATTTCGCTTGACCATTCTGTCGATCCTGCCTTTAAATAGAAGATCACCATTTGGTGCTATTTCAATAATATCTCCGGTGTTGTACCATTTTTTGTTTTTTGCGTCAGGTATAAATACTTTTTCGTTCAGCTCATTATTTTCCCAGTAGCCAAGCATTGTTCCCGGTCCGCTTATTAATAGTTCCGATCTCTCGGAAATTCGGTAGCTGTAATGATCACAGCATTGCCCGATCGGAAAAGAGGTCAGGTTATCGATTTCCTCAAGAACTTTATACCAGGTACAAACATTTGTTTCTGTCGGGCCATAAAGATTGTAATATTCAGGCCCGCTCCACTGTTCGCGAAGATTGATAAACTGTTTTACCGGAAACACTTCACCGGCAAAAAGAACAAGACGCAGAGCATCAAATTTGTACTTATGCAATTTGCCATAAGTGGCTAAAAGATTAAGAATAGTAGGTGTAGAGTACCAGATGCTGATTTTTTTTTCACTGATGAGTTGTGCAAGAAGCATGGGCTGTTTGGCAGTTGACTCATCAATCAGGACAAGTGTTGCCGAATGTTTAATACATACAAATAAGTCAAAGATGCTGAGGTCGAAATGAAATGGTGCATGTGATGAAAAGCGGTCTGTATTAACTGGTTTGAAAATGTCAGAGCTCCAGTGTATGAATTCCAGTGCAGCAGAATGTGTGTACATTACACCCTTCGGCTTGCCGGTGGAACCTGAAGTGTAGAGGATATATGCCAGTTCCGGTGCTGAGTTTTTATGGTTTGCTTTAAGGGAGATCATGAGAAACAGATCATTTTCAAGCTCTGCAGCTATGGTGAAATCTGTCTGAAAAAAAACCAGAAAATTTTTGTGAATAATCAGCGCTTTTGCTTCACAATTGTTGATGATGAATTTATTTCTATCTGAGGGAGCATTGGCATCAAGAGGAAGATAGGCCGCACCGGTTTTAAGTATTGCGAATTGGGCAATCACATAATCAATAGATTTAAAACTATAGATCGCAACCCTGTCACCGGCAGAAATGTTTTGTGCTTTTAGTCGGTTTGACAGGTTGTCAGCGGATTTCTTTAGTTCACGATAATTGATTTTCTCCTCTTTAAAAAGGAGGGCGATTCCATCGGGAAATTTTTCTGCTGAAGTCTCCAGCAGATTATATAGGTTAGGTTGATCAGGCACCTTTTTTTGAATTCACAAATCCGACGATCCTTTCTATACTGTCGAGGTTGTCACGATCCACTTCGTGTGGATGAAACTCAAACTGAAATTCTTTTTCAAGAAAAGTTACCAGCTGCATGGTTGAGATGGAATCCATTATACCACCACTGATCAGTGGAGTATTGTCTTTCAGTTCGCCAATCGCGGCATTTTTAAGAAAGCGCTCAGTAATAAATGCGCGGATCTTTGATTTGATCTCTTCCTGGTTTGGCGTCATTTTATTTTAGTTTTAGTTTTTCTTTTATTCCTGACAGTTTCAAGTATAATAACTCAGAAATAAGGCGATGTCCTTTCGCATTTGGATGTGTATCCCAATCAGCGATCATCAGCGTTTTTTTGTCATTGTTAAGGTAAACATCTTTTAGTGAAATCGTAATAAATCCTGCTTTTTTTGCCAGTTGAAGTGTTTTATTGAAATCCTCATCGCTGTAATTGTCTCCCAGAGCCGGGAGATAAACCCAAATGGGAATGGCACCTGACTTCCGGCATTCAGCTGAAATGGCTGAATAACCCCAGGCAACCAGGCTGTCGGTATAAGGCTTAAGGCGGTTTTGAATTTCCAACCTGCACATGGAAGCATTTGCACCCGATTGTTTAACTATTTGCTTCATGTATGGAAGGCGGAGATCGGTATTCGTTACAACCAGTTCTGTGATCTTATTATTTACCCTGAAGAATTCTTCCGTGTGCGCAAAATAAAAAACAGCATCCGGTTGAAATTCCTTCAATCTTGTTTTGCTGATCTCCACCTGCTGAAAAAGATGATATCCTCCGGCAGCAAAATTGAGAATTTCAATAGTATCCTGCCATTCTTCATTCATTTTCTTCTCCGTTAGCGCCTCAAATGTTTCATCATCATTTACCCCTGAACCCATTTCATACGATCCTCCGAGTAGCGCAAACCGGTAGGTTCCGGCAGGCTTTTCTTTTTCGTATTCCTTGTCCCGCATGCCCCATTTGTTCGTGGAAAGACTGGCGCCTTTAAATAATGTTTTTGCAGAAGGAGCCAGTACTGTTTGCATCAGATCAGTGGTTTTCCTTACAGCACTATTTGTACTGTTCCATTCCCTTGGTTTATCTAACTGCGTTTCCCAGAGCTGTATGGAAACATTATCCGCATTCAGCAGATTCTGATAATAGCCTCTTTCCATGGTCTGCTTATCTCCTTTGCTAAGCCTGCTTTTCTGAAGCTCGCTCACTGGTTTGTATCCTTCAATTTCTATTTTTGAATTCAATTGAGGAATTGAAAGAACACTTATTAAAATAATAAGGATGAATGTAATCCCTTGTTGATGACGGATATAAAATGACTGGAAATTTTTCAGGAGGCCCTTCTTCAGTGAATAGCTGATCAGGGTAAAAACGAAAAGAAGCACAAGGATTCCTGAAAGTATCTTCAACCAGTCAACGGAAGTTCCCGTTTTGAAAAAGGATAATAAGTATAGCCATTCATTGATCGAGCTGCTGCTCCACATCATCCAGATGGTGCACATGAACAGGAAGATGGCCATTGTTTGAATAATTTTCAGAAGAGCATCTTTCAGATTCCAGCCTTCCTGCGCTACCGCCTGACGTGGGTGTCTTTCCTGATACATAGAATTCAACATAACGGTTATACCGAATGTCATCCAGAAAAGCAAATCGTTCCAGGCAAGTGGAAATGAGCCCCTGATCCAGAACCACTGATATCCGTGCATGAACCAGTTGATCACGAAAACAATCAGGATCGTGATGGGTATGGCATAAGTTTCATTGAGTTTTCTGATCTTGAAATAAATGGGGTAGTAGAAGATCTTCATCATGAACTCCCTCCAATAGGTGTTGATCCTTCGCCAAAGATTATTGAAATTCGATGCAAGGAAATAGTTATTAAATATTTCAGGAAGGTGATACCCGAACAGACCAATGATCCCGAGAACGAGGTGGAACATTCCTGAAAGTCTCAGGATCATAGTGAAGCTAAAGATCATGAACTGCAGGATATCGTAAATGTTTTCAATATCAGCTGTGCCCGGAACAAGGTAATAATAGATAATTCTGTACACTATCAGTTGGGTTACTCCACGGAAGATGCGTTGAATAGCTGTGTCAAGAATTGTCTTCGTTGTTTCGCAATAATAGGTATTGATAAAGTTTTTGAAATCAACTATCGGAAACAAGGGGAAACATACATTTGGCAGGATGAAAAAATACGTAAGTCGCTGACTGAGCGGAATTTTTTTCTTTTCAAATCGTAGTTCATAAAAATAAAGGATCAATCGGAACATGAACATACTGCCGATGAAAGGAAGCAGGATGTTAATCTCTGTGATCGGAAAGGACCGTAGCCTGAACAGTACCAGAATGGCCAGGATAAGTAAAAGCAGGATCAACCTGAAATTATATTTAAGAGGAAGATGACAAGTGCCGATCAAAATTAGTCCGATGGCGATCAGGAAACTTCCTTCTTTAAATCCGAGAATTGCATAAAATGAAGCGAAGCCCAGCAGGAGAAAAAAAGCAGGCTTAAAACGAAATGGTAACCAGTAATGAATTGCAAATCCTATAATGATCAGCGGAAGAATTGCGGGGAATCGTGTATCCTTTTCAAGGTTAAATTGCCAGGCGACATAAAATAGCAAGGCAACTTTTAGTAAGTTCATAAAAAAGAGGCCCGGGTCGCGTTGCACGGAATATTCCCTTGTTTGGATGCGGGGATCAGGAAAAAAAACAGAGTTGAGTTTGCTGAGCATAATCAGAAATAAAACATAAATATACTATTTAAGAGGATAGCCTGCCAGACTGAGTGCCGCAGCATTTCCTGGCTGATCTATTAGCCATTTAAGGTCCTCAGAGCTAAAATGTTCTTTCCATGAAGCGGACTTGCCTTCTCTGAAAAAGTTATGGCCGCTTTGTTTTTTAAAATCACTCCCAAAAGTATTTTCATTTTTTTTCAGACTATCAAAACTGCATCTGTTGATGATTTCTGAAATGGGCAGCGACAAAGGAATACCGCAAAAGTGGGAAAGTTCAGTGATCAGGGATGAAGGATCAGTGTGAAGATCTTCATAGCGAATGATCAGGATTGATTCAGGATCTTCCTTTTTTTTCTCAAAGGCAGTGATGATGTGATTGCTCCAGCTGCCATAAGGATGATCAGTATGTTTGGGGCTGTGGATAAAGTCGCTCAGAGTACCGCTGAACTCTTTAAGTGCCACCTGATAATGATAGTAGGATACCAGCGTATCGCGGAGATCGCGGCAGATATAAACAGTTTTAGGATAATGGTTAAAGTAAGGGTGATGAGATTTTATGATCCGGTTCTTTTTCTTTTGATTGATCTTATCGCGTGCGGAATACAAGCCATGAACATACTCATCTATATTATTGAAAGTGATGTTGTTTTTATTGTTGATCATGTTTGCGATGAGGAATCGGAGCCAGGTATTTCCCGACTTCGGATAAGAAACTAGAAAAAGATCATCCGGATAAATTGCATCAATTGACAGAAGGAAAGCGCCCTTGTCGAAGAGTCCCAGTTTTACAAGTAAGTAGCGTATGTATTGCCTTATTGGAGTTTTCACAATTTGTATCCTAACAATTGTATGTATTCGCCTAACTGCAAATTGCAGAGGCTTATCTCGTCCAAACTCATTTCAGTAAGATAACGGTTGTGGGTTCCTTTGTTGAAATTTTTGTTCTGTTGTTTTTTGCTTTCATATCTCTGTACGATCTCTGAAATTTTTTCCTCACTCACATTTAACCCAAGATACAACGCAATTTTCCTGAGTTCGGGCGCGGCATTCTGGCTGATGTTCTCATAGCGGATAAAAAGCGCTTTGCTGTATTTTTTCCATCGTTCCCATTTTTTACATTCCTCAAGAACTGTAGGAATTGTATTTTCTACGGTTGTGAATTGAACAAAGGGATTGTCTGAATTTGTTTTTCCATGATCAATAGCCGACAAAATAATGTCTCTTGGATCGCGTGATGAACTTGTGGCCCGGGCTATTCTGGCTCCGATGAGAAGGCGAATTGGAAAAACAGGGGCAGAGTGGGTTTTGATAACAATGCTTCCGTAAAAAAGATGGATAAGGAGAATCACGCTCGTGTTGATGATTCCGAAACGGTAAACAAAACCTTCAGGAAAAATGGATGTAAATTTTGCCTGACCGCTTCTGGACCCGGAGGCAGATAATAATTCTTCTGTATACGTAAACGTTATAGTGCTGGCTGATTTCGGCAGACCGTAACTGATAATGATCATATTTACTAAATTAGCAATATTTGCAACACAATAATTTAATTTAATTAAATTAGTCAAAATATTGAATGCTTGCCATCAATTGCTCACATAATTAATCCTGTTTCTTTTAGAGATAGCGAGGATCTGAACAGGATCCAGGTGATCTCTTTCGAGTCTATCGCCAGGGCAAAAGTATATTCATCAGACCTCGATGTAAAATTATTTACCACTCAATATCCGGATGCAAGATCTTCCGTTCCTTCATCATTTACAGTTCTTCCTGACCTTCATAGATCCGTTGCTTCTGAATATTCATTTGCACGACCAAGAAATCTGCCGATTACCAGGGACATTTTAAAGATGCTGTATGATCATTCAGATGCTGATTACTTTGTTTATACAAACATTGATATTTGTCTCATGCCGCAGTTTTACAGCGCTGTCAATGATTTTATATCCCAGGGATATGATGCGTTTGTGATTAACAGAAGAAGAATTTCCGGCAAATATAAATCTGTTCAACAATTGAATGAGATGTACTCAGAAGTGGGTGCAGTGCATACCGGCTATGATACGTTTGTTTTTAAGAGAAGCCTTTTTGAAAAGTTCATTTTAAAAGACATGTGTGTGGGTATTCCTCTTGCCGGCAACGATCTTTTCTATAATATTTTTTGTTTTGCGGAGCGTCCGAAATTGTATACCAACAAGCATCTTACTTTTCATATAGGTATGGAGTTGGTAAAGCAGTGGGGAGATGCGGACTACAACCATCATAACCATAATGAGTTCCGTAAAATGCTGGTGGAGCTTGTTCCTTTTTTGGATGTGAGGAAATTTCCGGGTGCCGAGCTTGGGTTTATAAGCCGGAATTTCAAATGGCTGATGAATCCAACATTCGATTATCGCACCATGCTTTCAGCAGATCTGAAACAAGCAGGCAGGCCACGGAATCCAGGAGAAAAGGAAATCAAAGGCTGGAAGCACCGTTACTACGAATTGCTGGTGCGACTGATCAATTTCCACTGAGCTTTTGCAGCATCATCCAAAGTTTTCTAAAGAGTTTTCGAAAAGGAGTTTGTAATGAATTCTTTCTTTTAAACGTATTTACTTCCGCTTGAAATTGAGGCCCTTTTGAACTGATTGTATCTTCGAAACGCTTCGTGGCATATTCGTAAAGGAGAAGATCATATTTGTTGAATTGATGAAGTAGTCCCATGGTTTCCTCATCGAATTCGTTTTTACGATGCGTTGAGATTGAAACGTTCTCCATGATATAAAATGGTTCATTCCATCCGAACTCATCCCTAATTAATACGATTGACTCATCAAAACGCTCGCAAATTCCTGTAACGCGTATGCCATTCTCTAAATTATGAAGGGCTCTCTGGTAAACACTTTCATCCACAGCCCCGTATTCCAGATCCAGCGCATCAGCAAGATAGCGTACCTGGCAGTTGTCGAAAATTTTCATATGACCATCCTTGAGCATTTGCTTCAGGGTATACTGATTTCGCATGATCTCAGCATGAAAAAAATGAGCTTTGTGCTCATACAAATAATTAAATGCAGAAATACTTCTTTTTATAGGATCGCGGAGGAATGTGAAGTAAGCGGCAGGCAATGGATGTTCATAGTGAATCCCGTAAGGAAAATGGCCTTTGATAATACTTAGCTGTTTTTTTTGTTCTTCTGAAAGGATTTTGTAATTTGATATTTGTCCGGGATTTTCAGTGCTGAACATATTTTTTCCTTTGTACTGTGCGTGAAGAATATGATGCACAGTAGTTCCCGCTGTTTTAGGAATATGAAGAAAAATAAGTGTTTCGGATGCAGGCATTTGTCAGATAGTACGTTTTAACAAATGCCGGATGATTCCGCGAAGTGGCCCGGGAAGTTTTACTACGAAAAGATATTTATATTCCAGTTTTTGCAATGCGATCAGCGAAAGTACATTTGCACAAATATCCTTTTTCTGATCCTTGAACTCTTCTTTGATTACATCCACTATCAAAACATATCTTACCGAATCACTGTGATTCCATGCGCGATGATAATTTGCATCACAGAACAAAAGAACTTTCCCTTCTTCCCAGCCACGTTCTTCTTTACCCGCCTGAATGCCGCAGGTAGGGTAGGGTGCCGGGATCTTTAATCCGAGATGCCCGCGGAGTGTAGTGTTTGTATCGCCGTAATGACCTTTGATATCCGTTTGAGGCTCCAAAACACTTATGCCTGCTGTCATGAATCCGGGAATAGAAGTAAGGATACGGTCAAGAGTAGGAACAAGCGAACAAAGTTCATCATTCCTTTTTCCCCAGAAATAAAACTCACCCACTTTCCACGATTTTTTAAGATCCACCAGGTTATGATTAAAATAGGGGTCAAGTGAAGCACCTTTTGTGCGCATCAGATTTTCCAGTTCTTCTTTTATCGCAGAGAAATTTTCTTCAAGTTTTTTTGCCCAGATCACTGTTTCGGAAGTGTGGAAATACGGCTTTTCTTCGTACTCTCCTCCTTTGTATGAATACCATGACCGTGCTATGTTTACCTTGCTGCTCATGTGTTATTCTTTTATAAGTTGAATGTTTATTTTTGCTTCAGCATCTGCATTTTCATATTGCCTCA
>JALYRR010000057.1:0-8685 GCA_030855265.1 Bacteroidota bacterium | reverse complement strand
GGTTTGATGATGCCTCCTGCTGCATATTGCTGATCCTGATTAAATACTTTCCACTCGATAGCTTTTCCAGGGTCTTCCTGAGCTTTGCCGTTTTTTTGAAATAGTTTTCTTTGGTAAGAACATACAGCTGGTTTTGCGTTTCTTCCTGATCTGGCATCAGCTCATAACCAAGCAGCTTGTTGAAGCTGATCGCTTTTGGATTGCTCTTGAGCACCCTTGCATAGCTTCTTTCCATTCCGAGTGAAAATGAAATATCGGTTAACAGGATAGATGACAAAAGTGGAATAAGTGTGTTCCAGTATTCTTCTTTCCAGATAAAAATTCCGCCATTCAGCGTTTCCTTTTTTATCCAGTCGATTCCCGATCCGTTGATCACTCCAATCTTTTCTCCTTTATAGGAAATTATAAAATAATTGTTGCTTGCATTGTCAATCGACCTGAACCATTTTTCCTGCATTTCCGGACTGATGTGCTCCCTGTACTCCATCGAATTACGAATGTGTTCAGCATTGCGCCAGCCTCTCAGCATTTCGATATCCTCGTGCTTTAATCTCTTTAGATCAATATCGTATCCTGAAATGATCATATTGCTCAGATAATTTTTTGAATAGAGAAAGGGGGTTTGTGATGTTGAAACTGGTAGAGCTTATAAATATATTGCCCGATGATTCCAAGGCATAACAGGATGATACTTGCGGTAAAAAGAATACTTACAATTGTTGAAGTGTATCCAAGCGGTACGTTATAAGCAATCTTGCGGAAGATGAATCGAACACCTATACAGAAAGTAACCAGCGAAAAAAGCAATCCGCTGTATGTCATCAGCTTCAAAGGTACTGCAGTATAGTTGATAAGAATATCAAAGTACATGTTGACCAGTTTCATCAAAGAATAATTGGAGCTGCCGTGTTTACGTGGTGCATGATTGACTGATACCGTTACAACATTAGAAGTATACCATTGCATAATTTCATCTATAAAAAGAAAAGATTGCTGATGGTTTTCTCTTATTTTCAGGATAATGTCTTTTTTTATTAGTCGGAAAGAAGATCCTTCTCCGATCGTATTAGCCGCATGACGGGATGTTTTCCTTACAAAATAACTTCCTGCGTTACGTACAACTCCATGGTATTTTGTTCCATAAGTTCCATATACAACATCCGCGTTTGTTTCGTTGTATTTTTCAAGAAGTTTCGGAATCTCGGCAGGAGGATGTTGAAGGTCGTCATCCATTGTGATGATCACATTTCCTTTGCAATAATTAAAGCCGCAAAGCAGGGCATTGTGCTGACCGAAATTTCTGGAGAGCTTTATGGCTGTGATCTGACCCGGATGTTCTTTTTTTAATTGTTCAATTGTTTCCCAGCTGCTGTCTTTGCTGCCATCGTCAATAAAAATCACTTCGAAGCGTTTGCCCTGAAGACTGTTATTAATTCCAAGGAACAGTTCCTTAAGGCCCTGATCTGAATTGAATACAGGTATAACTATTGAAATGTCTGTTGTGTTCATCCTTATTTCTGAAGTATAAATCCTCCGTCTAATGTAATATTTATTCCCGTGATCCAGCGGGAGGCTTCTGACAAGAGGAATACGACAGTGTTCGCAACATCCTCCGGATATCCTACTCCGAGAGGGTATTGCCTGATGTGTTCATCCATGGCTTCCTTGCTCATTCCTTGCTCGGCAAGATCAAACATCGGTGTTTTTACCATCGCCGGAGAAATGCAGTTGGAGCGGCTTTCCTGCAGAGAAACTTCCAGAGCAAGTGTTTTGCTGAATGCTTCCAAGGCAGCTTTTGATCCTGCATATAAAGCTCCTCCCTTGTAAGGATGTTGTCCGGAAATGGAGGAGATAAACACGACTGATGCTTTCGGATTCAGCTTTTTTTTCCGCATGATGGACGACATCAGAAGCACAGGAATTTCATAATTTATATTCAGTGTTTCATTGATTTTTTCCTGATCAATAAATTTTATAGGAAGAGTTTTCAGGATGCCTGCGGAATGAACAATACCGTCAAGGCCTGGCAAAGATTCTGTCAATTGAGTTCTTTCCTTTTCATCCAGCAGATCAGCGGTGATCGCAGTATGATCAGCACCTTGCAGCATTGAGAAGGTTTCATTCAACCGGGTTTCGTCCCTGCCGCAAATGATCAGAGTAGCACCCATTTCACTGATGCTTATCGCACATTGCCTGCCGATGCCCGAGGAGGCACCAGTTACAAGTATCGTCTTGCCAGAAAGATTAAAGCGGTTCATTTTCGTATTCGATTACGGGCGGACAAATGAGTCCATGTGTTTTTATTGCTGCGCTGCCCCATGAAAGTCCAACTCCAAATCCGGATAGAATGAAAGATGATGGTTGAGTTCGCACTTTTTCAGAGAGTTCGGAAACTATTGTCAATGGTATAGAAGCGGAACTTGTATTGCCATATTGTTTTAAAGTATAGGGAACTTTTTCTGCATCGATTTTTAATTTCTTGCGGATGGTTTCATTCATTAGTTTATTGGCCTGATGGAAAACAAAATGATCATAATCTTCCAGCTTGGAGGAATTATAATTTAGTAATTCTTTTATGTTCGGGCCAACCTCACGAAGAGAAAAATTAAAAACTTCGAGTCCGTCAAGTGAAAGATTTTTCCTGTTCCTTATAACTCCTTTTTCTATCTCAACTTCTTTGTACGATTCTTCATTCAGTTCCTGGCGGGTACATCCATCCGTTACAATTATTGTTTTGTAACCCGATCCATCACTCTGAAGATTGAAAAACATAGGCTCTGCTTTTTCATCGTATTCGATAGCAGTAACAGTTCCTGCATCACCAAAAAGCGGATAGGTGCTTTTGTCTTTTTTGTTCAGCGAAAGAGTTGAAATATCACCTGTAAGGAGCAGGCCTTTTTTTATTTTCGCATTCGACATTAAACTTGCGATAGTGGAAAGACCATAAATATAGCCCGAACAACCAAGGCTGAGATCAAATGCCAGCGCGGTTTTTGGGAGACCCAGTTTATCCTGTAGAATAATCGCAGTTGCCGGTAAAAAGTAATCACGTGATTGTGAAACCAGGATAATGATTTCAATTTCTTCGGGTTTCCAATTAAGCTCACTGATTAGTTTTTTTGCTGCAACAAAGCATAGGTCACCTGTTGTAACGCCGGTTTCGGCCATTCTCCGGTTTTCTATGCCGGTTGTTTTTATAAGGAGTGCGCGTTCTTGTTCTGAGATCCAGTCGTAATCAAGATTCGATTCGGTTCTTTTCGGAACACAGGCGCTGATACCCGACAACCTGATATTTGGGATCTGGAAAAGAGCCATTTACTGATTCTTGCTTTTTACAAAATTAAAAAGGTCGTTGATGGTCGTGCATTTTCTGAGATCATCACCGGTAATGGTTACATCGTATTCCATATCAACCAGCGCAATAATGATGAGTGCATGCATGGAGCTCCATTCAGGAATACTGCGAAAGGCCGTGTCAGGCTGGAGTGTTCCGGGCTTCAGCTCGTCAACTTCATTCTCAATTTTTTTTATAAAGCTGCTAACGTCCATAAGTTTTTGAATAAAGATATTGAAAAAATATTAATCAGTTATACCTTGATAAGTGTGGCTCCGGTTGAAAGTCCAACTCCGAATCCGGCAAGGAGTATGATTTGGCCTTCCTTGATCCTTCCTGCTTTCCGCGCTTCATATAAAGCAATAGGTATTGTTGCTGAAGCGGTATTTCCAACCGGTCCCATAAAGTTGAAGATCTTATCTTCGGGGATCTCTGCTTTTTTTCTGATCGAATCAATCAGGAAAAGATTTGCCTGGTGTAAGATGAAAAGATCTACATCCTTCATCAGAACATTGCTCTTCTCCAGAACGGCTGAAATTAGCGCGGGGACAGCTTTTAAACCGAAGTTGAAAACAGCGGGGCCGTCCATGTAAAAGTGAGCATCATTGGTTACATTCCCGTATTCATCAGCTCGATCCAGATATGAGTTCTTTGAGAAAGGGCTCCGGCCTCCACCATCTTTTATACGAATGCTTTCGCTATGACTACTCAGTGATCCGAATTCAAAGTCTCCGATCCCCCATGATTTCTCACGTGCAGAAATAAGGGTTGCGGCTGCTCCATCTCCAAAAACAAAACGTGAAGCCTTGTCTTTCGGGTGAATTAATTTTGTTAATGTTGAAGAGGTAATGAGCAAAATATTTCTGAATCCGGAACTTTCAATCAGCCCTTTGGCGATGCTTAATGAATAGATATATCCGCTGCAGCCACCGATCACATCCATTGCACCGCATCGAACAGGAAGATTTGTTTTTTTATGTATAACCATACAACTGCCGGGCATAACATGGTCAAATTCCAATGAACAAAAAAGAAGAAAGTCGATGGAGGAACGATCTACAGAATGCTCTTTGAAAAATGTTTCTGCTGCTTCTGCTCCCAGATCTGAAGAAGTCACTTCCATTGGCACTACCCGTCGTTCCTGAACACCTATGCGATCAAGATTGGGGTTGTTTTTTTGTTCAGGAAATTCGGCAAAGTAATCTGCATTACTGAATGTTTCAGGAGGCAGATAATAGCTGATGCCTTTTATGTATGCGTGCATACTAATTGTTTTATTGAATGTCCCGATAGAGAAGAGAAACTCTTTTCTGATTTGCGATTTAAAAGTACAAAAATACTTTCTCAATCTCCTGAAAACTTATTTATATTTGATACAAATTGCCCTTCCAGAGTTTATGAAAAAGAAAGAAATTAGCTTAAAGAATTTGAAAGAGAACAGCCTAAAGGATCATCAGCTGAGTGAAAAAAAACTTAACAGGAGAATTCACCTTTTTTTCCTTATTCTTTGTTTTCTCATTTATGGAAAAAGTATCCGGAATAATTATTCTATGGATGATGAGTTTGTAATCAAAAATAACAAACAAGTCCAGCAGGGTATTAAAGCCATTCCTGAAATTTTTACCAGCAGATATGTCATAAACAGCCAGAAATCAAGCTACGAATACAGGCCGATGGTTAAAGCTGTATATGCAGTGGAGTTCGAGATCTTCGGGGCTAATCCGCACATCAGCCACTTTTTTAATGTATTACTTTATGCACTTTCAATTTCTCTCCTTTACTTTTTGTTGCAGAAGATGTTTCCTCATTATGGTGCCGTTTTTCCTTTTCTGGTCTGTGTGATTTTTCTTCTACATCCTCTTCATTCGGAGGTGGTGCTTAGCATCAAGAACAGGGACATAATTCTCAGTTTTTTAGGCGCTTTGCTCGCCTTGTATTTTTACATGCGTTCGCTGGAGGAAAAGAAACCCTGGCTGGTGTTATTCGGTGCATTTTTTATGATGTTTGCCCTGATGTCGAAAAAAGATGCCATGACTTATTTTGCGATCATCCCTTTTACACTTTGGTATCTGAAGGATTTTCCATTAAAGCGAATGGGCTGGATCTTTCTTTCATTCCTTCTTGTTGTTGTCACATTCCGGATGCTCATCAGAAACACTGCACAGGAGGTTGAGAGGAAATTTCTTGAGTGGGAGAACCCGCTCTATCAGGATACAACTATTCTGGAAAGGATTCCTACCGGAATTTACAGCATATGGTTTTATTTAAAAATGTTTCTGCTGCCAAAGCCGCTGATTTCCTATTACGGTTACAATCAGGTTCCGATAAGTTCCTGGTCAGATCCGATTGTATGGTTCGTTCTGGTGGCAATTGTTGCAGTTCTTTTCTTTGTCCTGAAACATTTCAAAACAAATAAGACGCCCGTATACGGCATCATTTATTTCCTGCTGGCAATTTCGATGTTCACCAATATTCTTATACCAGTTGTAGGAATTGTTGCAGAGCGTTTTGCATTTGTACCTTCCCTTGGACTCAGTATTCTCGCCGCCTATGGTTTGTTGAAATTGATGAAGGTGGAGTTTGGAAACAGAAGCCTGCAATTCCCTTCTCTTAAAAGCTCTTTAGGCCTTTTGATTGCTGTAATGATCATTATAATGGGAAGTGCTGTTTTTATCAGAACCGATGACTGGAAATCTTCTTTTTCATTGTATGAGGCTGACGCTAAAAAAGCGAAGGAATCTGCACATGCAAATTCTTTATATGCGGCAGCCTGTATTCAGAAGATCAAAGAAAATCCCAAAATGGGAACGGAAGAAAAAAGAAAGTATGTAACCACTTCTGTTAAACATTACAAGGAATCCTTGCGGATCATACCGGATTATACAAGTTCACTTAATAACCTCGGGATGGTCTTTTACACTTATTATGGTAAGCCGGATCAGTCGATTCCTTATCTAAAGAAAGCGATACAACTGGATACAAATTATGTAGAAGCTTATTTTAATTTAGCAACCTGTTACTCGGCATTGAAAGAATTTGACTTAGCTGAAAAGAATTTTTTGCGAACAGTTGCCATCGATCCGGATTTTACATCGACATATTTTTCCCTCAGTAATATGTATGCAAGTCTTAAAGAGTTTGATAAAATTGTGCAGTTGAATGAGGAGGCAATTAAAAAAGGCGTAAAATCCGATATTATGTATGTTAACATAGGAAATGTGTATTTTATGGATGGCGACACGCTGAAAGCATTGCCCTATCTTGAGAAAGCTATTAGCATTAATCCGAATAACAAAGTGCTCAATTCATTTCTTGCAAATTATTACAAGGAGAAAGGTGATTTAATACAAGCCAATTTCTATTACGATCTTATGTCCCGATCGGTAAAAAAATAATTTTTATCATTGAAAATATGCCGTTTATAGAAAAAAATATTAAATTAGAAGGCTGATTATGAAGCTTTTCAAATTAGTTCAATAAAAAAACATTTAATTAACATGAAATCACTTTTGCTCTCCATTCTCCTTTTAACAGGAGTTTCTGTTTTTGCCCAAACGGGTAATTCTACAGACAAGAATTCTGCCCGGTCCGGCGCGAGTGCAGTTAAAGCAACTCATTCGCCCTTGCCGTATGATGTGAATGATAAATACATGGGGCGTAAGGCAGAATTTTTAAATAACCTCACTGTTAACGAGCTTCCTGCTGATTTTCCGGTTTACAATAAATCACTTGATCTGAAACAATACAATGCAATTGTAGATGAATTTTACAGAAATCATCCTGGTATTCTTAAAGAGCATGTGAAGAAAAAAGTAAGCGGTAAATAAAACAAACTCCAATTTACACAAACACATCCATATGAAAAGATTTCTACTTCTTTTTACA
Organism: Bacteroidota bacterium; assembly: GCA_030855265.1. GTDB lineage: Bacteria > Bacteroidota > Bacteroidia > 2-12-FULL-35-15 > 2-12-FULL-35-15 > 2-12-FULL-35-15. Next base: position 1,466 of record JALYRR010000057.1, on the reverse strand, counting down.
GCGCTGTTTTTATTTGTTCAATCCGGTTTCTCTCAGGGAAACAATTGTGCAAGTGCAACTCCCTTTTGTACAGCGGTGGGCAGCCCTTTTTCTTTTCCAAATAATACTACGACCACTGCAGAAGTTGGCCCAGATTACGGATGTTTGTTTACGCAGCCGAATCCGGCATGGTTCCTCATCAATACCACTACTGCTGGTACTATGAATTTCAACCTTAGCCAGGTCAATGGTTCAGGAACAGGTATTGATGTCGATTTTATTGCATACGGACCATTTACTACCACAGTAAATATCTGCAACAACCTTACTGCTGCCAATATTGAAGATTGCAGCTACAGCGCTGCGGCAGTAGAAAACATGACCCTTGTGGCATCCGCAGCGGATCAGTATTTTATGATTTGTATTACCAATTACAGCGGGGTTGCCGGAACGATCACTTTTACGCAAACCGGCGGATCTCCAGCCGATTGTTCCATTACTTGTCCTTCAGTTACTTCCGGAAATGGTTTTCTTTTGTCAGGTGGAGGGAATATGCCTGCCACAGTTGCTTGTACAGATCCGGCTTTCGGACTTATTGCTTCAGGTAATTCCCCTTTCGGAAATCCGATTACTCCCGGTATCATGATCTCCTTCAACGGAAATGCAAACACGACAAATCAGATCAACTGGTTTGAAAACGGAACTTTTATTTTATGCTCCGGACCTGCAGCCAGCGGTTGTGGTTTGCCAATTACTCCGTCTGCAAACAATGATATTCAATTCTCAACAATGTCACCCTCGGCGACGAATCTTATTCAGTTATGCGAGAATAATACAGCACAACCAAATATGCCTTATACCATCATCGATGTTTCCAACGGGGCCGTTCTCTCAACTGGCACATGGACAGATGATGGTGCATGTCAGAATATTACAATCCCTCCTGGCACTTTATCAGGAGTCGCATCATGGTCAATCAGCCCGGCTTGCGTTGGTTGTCTTGTAAGTACAACAGACTGGGGGTTTACCGGTTTTGATCCTGCCGCTGCAGGTTCTGGTACCTACACAATCTGTTATTCATTTGATCCTCCGGGAACTTGTCCAACTTATACTTATTGCCAGGCTATTACGGTCACGAATCCTTATAATGCAAGCTGGACTCCTCCTGCTGCGCTTTGTACCAATTCAGGATCTGTTAATCTAAACACTTTGGTTACGGGTACTGCTGGTGGAACATGGTCCGGGACAGGTGTTTCAGGAAATACATTTAATCCCGCAACTTCCGGAGCAGGTACTTTTAATGTTACATACTCTTTGGGCTCAGGCGCTTGTTCAGCTGCGCAGGTACAAACAATTACAGTTAACGCTGTTCCTTCTATGACCAGTTCCGCTACAGCCACTATTTGCAGCGGAGGCACGCTTAATATTCCTTTAACAAGTTCAACTCCTTCCACTTTTACATGGATCGCTGCTAACAATGTAAACAC